>JAKBMM010000067.1 GCA_021831565.1 Planctomycetota bacterium
TGAACCAGCACGGCAAGGAGAAGAGCACGAAAGCGATGAGCCTCCGGCGTAAACGCAAGCGTTGCGCCAGCAGCTTGAGCTATCTGTTCAAAACGCTGCTCGCTTGATTCTACATGCGATTGCCCTGGCAAATCGCCATTTTTTCCCGGAAATTGATTGACATTCTTGGGAAGACGGTGGTAGACTCACAACTTAATTCGTCTTCAGCCCTTGGGAGAGCTTTGGACCGTCCGCAAGGCCGTGAACGGTTATATCAGAAGTTTGTAATTTTATGAGAGGGTATTCCAATGAAAATGCGTCAAATGGTCATGCTGGCAACCGGGTTATGCGGGGCATTGGCGGTGGGGGTCGGTTATGCGGATGCTGGTAACTTTCATATACTGCATTCATTTACCGGCGGGGCCACGGACGGCGCAAATCCCCTCGGCTCGCTGATCCAATCCGGCTCGACCTTGTATGGAATGACCAGCTCTGGCGGAAGCGGCGGTAACGGCACGATTTTTTCCGAGAGCACCAGTGGCGGGAACCCTACAGTTCTGCATTCATTTACCGTTATCGGCGCGGATGGCGCAAATCCCCTCGGCTCGCTGATCCAATCCGGCCCGACCTTGTATGGAATGACCCCAGTTGGCGGAAGCGCCGATAACGGCACGATCTTTTCCGAGAGCACCGGTGGCGGGAACCCTACAGTTCTGCATTCATTTACCGGCACCCCCTCGGATGGCGCAACTCCCTATGGCTCGCTGATCCAATCCGGCTCGGGCTTGTATGGAATGACCCTTATTGGCGGAAGCGGCAGTAACAACGGCATGATCTTTTCCGAGAGCACCGGTGGCGGGAACCCTACAGTTCTGCATTCATTTACTGGCGCCCCCTCGGATGGCGCACATCCCTACTACGGCTCGCTGATCCAATCCGGCTCGACTTTGTATGGAATGACTGACTCTGGCGGAAGCAGCGGTTATGGCACGATCTTTTCTTACACCGGGGGAACCGTTACGGTCCTGCATTCATTTACCGGTTCCTCTGTGGATGGCGCATCTCCCCTCGGCTCGCTGATCCAATCCGGCTCGACCTTGTATGGAATGACCTCCTATGGCGGAAGCGGCAGCAGCAGCCGCGGTGATGGTACGATCTTTTCCATTGATGCCAATGGAACTGGTTTTCGGCTTCTGCATTCATTTACCGGTGGAGCAACAGATGGCGCATTTCCCTACGGTTCGCTGATCCAATCCGGCTCGACCTTGTATGGAATGACCAGCTCTGGCGGAAGCGGCAGTAACAACGGCACGATCTTTTCCATTGATGCCAATGGAACTGGTTTTAATGTGCTGCATTCATTTACTGGCGCGGATGGCGCACATCCCTACGGCTCGCTGATCCAATCCGGCTCGACCTTGTATGGAATGACTGAGTCTGGCGGAAGCAGCAATTATTATGGCACGATCTTCAGCATAACCACCCCCGAGCCCGCCACGCTGGCGCTGCTGGCATTGGGCGGATTGGGACTGCTGATGCGCAGGCGGCACAAGGAGAGTAGAAAGTTGTGAGGAGAGCTGCGGCTGAGCCGGAGGCGATCTCGGTTTTTTGTTACGGAGGCGAATAGGTCTGCCCGGGGGAAGCATAAGATCCTGATTGCAACATTGCAACCTCCGGATTCCCCCGCAGGCGCTTACGTCGTAAGCCACAAAGTCGGTTCCCGGCAGACCTCAAGCCCGGGAACTGTGACGCGGAGGGGAATGAACTCAAGCCTCCATCGACGGATCGAACATGACCGCCCTGGGCGAAGCGCTGACCGCCCGCTTGATCCGGCGTATGATGGCGGCGATGGAAACGGATTCCGGCTCAATCTCCGCGTCCGCCGCCCGCCGCGCCATTCACGTGCTGCCCGATGCGCTCGTGAATAAGATCGCCGCCGGTGAAGTGGTGGAACGGCCCGCCAGCGTCGTCAAGGAATTGCTGGAAAATTCCGTCGATGCCGGCGCCCGGCGGATTTCCATCACCATTGAAAACGGCGGCAAAACGCTCATCCGCATTACCGACGACGGCTGCGGCATGTCGCCGGAGGAGGCCCCGCTGGCCTTCGCCCGTCACGCCACCAGCAAGATAGCAAGCGTCGAAGATCTCTTCGCCATCAACACCATGGGCTTCCGCGGCGAGGCGCTCGCCTCGGTCGCCGGCGTAAGCCACGCCCGGCTCATCACGCGCCCGGCGGACGCCCCCCAGGCCGTGCAAATCACCGCGCAGGAAAGTCTCCTCTCGCCCGCCGTGCCGTGCGCCGCGCCGCCCGGAACCACCGTCGAAGTCCGCGACCTGTTCTACTGCGTGCCGGCGCGGCGCAAGTTCCTGCGCGGCGATTCGACCGAGTTCGGCCACATCCAGGAAATGGTTCTGCGCATCGCCCTGGCCCACCCGCATATCGCCATCAGTCTCACGCATAACGGCCGTTGTACTCTCGATCTGCCCACCGCCTCCGACCACCTGTGGCGCATCGTGCAGGCGTTGGGCGACGAATTCAAAGACCGCTTGTTCCCGGTAAATTTAGAAGAGCCCGTGATCCAGGTCCATGGTTACGTGGGTCTGCCGGAAATCGCACGGGCCACTTCCCGTTACCAATATCTGTTTCTCAATGGCCGCTACATCCGCGATCGCTCCATTCTCCACGCGCTCAAGGAGGCGTACCGGGGACTGATCGAGCCGCAGGCCCAGCCCGTGGCGGTGCTGTTTCTCACGATGTCGCCGGCGGCGTTTGATGTGAACGTGCATCCCCAGAAAATCGAGGTGCGCTTCCGCGAATCCAACCTGGCGCACCGCGCCGTTCTCTCCGCCGTGCGCCAAGAACTTCTTTCCCGCGATCTGACGGCCCAGGCGCGGCTTGGCGTCACCAACACCGGCACCGGTGCGGCGATGGCCGGGCGGGATGTATGCACAGAGCACTTCGCCCAGACACGGCAGATCATCAGCGATTTCTTCCGCCGGCCCCAACCAGACCAGCCGCGGCAAAGCGGATTTGGCTTTGAAAAGTCGCTGGATTCCGTGGAATCCGTTTCCGGCGAGCCGGGATCGCCGGCCGCTGCTTTGTCCACCCTCCCAGCCGATGATGACCGGATCACACCACAATATGACGCGGGTGTCCCGGCGAGTTTACCCGCCGTGGCGGGCGATCCTGGCGCGCCGGTTCCCCCGGCCACGGCGCCACCGGTCACGGTCGCACGGGAGACGCCCGTCGCGCCGCCGGCGGGCATCCCGCGTTTCATGCAATTCCACAATGCCTATCTGGTGGTAGAGGAGCCGGACGGCCTGTTGTTTATCGACCAGCACGCCCTGCATGAACGCGTCATTTATGAACAGCTTCTCGCACGTGTGCGCGACGGTCCGCTGCCGGCCCAGCGGTTGCTACTGCCGGTCATCGTTCCCGTCAATCCGCGCCAGACGGCCCTTTTGGAGCGGCTGCGAAACTCCCTCGCCCGCGTGGGTGTTGAAATAAGCGAATTTGACGCCGACAGTGTCGCCATCCAGAGCTTGCCGAGTCTGCTGGCCCGTTTGAATCCGCTCGAATACCTCCGTGATCTGCTCGATAAACTTCTGGAAACGTCCGGTCGCATCAGTGATGAAGAATTGTTACATGAAGTGCTCGACATGGCCGCGTGCAAGGCGGCAATCAAGGCCGGCGATCCCCTGTCGCCCGCTGAAATTGAGGCCCTGCTTGCCTGCCGCCACGTCGTGGAGCGCGCCAGCAACTGTCCGCACGGCCGTCCCACCACACTGCGACTGTCCCGGCGCGATCTGGAAAAGCAGTTCAAACGGCGATAGGAACCGGTGGCGATGCCAGGGTGTCATAATATCCCGAACAGCCATTGGGAGTAGATTCGCGGTGGTAGCGACTTCCTTGCACGCCGTAGGCCTTGCTTGTAGCATCCTGCCGTGTACACGGGGAAAGCGGAGCCGTCGTGTGACAGGTTCCTGAATTCCCCACAATGAATGCGGAGTTTTACTAAGATGGCAAAGGTAAGAGTGGCGATTCTTGGTTGCGGCGGCATGGCCGGGGAGCACGCCAAGCGGTTCAACGCCAACCCCGACGTACAGGTGGTCGCGTGCTGCGACGTAACCGAGCAAGTGGTGCACAAATTTCTCGATAGGCACTTCGCCGCCAAGGAACCCAAACCGGCGATTTACACCGATCGGGCCAGGATGTACCGGGAGTGCAAGCTGGATGCGGTCTCTATTGTCACGCCGCACACCCTGCATTTCGAGCATGGGATGGAGGCCTTGGAGGCCGGTTGTCATGTGCTGATGGAAAAGCCGATGGTTACTTCCGCGGAGCACGCCCATCAATTGGACGCGAAGGTGAAGGCGGCAAAAAAAATTCTCGTCGTCGGTTACAACACGCCCTGCACGCCGGAGTTTCACTACCTGCGCGAGCAAATTCGCAATAAGACGTTGGGCCGACTCGAACTGGTTTCCGGCTATCTGTCCCAGAGCTGGCTGCGCGGCACCTTGGGCACTTGGCGGCAGAAGCCCGAACTTTCCGGCGGCGGCCAGGCGTATGATTCCGGCGCCCACCTGCTCAACAGCCTGGTCTGGTCCGTCGAGGCCAATATCGCCGAGGTGTTCGCCTTTGTCGACAATCACGGCACGCCGGTGGATATCAACTCCGCAATCAATATCCGATTTGACAACGGTGTTCTGGCGTGCCTTGTGATCGGCGGCAACAGCCCTGCGGGTAATTCGTCCATGCATTTTCTTTTCGACAATGGCCGCATCGATATTAATGGATGGGATGGTTCCTGGATCAATGTGTGGAAGGGACACCAGAAGGTTAAATATCCGCCGGTCGTCGGCGATGGCGGCAATCCGAACGATAATTTTATCGACGCCATCCTGGGGCGGGCGGAACCGCGCACCTCAACCGCCAATGGCATTGCCCAGAGCGAGCTGATGGATGCCATTTATGAATCGGCGCGCACCGGGCGGCCGGCCAAGCCGAAACGACGCGGCTAAGCTTTAAGCTTGGATACCAGTGTGCGCAGCCGATGTTCGCGGTTCGAAAAATCGTGCGGCTATATTTTAGCCGACACATTTAATATGCCGCGAAAGGCGGACACCCGCAGTGCGAAGCCGGGCCGCTGCGTCGGCCCGCGCAAGGTCCTGGCTGGCGAATCGGCACAAACATACGGGATCGGGATGTCCGCCTGCGCATGGTGGCCGCATGAAGAAAATGACCTGGCTTGGTCTTTCCATCTTTGGCTGGACTTTTTGGTTGCCGCTGCTGCTTACGGGCGTCATTCTTGTTCTGACACTGGCGCTGATCTGCCCGCCGTTATCCTGGCTGATGGCGGTGGAGAGCATCACGTGTCTGGCTTTTTTTCGTGATCCGCCACGCCGAATTCCCACGGAACCGGGTCTGATGGTTGCACCCGCCGATGGAAAAATTACCGACATTACGCGCCTGGAGAATCACGGTATTTGCGGTTCGCCGGCGCTTCGGATCGGCATTTTCCTCAGCGTCCTGGATGTACACGTCAATCGCAGTCCCTGCGACGCCACGGTTGGCGCGACCGAATACCGGCCGGGATTATTTTTTGACGCCCGGCGCCCGGAGGCCGCCACTGACAATGAATCGCTTACGATTACGCTTCTGGCCCCGGGAACTGCACACGCCGGGGCCAAACCTGCGGCCGTAGTGCGGCAGATTTCCGGAGCGATCGCCCGGCGGATTATTGCGCCGGTACAAATTGGTCAGCGGCTGGCACGCGGGCAGCGATTCGGAATGATCGCTTTCGGCAGCCGAACGGAATTAATCGTCCCAGCTCCGGAGCGCTGGGAAGTGGTGGTTCATGCCGGTCAACATGTTAAAGCGGGGGCGACGATTTTGTTGAGGCATCGGGTGTGAGAATCGCGGAGGAGCCGGGTAAGGTCATGCGCATGATTTCCTGGGCAAGCACTTGGTAATCGGCCGCGCCGGCGCTGACGGGCGCATACTGGAAAATGCTCCGGCTGAAGCTTGGCGCTTCGGCCAGCTTGATGTTTCGGCGGATCCGCGTCTGGAATACTACGGCATCGGCCCACAGTTCGCCGGAGCCGCGCCCGCCGACCACGAACTGCTCCACTTCGCCGATCACCTCACCGCTTAAGCGCGGCGCTGATTCGTATTGGCAGAACAAAATACCCGATATGCGCAAATCAGGATTAAGCCGGGATCTAACCAGCGAGCATGTTTCCAGCAGACGGGCCAGACCTTGCAACGCCAGAAAATGAGCTTGGAGGGGAATAATCACTTCCGTCGCCAGGCACAGGGCATTGAGTGTAAGCAAACCCAGGCTCGGCGGACAATCTATAAGCAGGTAATCGAAGGGCGGCGACTGGTCCGCGATGGCATGCCAGAGCCGAAGTTCGCGATCCGGCTCGTTGACCAGTTCCACTTCGGCGCCGGCCAGATCGGGCGTGGAGGGAACGACCCACAAATTCTCCGCCACCGGGTAAAGCGCCTCGGTAAACGCGGCGTGGCGGCACAGGATATCGTAAATGGATCGGGATACTTTTTCAGGCTCAAGACCCAGATGAAACGACAAATTGGCCTGGGGGTCCATGTCAATCAAGATGGTTTTCCCGCCCGCCGCCGCCAGAGCGGCGCCGAGATTGACCGCAGTGGTGGTTTTGCCCACACCGCCTTTTTGATTGAACAGGGCGATTTTTCTCATCCACCGCTTCCGGAAACCGAACCCACGCCACATTTCAAACCGGCGGGATTGACCGCAATCCCACCGCAACGGCGAGCGTTGCCGGTGTTTTAGCCGGCACATTTAGTGCCGCGCGGGGGAAGCACCCGCGGCGCGAAGCCGGGCTGCTCTCAGCCGGCGGGACGGTCGCGGTTTCCACCCGGGAGAAATGTATCAAAAAAGCGTCGCGGAGCATATCTCGCATGGGCAATTGGCATGGCAATCTTTTCGGTGGTGTCTCCCTGTTCCGATACATAAACTTATCCATAACTGGCTGTTATTTCACGTGTTTTGACCTCATCCCCGTTTCGTGGGGATTCGCCCCCGGCGGTTGCCGCAGGTAAAATTGCTGTCGGCTGAAGTTTATGGATTCTCTCCATGAAGAAAATTTACCTCGAAACTTTCGGTTGCCAGATGAATGTTCTGGACAGCGAACTGATTGAAGGGCGGCTGCGCACGCTCGGCTACGACTTTACCGGCGACTGGACCGCCGCCGATATCGTTCTCTACAACACCTGCTCAGTCCGGCAGCATTCCGAAGACAAGGTTCTCTCACGACTGGGGCTGTTGAAAATCCGCAAACAGTCGCAGCCGGACTTGGTGGTCGGCGTGCTCGGCTGCATGGCCGAACGTAATGGCTTACGCCTTGGCCAACATTGGCCGCAGGTGGATGTTCTCTGCGGACCGGGCGAACTGGATAAGCTGCCGGCGCTGCTGGACAACGCCTTTCGCACCGGCAAACAGCAAACCGCCCTGGCGGGAAACACCGGCGCCGCCGGCCGGCGGGATGTGCCGGCGGCCTCCGGGGATTCGTCGCTGGAACTGCTTGATCTTTCGCGGAGTTTTTCGCCGCAAAAGAATCGCTTCCAGGCGTACATTCGCGTGGTGCGGGGCTGCAACAAGTTCTGTACTTACTGCGTCGTGCCATACACCCGCGGCCCGGAGGTAAGCCGTGCGCCGCAGGCGATTATCGACGAGGCCCGCCGTCTTGTGGACGCGGGCGCCATGGAAATCACACTGCTGGGTCAGACAATCAATCATTACGTTTATGAACATGGGACCGCCTCCGGGGCCGCCGGCGCCGTCCGCCGCCGTACCACGTTCGCTGAATTGCTTTATCAATTGCATGAAAGCATTCCCCATCTGCCGCGATTGCGTTTCCTGACCAGTTTTCCCGCCGATTTTACAGACGATATCCTGCACGTGCTGGCCGGATGTTCGCGTATATGCCGTTATCTGCACATTCCGGCGCAAGCGGGAAGCAACCGGATTCTGCGGCTGATGAATCGTGGCTATACGGTGGAAAGTTATCTGGCTCTGGTGGAGCGGGCGCGCCGGCTGGTGCCGGATATTGCCCTGGCGGGAGACTTTATCGTCGGTTTCCCAACGGAAACCGAAGAAGATTACCAGGCTACGCGCGATCTGGTGAGCCGCGTTCGCTACAAGAATTGTTTCATCTTCAAGTATTCCCCGCGGCCGGGTACGGTGGCGGCGCGCCGGCATCCGGATGATGTGTCCGAGCTGGAAAAACGACGGCGCAACAATGATCTGCTTACTGTGCAAAATCAGATAAGTCAGGAGTTGAACCGCACCCTGATCGGCCAAAGCGTGCAAGTGCTCTGCGAAGGTCCCAGCGGCTGGAACAGATCCGCTGAATCGGTCATCACGCAAAGAACCGTACCGGATGAAACCGCGGCAGTGGCGGCATTTCCCCCCGCACCGCGCGTGGAATTGGGGCGGCGTCTAGCCGCGGCCATGCGGGCGCCGGTGGGGAGACAAGCGGCTGGTGCGCCTCCCCCGATCGCGCCGGGGGCTATTCAACTCATGGGTCGAACCACGGCCGACCAGATCGTGGTTTTTGACGGCGCGCCTTCGCTGGAAGGCCGGATGGTGCAAGTGCGGATTCATACCGCCCATGCCATGACCATTTTCGCTCGTCTGGAAAGAGAATATTCCGCCGAACAAGAACGCCGGCCATCCGTGCCATCGACCTGAGCGAGTATAATTTTTTGCAAATAAATTATGGGACGGCCGGCGATAAAAAAAAATGGTTTTTTTCTTGCATCGGTCCGATGGAGGGAGTACACTTCGGTTGTACAGATCGCGAAACGACTTGAAAAAAAGAAAGGCGCTCCGTTGGGAGAGAGATTGCATCCATCTGAAAGAAGGGAGTAGCAAGACATGTCCGCAGACGTTGAAATTCGTCGGTATTTGGAAGAGATTCAGAAAGTTCCGTTGCTTACGTCCCGGCGCGAGCGTCAGTTGGGGCACCGTATCCGTCGCCACCGTGACGCCCAAGCGCGGCGGGAGATGATCGCCTCCAATCTGCGTCTTGTGGTAAGCGTCGCCCGCCGGTTCATGGGCCGGGGCCTGCCGCTGGCTGATCTGATCGCGGAAGGCAACGTCGGCCTGGTGCGGGCGGTTGATCTGTTTGATCCGGAAAGGCACGTGCGCTTCAGTACATACGCGACATGGTGGATTCGCCAGGCTATCCAGCAGGCCCTGCGCGTGAGCATTCGGCCGATTCGCGTACCGGCTTATATGAGCCAGCGCATTTGCCGGTTACAGGGTATGGCCAGGGCGTACCGCGATCGGTTCGGTTGCGAGCCGCGGGAAGAAGAAATGGCCTGCGAGCTGAAGATCTCAGTGGACGACGTTCTGGCTGCGGAGCAGGCGTCGCGCGGGCAGGTCTCCACCGCATCCGCCGGCGCTGCCCGGGACAATACGGGAACTTTGCATGAAATGCTGCTTGATAATCGCACCGGGGCGCCGGATCAGATGCTCGAGCAAAATGAGACGTCCCTGTTGATCCAGAGTGTCCTGGCGCGGCTGGAGGAGCGGGAATTATTGGTGATCCGCCTGCGACACGGCTTGGATACGGGCAAGCCGTGCTCGTTCGCACAGATCGCCCGCCGTTTCGGCGTGACACGCGAAAGCATTCGCCAGACGGAACGAGCCGCCATGCGCAAGCTTGGCAGATGGATGCGCGGACGGGAATATCTGCTGGAGAAACCTCCGATCCATGTTTATGGCGCGGCGCATCAAATGCTCATAGCGTGATGCATTCAGACCATTGGCTTCGTTTTCCGGTGAGCCGGGCGCGCCGGGGGCCTGCGTAGCGTCCGCGATACATTTTCGGACACAGCTAATACGAACCATACTTCTTGACCATATCCATGATGGCCTGACAGGTGGTCCTGGCCACCCATCATTCAGACGGGGATTGCTTGCGATTTAGACCTCGCGGGCTTAGATTGTTCGTCGTCAGGTTCGTCTCCGGGCAGATAGCTCAGTTGGTAGAGCAAAGGACTGAAAATCCTTGTGTCGCCGGTTCGATTCCGGCTCTGCCCAGTTCTCCAGAATGTTCGGAAAACCGCATGTTTATTGGGTTTTCTTGCCCTCTCGCCCCTTGGTTTTCGCCTGATCCACGGATACCGCTTTCCGCCAATTCTCGCCCGTTTTCGGCGGTAGTTTGTCCCACCCGTGTCCCACGCGGGCATACTGGGGGGGAGTATACGGGGGCGGTATCTGTTGTGCCGGTTGCCCGAAGAACCCGCCGCTCCGGCTCGTTGGCCGTTCTCGGATTGAAGCTCGGCAAGGTTGCTACGGCGGCGTCCATATCGCTTATCCCCATGGTGGCGTAGGCGTTCATCGTCAATACCGGCGTTGAATGCCGGGCCAATGTCTGCAAAACTTTCAGCGGCACGTTGGCGCGGGCCAGCATTGTAATGAACGTGGCCCGTAGGGCGTGGAAGTCGGCGTAGCGGCCTTCCCCGTCTACGGAACGTAGAAAATCCCCTTGCCGGAGCTTCCGGCGTTCCCCGCCCGGCTTCCGGCGCTTCAGGAACGCGATCCGGGCATGGGCCATATCTTCCCGGAACATCCGTACCACGTTGGCCTTGCTTGGCATAGTGAATACCGGCACGCCGGCCTTACGGGCTTTAAGCCATGGGCGAAGCTCGGCGGCCAGTTCCGCGTTGATCGGTTGCAGAATGTCCTTATGATTTTTCGCGTCCGAGCCGGATAGAAAGATGGCCGGTTCATCCATCTTAAATGATATCGGCGTTAAGCTGCGGAGTTCGTTTGAACGGAAGCCCGTGCCGGCGGCGGTGGCATACAGCATAGCCCGATCAGCGCCCGGCATATTCCAGCGGGCGGGCGCGGTTCTGGCGTAGGCGAGCAGTTCCCGCAGTTCATCAGCGGACAAAGGGCGGCGCTGGTGAACCCTCTCGGCCTTTGGGATCAGGCCGCCTACGGGTAAACCGGCCAGGGCGTCATCCCGGCATCGGCCATTACGCATAAGCCAGCGAGAGAACATTTTGACGGCCCGGATATGGTGTTGAATGCTGGCCTTGCTCAAGGATTCCTTGAGCGTTGCGATCCCGGCGTTCACGGCGGCGGGTTTAAGCTCGGATATGCGCTTAACCTCCACCGCGTCCAATACCCGCCGGCATCGCTGATAGGTTTGTGCCGCGTAGGCGGCATTGCCCTTGCGGGATTCTACGTCCGCCTGAAACTCGGCCAAGTGTTCCGCCAGCGGCTTACGCTCGGCGGCGGCGAATCTGTCCATGGCTGCGTCGATAATCCCGTCTAGCCGCAACCGGGCGTCTGTATCCAGCTTACCGGCGATCTGCTGCGCCGCCGTCTTGTCGGAACCGCAAGATTTTTTACGCCAGCGCCCATCAGCGCCCTTGTAACGTGCATACCATTTGGTCGTGCCGCGCTTCGTGGTTCGCTTGAAAACGCTTGCCATACTGCACCTACGCTTTCCGCCGCTTGACGCGGCATTCAATACCAAGATACGCCGACAACTTAGGCTGCGTTAATAAATAAAGGTATCAACTTGGCCGTGTCGATTGAGGCCGAATCGTGTAGTTCCAGTCGCCATGAAACCTACCGCGTTCCAAATTCACTCGCTTCATTTCTTCGTCCGTCACC
>JAKBMM010000019.1 GCA_021831565.1 Planctomycetota bacterium
GGGGGCCGTGGGCGCGAAGCGAGGAGGATCGCGTATGGGTTCATACGCTGACGACGAGCGACAAAGCCCACGGCCCCCTGGCCCCCGCTCGCAGGGTTGGCCGGAAACGGGCCATCTGCGGCGTCGCAACGGCTCAATGGGTCTACGGACCCGGTTTTCGCCGCTGACTCCTTGCATCTGGCCCGTTTCCGGCCAATCAACCCCAATTTGTAGCTGTGACAGAGCACTAGTCCCACGGCCCGGAATGTGGATTGCCAACAGCCTGTATATTACGGACAAATAGCATCTATATTCGCATTTGAGAATATACTGTTCATAGGTTGCGAAAATTGCATTTTTTTTCATTTTTTTCTTGCCGCTGTCTTATAACTGGTGTATACTTCCTATGTCGTCAGAAGTTTTGTCTATAAGAAAGGCGCGCCGTGTAGCACGTTGCGTTATCGCGCCAGTGTGGTGTCTGGTATCGCATCTGATATTGCATGAGGTGTGCTGAAAATTCCTGACGGCGCGGGCGATGCCCTTGGCATCGCCGCGGTGAGTGTGCAACCGTACAAGAGGCAAAAAAGGAGATCGCCATGAACATTCGAAAAATTCTCGCAATTTCCGGAGCATCCGTGGCCATGATGAGCGCCTCGGCGGCATTTGGCAATATCGTTCTTACCGTTCAAGTGGGCGGTGGCAGTGAAACATTCAACGCGCCATCCCCGGGAAGCTACGACTTCGGCGGTGGTAGTTATGGCGGTTTTTCGTGGGGAAACATTTACGTCGGCGAAATTTCCAGCGCGACACAGAATCAGCTTTCACCCAATATCAACGGTTTGTCCAATAGCGGCACGAACACTGGCATCGACTTCATAGCTTCCGATTCTGGCTTCTCCATTCCCTCGGGAAACACAGCTCAATATACACAGGCGGCGGCGGACGTACTCGCATCCGATACAACGGGCAATGAAACCCTAACCGCGTCCGGTTCAATAAGTGATAATTCGCCCGGGACCGCCTCGTTTGTTTTCCCGGGGAAGACGTTTTCGCTTGCGGCCACACCAGGATCGGAAGCCTATAGCGACACATCTCCGCTGGTTGATATCAGCAGCGTCGGAATTTCCGGCGGTTTCAAGATCAAAACTGCGGTCGGCCTTAATAATCTCCTGCCTGGCGCCCTGATCAACAATGCCGGCGGAGCGATTAATGTTTACCCGACGGGCGTTATTACGGTTCCCGAACCCGCCACGCTGGCATTGCTGGCCTTGGGCGGATTGGGATTGGTTGCCCGGCGCCGCCGCCGGACCATTTGATGCGGAGATGCCGGCCTCCCGGCTGCCGCCAGGATAGCGTAACCGTATCCGGCAAAAAACATCGAGCCGATCTGGAAAGTGTAAGAACCTCGCGGGAAGTGGAGGCAGTGGTGCGGGCACGGGGAAGGTGGGTGAGAAAAATAGATAAAGATCCACTGTAAGCGTCCGGAGGCGGAACGGGCTAATGTCGCCCGGTGTGGCGGGACCAGGGTGTTTGCATCCGGGACTACAGGCTGCGGAAAAGGAGCAAAATCATGGCTGACCAGACAAATCTAACGTGCGGGAACTGTGGGCGCGTCATCGGGTGGATGCACACGCCGTCTCAAATCAAGGAAGATGTTGTGTGCATGGAATGCCACGAACGGCTGGCGCAATGCCGGTCCAGCAGGATTTCCGCGGCGCCTGTGTCGGCCAATCCCGTGCGATTTTCCAAGCCGCCGAAGGCGCTGAGAGGCGTATTCTGGATAGGCCTCATCCTTTGGTTGGCGGCCCTCTTGGACATGACCGGTGGGCTGCCCCACTTGTTGGGCATATTTTCTCTCCTGTCCATTCCCCGCATAACCTATAGCAACGTAACCTTAGGTGTGCTGTCCCACTTGAGTGTCTTTTCTCTCCTGTGGCTGGGGGCCATCCTGTGTGCCGGCTCGCTGGCGCTATGGGCGACCATCGTGGCATGGGAGACCTATTATAAAATGCACTGGCACACATCCTGAGATTATCAAAACCGCGGAGCGATAACAGGCGCGGTTTTTGCACAAAAGACCGATACCAGAGGGAAAGAACAGGGTAACCGTTCACGGCGGCGCGGAAAACGGCCGCGGGATTGCGATCCTCGCGGCTGCCCCATGGTCGCCCCCCCCGCAGCCGTGGATGGAAATCCACGGCCGTCCGTAACCGCAAACCATCATGCCTCTTAAACCAACCACCGCTCGATTACCATCCACGACCGTGAAAAGCCGCCCGGAGGTGGACGCAAAACGGCTGCGGGATTCCACCACGCGGCTGCGTGACTGGGGCGGCGCGGCGATTGGCGGTCCCGACACACACCGGGAAAACCCATGCCCGCCGGGACGTGCGCGAAAAACATCCGGTGCGTGAACGGTTACGGCAAAACCGCCGCCCATTCGAGCAGACCGATAAGACTTTGGCCGTTCCGGAGCCGGGTATCCGAAAAACGTGGCGGGCGTCTTCGTTAAGTTATTCACAATCTTGCATTTCGATTCGTCATGGCTATAGTTAAGTTGTGGCTCTTAAGTTCTGAAGATCCGCCACCGTGGCGATGATTCATATCGGTTCAACAAAGGAGATTGTCATGGGAACCTTAGCCGGTATTCTGGAGGGAAAATCCAATCGCGTGCACTCCATCTCACCGGACCAGAGCGTTCTGGAAGCGACGCAAAAAATGAACCAGCATCGCATCGGCTCGCTCATCGTGATGCAAGACGATCGGATCGTCGGTATTCTCACCGAGCGTGACATCCTGACGCGGGTGGTAGGCGAAGAAAAAAATCCGCGCCGCAGCACGGTATCTGACGTGATGACTACGGCGGTGATCTTCTGCCCGCCCGAAACCTCCCTGGACGAGGCCAGCGCGATCATGAAGAATCACCGCATTCGGCACCTGCCGGTATGCGATGCCGAAGGCGTTCTGCTGGGACTGGTTTCCATCGGCGATTTGAACGCCCGGCACGCCGGCGATCAGGAAATCACCATCCATTACCTGCATGAATATCTCTACGGGCGAGTATGACGCGTCCGGTCGCTCTGATGGCGCGGCACGGTCCCGACCGCCCCGTGGGGGTGGCCTTCCAAGCCACCAGGTCCTGATTCTCAACTGCGCGCGGTTGTCCCCCCGGGGATGATTTCCAGAACAGGATGACTTCTTCCACCGAACGACGTGCCGGCGGCGGGGGACGTGCAATTCTTGTTTTCTCTGGTATTCTTCTGTACTAAATTCGATTGAGGCTGCACCAGAGAGGCTGCATTTATGAACATTTCGGTGATCGGATGTGGTTATGTCGGCCTCGTCAGCGGCGCCTGTCTGGCCTCCCTGGGGCATCATGTGATGGGCGTGGATGTGGATCAAGCCCGTGTCGAAAGCCTGGCGCGCGGCGAGTCCCCTATTTACGAGCCGGGGCTTTCCGAATTGATCCTCGCCCAGCATGCCCAGGGGCGGTTGTGCTTCACCACCGACATCGGCCGGGCCTTTCGTGAATCGGAGACGATATTTATCGCGGTGGGAACGCCACCGGCCCCGTCCGGGGGCGCGGACCTGCGCATGCTCTTTGCCGTTGTTGACGATTTAGTCCGGATGGTTGACGGGCCGAAAACCCTGGTGATCAAAAGTACGGTTCCGCCGGGAACCGGCGAACAGGTCGCCGCCCGTACCGCCGCCGCCCGCCACCCGATCGAAGTGGTCAACAATCCCGAGTTCCTGCGCGAGGGCACGGCGGTGCAGGATTTTCTGCATCCGGATCGCATAATTTTCGGCGCCAACTCCTCGCGCGGCCTCGACGCGTTGCGTGAAATATTCCAGCCGTTGATCGACCGCGGTTATGCAATATTCTCCATGAGCCGCCAGAGCGCGGAACTGACCAAATTCGCCTCCAACGCCATGCTGGCCATGCGGGTCAGTTTCATCAACGAACTTTCGCTGCTGGCGTCCGCCATCGGTGCGGATATAGAAAGCGTTCGCGTCGGGATCGGTACGGACAAGCGCATCGGGCCGTCATTTCTCAAGGCCGGCGTCGGTTACGGGGGATCATGCTTTCCGAAGGATGTGGCCGCCCTGGAGCACCAGATGCGGCAGGTGGGCATTGAACCGTGCCTTGTCGCGGGCGTGGAGAAAGTTAACCAGCGCCAGAAACTGCTTTTTGCCCAGCGCGTTCTGGCGGCGCTCCAGGGTGTCCAACATCCCCAGGTCGCCTTGTGGGGTCTGGCCTTCAAGCCCGATACCGACGATACGCGCGAATCGCCCAGCATTCCCATTGCCCGGACGCTGGCGGCGGGCGGGATGACGCTTCGCGTCTATGATCCGCAGGCGATGGACAACGCGCGAAAAATTCTCGGCGATGCGGTGCAATGGAGTCGTGACGTGGAGGATTGCACGCGCGGCGCCGATGCCATCGCCCTTGTCACCGACTGGCCCATCTTCATTACCCAGAACTGGGCGCGCATGGCCGCGATCATGCGCGGCAAGCACGTGTTTGACGGCCGCAATTGCCTGGCCAGCGGAAAGGTCGCCGCCGCCGGATTGTATTATCATGCCGTTGGCCGGCCGGAGCTGGCCCCCGGCGCCGGGCGTCCGGGCAGCATGGGAGTGATTCCCTCCGGATAAAAAAGGGACGAGAGTTTCCGGAACCTTTAGAACCTCTCACCGGGAGACGGGGCCTTAGTGATTCGCCGACCCAATACTCCGACCCCGACCTGTCCCGATTGCGGCGGATGTAGGGAAATAGTCCGATGGCCATCGGCAGATGCACAGCGCGACGGCATCGCCGGATAAGGCTTCAGGAGAAAGGAAACGAGCTTTGAGTCTGGATGCTTCCGCGTATCGCGGCTTGCCGACGCTGGTTACGGGCGGCGCTGGTTTTATCGGTTCGCATCTGGTGCGGGCGCTGGGCGGAGCCGGGGCGCGTGTCCGTGTCATGGACAACCTCTGCGCCGGCAACGCGGCGAATCTCGCGGAAGTTTCCGGCGACATTGAGTTTGTTCAGGGCGATATCACGGACCCGGTTCAATGCGAGCGCGCCGCCGCCGGCGTCGCCGTGGTGTTTCACCTGGCGGCCCTGGGAAGCGTGCCCGGCTCCGTGGCGGATCCGATCCGCTACAACGCAGCGAATGTCGCCGGCACGCTTCACGTGCTGGAGGCCGCCCGCCGCGCGGGGGCGCGCCGGGTGGTTTACTCCGCCAGCAGCAGCGCGTATGGCGAAAGTCCCATCCTGCCCAAGCGTGAAGACATGCCTCCATCTCCGAAAAGCCCCTACGCGGCGGGCAAACTGGCCGGTGAATATTACGCGCGTGTATATGCCGCCGTTTACAGTCTTTCCACGGTGAGCCTCCGCTACTTCAACGTGTTCGGCCCGCGCCAGAATCCGCGCAGCGAGTATGCCGCCGTGATTCCGGCGTTCATCCGCGCGGTGTTGCGCAATGAACCGCCGAATATTTACGGCGACGGCCGGCAGACGCGCGACTTCTCGCACGTATCCAACGTGGTGCGGGCCAACATGCTGGCGGGAAGTTGCTCCCGGCCCTTGGCCGGTGAGGTCATCAATGTGGCCTGCGGCCGGAACATCAGTCTCCTGGCCTTGCTCGAAAGAATTGAAGACCAGCTCGGCCGCAAAGTTCCGCGCCGCCACCTGCCGCCGCGGGCCGGCGATGTACGCGATTCCCTGGCCGACATTACCCAAGCCGGAGAAATTCTCGGTTACGAACCGATCACCGACTTTGACGAGGGGCTTCGTCAAACGGTGCAATGGTACGCGAAGCACCAGGCGGTGTGAAAATGACCATATTCCTGTCGCCTTTGGTTTTTCCTTTCCGGCTGATCGATCGCAGCCTTTTTCCCCCCACCTGCTGGATCACCGGCGAGCCGGTGCAACCGGTGGATCAAGGTTTGTCCGGCGGGGTTCGCCGGCGGCTCGAGCGATTTGTAGGCTGGCCTTTCTGCCCGCGCTGCGGCGCCACGCTGGGTCCCTGGTCCGATTTATCCGGCTGCCGCCGTTGCCCGGCGCGCCGCCTCGGTGTAGAGCGGATTGTTCGTGCGGGACCGTGGGACGAGCCGCTATCGTCGCTGGTGCGATTGCTAAAATTCCAGGGCCGCTGGCCGGTTGCCGCCGTCCTGGCGAGTTGGCTTGGCGCCGCTCTCGAACGACACGCCGCCGGGCAGGTAGACGTGTTGGCGCCGGTGCCCCTGCACTGGTGGCGCCAGTGGCGGCGCGGTTTCAATCAGGCGCACGAAATCGCCGCGTACACCGGCGGGCGGCTGAACCGGCCGGTTCTCGATGTGCTACGGCGCGTCCGCCCCACGGCGCCGCAGACCCGGACGCAGAGCGTGACCGCCCGCGCCGAGAATCTGCACGGCGCGTTTGAAGCTTTCACCCACCCCCTGCTGGCCGGCAAACGCGTGTGGCTTGTCGATGACGTATGCACCACGGGCGCCACCCTGCGCGCCGCCGCGGCGGCCCTGCGGGCGTTGCCCGCCGGAAACCGCCCCGCCTCCATTGGCGCCGCCGTGGTGGCGGTGGCCGACTCCACGCCGATACCCGCGAACGATTGAACCGGAGCGTCCTATTTCGCCATGGCTGTGTTGGTGGGGGTGGGGCCTTGCTCTGCGGAGAAGCGCCGGTTATATTTCCGCCGGCTGGTTTCCAGCTTAAATTGGAGGTATCGCGCTATGCCGGTCCAGAATCAGAATCCGATGTTCCGCATGACACGCCGCGGCTTTTTGCTCGCTTCGGGCGCGGCGACGGCCTGCGCCTTGGCCGGTTGCCGGTCCATGCCGGGCGCTTCCATGGAAAATTTTCCGAGGAAGCTGGCTCTTTACAAATCACTTTTCGGGATCACACCCCATGGCGCCAAGGTGTATCAATACACTCTGACCAACTCCCACGGAATGGTGGTGCGGCTGATCACCTACGGCGCCCGCGTGCAGCGAATCCAGGCGCCCGACGCGCATGGAAATATCGGTGACGTGGCGCTCGGTTATGAAACGCTCCCGCCGTACCTGAACGCGGACGATCCTTATTTCGGGGCCACCATCGGCCGTTACGCCAATCGCATCGCCAACGGGACCTTCACCCTCAACGGAAAAACTTATCATATACCCATCAACAATGGTCCAAACGCCCTGCACGGCGGTCCGAACGCCTTTGACCGCCAGGTGTGGAACGCCACCGCGGTGCAGGAAGCGGGCCGGCCCGGCGTCCGATTCAATCTTTTCAGCCCGGCGATGCAGAACGGCTTTCCCGGCGACCTGGAAACAGCGGCCACCTACCTGCTGAGCGACCAAAACGAACTGCTGATTCATTTACGAGCCAATGTCGCCGGTTCGCCCACCGTCATCAACCTGACCAATCATACTTATTTCAATCTCGCCGGCCCGGGCACGAAGATTCTTAACCATCGGCTCATGATCAACGCCGATCGTTATACTCCGGTCAACAAGGTCTTGATCCCCACCGGTCAGATTCTAACGGTGGCGGGCACCCCCTACGACTTCCGCAAGCCGGTGCTCCTGGCCAGCCGGATCAAACCCTTCCCCGCCGGTTCCAAGGCGAATTCCGATCTTATTCCCTATGGCTATGACTACAATTGGTGTCTCAACGCGCAGGACGGAAAAATGACTCTGGCCGCCCGCCTGGAAGAACACGCCACCGGCCGCGTGCTGGAGTGCTTCACCACGCAGCCCGGGTTGCAGGTTTATACCGGCAATTACCTCAACGGCACGCTCCAGGGCATTGGCGGCGCTTATCCGCGGCACGGAGCGATCACGCTGGAAACCCAGCACTACCCCGATTCGCCCAACCATCCGAATTTCCCGTCCACGGTGCTCACGCCGTCGGAAACGTATTATCAGAAGACGGTTTATCGTTTCCGCACGCTGCAACCTTGACACGCCCGACCGCGACCGGGATGATGGGTTGTGGACCGTCTGAACCGGGAAATAGCTGGTTCTATTACCGCGACGGCGCATCACCGGGCTCGTAGCTCAGTTGGTTAGAGCGCGTCACTGATAATGACGAGGTCCCAAGTTCGAATCTTGGCGGGCCCAGTTTCTGTACGCCTGTTTTGGGTCTGGTTGAAGGTGTTCGTGGAAAATCCGGATGGCTGACAACCAGCCCGCCCGCGAATCATGTGAACCAGCAGCTCTTTGGTTTCGATCTTTATCCTGGCGCCGCGCTGGCTTCGTCGCCGGCTTTCTCCACCGGTGAAAGGCCCAGTTCCCTGACTTTCTTGTTGAGCGTGTTGCGATTGATCCCCAGGAAATCCGCCGCCTTGATCTTCACGTTTTCGCAGCGCTGGAGCGCCTTGGCCAGCAGCGCCTTTTCCACATGACCAATAACCAGATCGTAGATCTGCCCCTCCCGCAAGGCGTATTCACCGATCGAGAGTTCGGCCAACCGGGCGACCAATTCCTCCAGGTTCTCGCTGGCCAGGCTGGCGCGGCCCTCCTGGGCGAAAGTTCGGATAGCCGTGGGAAGAAGGTCTTCCGTGAGTGTGTCGCCCCGGCTAAGCACCACCGCGCGTTCGATGGCGTTTTCCAACTCGCGCACATTGCCCGGCCAGGGATAACGCACCAGTATGTTGAGCATTTCCCGGCTTATCTTGTTGAGATTCTTGCCATTCTCCGCATTGAGTTTGTCCAGAAAAAAGTCGATCAGGCGGGGAATGTCCGCGCGGCGGTTGCGCAGTGCCGGTAGATGAATCGTCACCACGTTCAGGCGATAGAACAGGTCTTCGCGGAAGCGGCCCCGGGCGACCTCTTCCTGGAGGTTCAAGTTGGTGGCGGCGATGATGCGCACATCGACACGGATGGTTTTGTTGTCGCCCACCCGTTCCAATTCCCTCTCCTGAAGTACGCGCAGCAGCTTGACCTGCAGGCCCGTGTCGAGGGTGCCGATTTCATCCAGGAAAAGCGTGCCGGTGTGGGCAACTTCAAAGCGGCCCATTTTGTCGCGAATCGCTCCGGTGAAACTGCCCCGGACGTGGCCGAAAAGCTCCGATTCCAGCAGCGTACCGCTTAACGCCCCGCAGTTGACGCGAATAAACGGCTTGTCCGCCCGGTTGGAATTGAAGTGAATCGCCTTGGCTATCAATTCCTTGCCCGTGCCGGTCTCGCCCAGCAGCAGAACCGTCGCCCGGCTGGTCGCCACCTGCGCGATGGCGTCAAAAACTTCGATCATGGCCGGAGAAGCGCCGATGATGTTGTCGAACTTGTACTTGCTCTGGAGGGTGTTGCGAAGCTGGCGGCGTTCTTCCCGCCATTCTTCGCGCTCCGTGGCGACGATCGTGTTGATCTTAATCGCCTGGGCGATGAAAGCGGCGATGATTTCCAGTACGCGCTGATCATGGGCCAAACTCTGGGAATCAACAAACGGTTTATCCACCGATAGCGCACCGATCACGCGGGCGTCGATTTGGATCGGCACGCAGATAAAACTGATCCGGTGGCCGGCCAGCGCGGCCCGCGCGCCGGTACGATTGAGAAACTGCACGTCCTTGGCGATATCCTCAACCACACGCGGACGGCCCGTCGCCACCACCTGGCCCGTAACGCCCTCGCCCATGTCGTAGCGGCCACGCTGAATCTCTTCGGGGGTAAGTCCAAGAGCGGCTTGGATCCGCAGCTTGCCAGTGGTTTCATCCAGCAACACCATGGAGCCTCTTTCCATGCCCAGTCGCTCGGCCAGAACCCGCATGGTCTGCTCGAAAACGGCCCGCAGGTCCAAGCCCGAAGAAAGCACGCGCCCAATATCGGTCAGGATGCCAAGTTCCAGTTCCGCACGTTCCATAATTAACCAATACCGCCATGAAGAAACCATATTGTTTTGCCATCCATTTCGGATGGAAAATTTTCCAAAGTAATCGACCATGCGCATCATAAGCTCGTGCCCATATTTTATGCAATCTCCACGAGCGAGACCTAAAAAATGCGCATCGACATGATAGCTCGCCTATTCGGTGAGCATTCAAGCGGTGAATGAGTTCCGATCGGCAGTTCATTCCTTCATAGAGATTTCGTAACCGTTCACGGCGCGCGGAAAACGGCCGCGGGATTGCGATCCACGCGGCTGCGTGGCTGGGGCGGCGCGGTGATTGGCGGTCCCGGCACACCGGGAAAACCCGTGCCCGCAGGGGATGTACGCGAAAAACATCCGGGGCGTGAACGGTTACGAGATTTCGTTGTGTTGGCGAAGATATCAAGTAATATTATGTATATGGGGATTTCTTAGGGAATGTCCTATGTACCCGTTTGAATTTTTCCGAATGGCGCGCCGTCATTTTTCCAACCCTCTTGGCATGACGCTGGGAATTATTTTCTTTTTGTTCGGATCACGCCAAATGGTTGTCTTCGCCGCACGCACGGCGGTACCGCCTTCTCCGCCGCGCGCCGCCGGACTGTATTCATCGCAAACCATTTCCTATTCCAAGGCGATTGTGGGATTGGCTTGCGGAGACTGGGCCTCTCAACAGAAATGGCAATCAGCGGCGGAACAAGCGTTTATCAGTCAGTTGCGGGCCATGGTTCGCCTGGCCGGCCCGGAGCAACGGGCCCGCGTTGTCCGCGTGCTTGAATTTCAAGAAGGTCTGCTGCGTTGGGTGGAGGATACCGAGTTTCAACCCATGGCGGAAACATCGGCTTTAGCAAAATTCTGGCTACGCGGAAAACATGCGGACCTCATCGCGGAGATGTTTTCCGATAAGCCCAACCGACGGGCGCTGGGGCTGGCGCGGGTTGCAAAAATTCCCGGCTGGCAGGCCGATGCCGTGCTGGGCTGGCAACTCCACGATCTGGCGGGTTCCAACACCCTGATCGTCTCCGCCGCCGCCAACGGATTGGCCGAACGGACTCCCGGCGAAGAGTTAATTCACTCCGTATCGAGGTATTATCTTGGTCTGAAACCAAGCCGAGCCCGGGCGTGGGTGAACGTTCTTGGAAAAGAGTATTTTGCACGAGTCTTTCGTCAGTACAACCGCAGGCAGTTGACCAATCTCCTGTCTCTGCTGCTTCTTCACTGGCATTCGAACAAGCTCGCGCGGTCGCTGGATGAAGCACTGGGGATGAGCAATTATCCTCTGTTGCGTCCTTTGAAGGATATTGGGACCTGCACCTTTGGCGCGCGGTTAATTCTCGCTGTGAAACCAAAAGACGCCGTGCCTGCCCTGCTGGCCATGGTCCATCAACCATTTATCGGTGCAGTATTCCCCCAGCCGGACTACTGGGATTATCGCACCGCGGCGCTTTACGTGTTGATTCGGTTCATCGGAAAGAAGCCGGCGGATTATCACTTTCGCAGGGTGACCGGTTTTCAAGGTGGAACTTCTCCGCCAATTTGGTGCGTTACTTCCCGGTCGGATCAGAGGAAAGATATAGTGGATGTGACGCGCTGGTGCCAGGCGCATGGCCTCGTCCCCAAGGCGCCGCCCCCATGGACAGCAACCCCCGTTGAACCTACGACCAGCGAAATCCGTAAGTGGGCCGATGCGGCCGATCTCCAGATTGGGCGGAGCCTGGGGGAACTGGGAGCAAGCCGTTTTCAGGTGCGGCGGCAAGCCTGCCTACAACTCCGGAAAGGGATCACCGGCCAGCTTCGCGCCCTCGTGTTGGCGGAAGCCAGAAGTCGTTGGCAAAACACCTGGCCGCTGATTGATTTCGAGTACGGTTTTACACGCTGGACGCTTTTGGCCATGGAAGCTCCAAAGACGTTGCGCCAACGCGAGTTACGCTGGGGCTTCATGAAGGCGAACCGGTCCCTGGCGGCCGATGCTTACTCACAGGAATATTATCTACGCGCCAAGGCGGCAAAATTGTTGTCGCGGAGAAGGAATGATCCAATCGCCATGCGGCTGCTGGCCGACATGCTGATGGTGCGAACACAATATGTTTTCCTCCATGCCGCGATCACGGTCAATCAGATCGGTCCCACATCCTTGATGGTCCGGAGACTCTACCAGGGCTGCCAACCACCCGGAGTCAACAACATACAAACGCAACCGCCTGGCCGACAGGTGGTGTTGCTCGGGTGGAAAATGTCGCCACCTCCAATCCATCCGCCTATTGACAGGTTTCACGAAGTGGACGCCCGTATCCTCGAACGCTGGAAACCGGCGATTGTCTCTAAATTGCTGGTGGACACTCTTGCCAACTGGTTGGCCCAAAGCCGGAAAAATGGCGGACGCTTGTTCGACGTACAGGAGGGATTGGGAACGTGGAGAGGATTCATGAAACTCTTTGCCATATATCATCCCCGCGCCGCGGTTCCTTACCTGCTTAAGCTTGTCCATACCACCGACGATTGGTCCGGGAGTTTTTCCCTTGGCGGCGTAACCTATTTCCACAACATTCAAACCAATCTGCTCCTCCTGCTGATTCAGACCGCCGGCAAAAACCCCAAAGATTTTGGAATGGCGCGCACTCATAGTTCGTACGTGAATCGATGGGGGTTCAAGTCAACGCAACAGCAAGAAGCCGCCATCCAGGCGATGACGATATGGTGGGCGAAAAATCCCTCCGGCCGTAAGCGTCCGGGGAAATAAGAAGCGGGATTTCACGGCACGACATTTTATGGAGGGAAAAAAAGAAATGTCCTCTTTTTCGATTTTTTGGGGTTGACTCCTCTTGTCCGATTTATTACAAGCGGATGAAGGACAATCATGCGACGCAATAGCGTCGTGGCCTGTTGCAATGGATTCATTGTGATGGCCGCGCAGGCGGTGCGGCGAATAGCACCGACTCACCGGTTGTCCTGACGAAAATCAAAATGTGCACGGGTCTCCCGGAGGCTCCTGTTCATGAGGCGGCGCTGAATCACCGGCGCGGGCTTGTGGTTGCCATTTTGTGTTTTCCAGACGGTTGTACCCCTGGCGAAAGGGTTTTTGACAAATGCCCGACATGGAAGAGTCCTCGGCGCCACTGCGGAGCGCCACCGCCGTCATCCGGCGGCCCGCCCTGACGGATGCCGCCGGCATTCACCAACTGGTGATCGAGTCCGGGGCGCTGGATGTGAACTCCTGTTACCTCTATTTGTTGCTGTGCCGGGATTTTTCCGCCACCTGCCGCGTCGCGGAAATGGATGGACATATCATCGGTTTTGTAACCGCATACCACCCGCCCGGCCGGCCGGGAACGCTGTTTATATGGCAAATCGCCGTAAAGCACACCCACCGGGGACAAGGAATGGCCCTGCGGCTTCTGCTGGATTTGCTCGCAAGCGTTGCGGAGGGGCCGGGGCTGGTCATGGAAACAACCATTAGTCAATCCAACCTTGCCTCGCAACGACTCTTTGCGTCTCTGGCCCGGAGGCTGCGCTGCCATCTGCGGATGGACCAGGGATTTGACGCGCGCCTTTTTGCGCCCCAGACACATGCAAGCGAAAAAAAGTTTTTAATCGGACCGGTCGCCCCCGGCCTGGAGCTATCCGCATAAAGGGAGACATACATCATGACCAATATTTTTGAAACGCTTGAATCACAAGTACGCAGCTACTGCCGGGCTTTTCCGGTGGTATTTCGCAAGGCTGTCGGAGCGACGCTCTATGATGAATCGGGCCGGCGTTACATTGATTTTTTCGCCGGCGCCGGCGCCCTGAATTACGGGCATAACCATCCGTTCATCAAGCGAAAAATCCTGGAATATTTACAGGAGGACGGAATCATTCACAGTCTGGACCTGTACACAACCGCCAAGCGGGAATTTCTGGAATCATTTGAAAGCATCATTCTGCGGCCACGCGGGTTGGATTACAAAGTTCAGTTTCCCGGCCCGACGGGCACGAATGCGGTTGAGGCGGCCATGAAACTCGCGCGCAAGGTTACCGGCCGGCAGGGCATCGTGGCCTTTACCAATGGTTACCATGGCATGACCGCCGGCTCACTGGCGGCCACCGGCAACACCTACCATCGCCGGGCGGGCGGTTCGCTGCTCAACGGGATTAGTTTTTTACCCTATGACGGTTACTTTGGACCCGAAGTCGATACCTTCGACTATTTGCGACGCCTCATGGAAGATTCCAGCAGCGGCCTGGACAAACCCGCAGCCGTGCTGCTGGAAACGATCCAGGGAGAAGGCGGTGTGAATGTGGCGTCGTTCCAATGGCTCAAGCGGGTGGAAACGCTCTGCCGGGAGCATCAGATTCTGCTGATTGTGGATGACATTCAGGCGGGATGCGGGCGCACCGGCACTTTTTTCAGCTTCCAGCCCGCGGATATCACGCCGGACATTGTTACACTTTCCAAATCCATTGGCGCGTACGGCCTGCCGATGTCGATCGTATTGCTTAAGCCGGAGCTGGATTGCTGGGAACCCGGCGAACACAACGGGACTTTCCGCGGGAATAATCTGGCCTTTGTGGCGGCAACGGAGGCTTTCCGGCTTTACTGGCGGGATCACACCTTCCGCCTGGCCATTGGGCACAAGGCCCATTTGTTGCGCCGGCGGTTGACCGACATTGGCCGCCAGTGGGAAAGCTTCGGCATCAGCGTCCGGGGGCGCGGTCTGTTGGCGGGCCTCGCGTTTGAGGACCATCCGACCGCGGCGCGGCTGATTTCACAGGAAGCATTCCAGCATGGCCTGATTCTGGAGACCTGCGGCGCCAAGGATCAAGTTCTCAAGTTTTTGCCGCCGCTGATCATAGAAGAAAACCTGCTGGAAGAGGGTTTGGCTATCGTTGCGCAATGCACGCGCCAAGTACTCACCGGCGGCGCCGTTGGCGGAGACGCCGGTATTGCGCAAGAAGAAATACCGCAAGAGCATCCCCCCTTCCCGAGAAGGGTTTTACCCGGATGACCTGTTTGGCCCCAAAGGGGAAAAGCCCATTCAAACGAAAATTTTCCGCAGGAAGCGGAGACTTTGCGCGGCCGCCTTTTCCGGTTGATCTGGATATGTATATAGTTCCACTGTAAGGAAGCGGTCATAGTTAATCCTGGCCAGGGCCGCTTGCAGCCCCCGCCAGTTCATGGTCCCCCGGCCGGGAATCAGATGGTAGTGTTTGCGGCCGGAGATATCCTCGATATGGCAGTTCCAGATGCGCCCCTTGAGAATCTCCAGAATCTCGGGAATATTTTCTCCCAGCACCACCGAATGACCGATGTCCAGGTTGGCGCCGAGCATCCGGCAGTCCAGGCGATCCATCAATTCCCGCAATTCCACGGCCCATTCAATAAAAAGCATCGGTTCGCATTCCATGCCCACTTTGACTCCGAGTTTCTGCGCCAGTTCCAGCAGCGGCGCCAGCGATTCGGCAAGCTGCCGCATCGCCTTATCCGGCGGCATGGTGGGCAGCGCCTTGCCGCTGGTAATGCTGATATTCTCCGCCCCGATGGCGGCGGCCAGGCGGAGCGTATTGCGGATCATGGCGGCCCTGGCCCGGCGCAGATCCGGCCGGGGAGAAATCAGCGACGGCTCAAAAAAAGGCTCCGGCGGCGCGTCTTTCCAGTAACCAAAAGTGCAATTGGCGTTAATGTTGCTTACTCTCAGCGAACAACGGTCCAGAAGGCGGCGGATGGTTTGCGCCTGCCGTGGAATAAATTTTTCCGGATACCAATGCGGCTTGTCGGCAAGAATTTCCACGCCGGTATAACCGGCGGCGGCGATTTGTTCGATCGCCTGCCGCAGGTTGCGGCGGACAAAGGCATTGGTGGAAAAAGCAAGTTTCATCGGCAACTCCCAGCGGCTGGTAATGGCGCGACAGCGGAAACTGTCCATGAATCGTGCGGCGTGTTTCAACCGCCGCCACGGCATACAACTTTTTTCCCGAATCTCTATACATCCGGCGCCGGCCCGGGCGGAAGCGCCAACTGTTCCAACGCCTGGCGCCACTCCATGTAACGGTAGGGAACGGCATACTCCCGGTGCAACTCGATCAGACGCCGGTGGCTGCGTTCATAAAGTTCCTGTCGCCAGAGAACGCCGGCTCTCTCGCAGAAATAAATTCGACAGCCCAGGGGACGGCCCTGGCGCGCAACGCACAATCTTCCTGTTTGCCAGGGACAGCCCCGATCTACGGCTTTCCCTTGGCCCGCCGACGGGCGGAGGTGGGCGAAGTCGCGATTGTACCCGGCGTGATGCAGCGGCAGAGAAAAATGAAGACCGGCGCGCGGCAACGGCGCGGCGCTATCGCCGGGTTGGCGCTGAAGGCAGGAAAAATACGCCAGTTCCATGGTGGTTACGTACAACTGATGACCGTATGGTTCAAAGTGGCAGCAGCGGCCGCTGGCGCGGCAAACGGGTTTTTGTACAGCGATGGCGGCGTCGACATCCGCGTACAACGCGCCTATCGCGGCAAGGCCCCGGCGGAACCTGTTTCCTGCCCGGCGCCCGGGTAGTTCCGGCGCCTCACCCCCGCCGCCCGCCATATCTTCCGCTTGTATCATCGCCGGCTCAGCCATTGCCAAAGCCACAAGACCAGCGTCAACAGAAACGAGAGGACCAGGCAGGTAACTATGGGAAAATAAAAACTCAGATGCTCGCCACGGTGGAAAATATCACCCGGCAAGCCCCGGTAGCCGCACTTGCCCAACAGCCATAGCGCTCCACCGACCAGCGCCACTGCCGCTGCGAAAACCACCAGTAATTTTCCCAAGTCCGTCATGCTATCATTATACGCTGGTGCTCTATCACAGAGCACCAGGAGGCGGCGGTGATAAGGAGTGTGCGCCGTGGACAAAACTGCCCAGGAGTCGTATTCGGCGGGCGAGATGCTGGACCGATACTTCCTGCAGGTGCGCTCGCACCTGCTCGAAACCGCCGCCACGCTCGACCGCGTGGACCGCGCGACGGGCGCGGAGAAAACCGCCGGTGATCCGCGCCGGGAGTTTATTGCCCGTTCTCTGAAGATTCTGGCCGATGGCCGCCCCTGGCGCGCCCGGCGCATCCTGGAGCTGTATTCCAAAATCTGATGTTTATTATTGATCCACATATTCACATGGTATCCCGAACCATGGCGGATTATGAGTCCCTGGCTCTTTCCGGCGTCGTGGCGGTAAGTGAGCCGGCCTTCTGGGCCGGTTTTGACCGTTCGCCGGCCGGTTTTGTCGATTATTTCCGACAATTGACGGAATTTGAACCGGCCCGGGCCGCCCAGTTCGGCATCCGGCATTACTGCTGGATATGTCTGAATCCGAAAGAGTCCGAGGACCCGGGCAAGGCGCGGGAAGTGCTCGGGGTAATTCCTGAGTTTCTTGACAAGCCGACGGTGCTGGGGGTGGGGGAAATCGGACTAAACAAAAACACTCCCAACGAGGCCCGCGTGTTTCAGCAGCACATTCAGCTAGCCATGGACTGGGCCAACCGCCAATCCCCCGGTTCGCAGCGGCCCCGTCATGCGCTGATTCTCATTCACACCCCTCACTTGGAAGACAAGCTCAAGGGAACCCGCCTGATCCTGGAAATGCTCAAAGACTTCGGCTCCGCGATTGATCCGCAACGGGTGTTGATTGATCACGTGGAGGAACACACCATCGGCATGGTCAAGGATGCGGGCTATTGGGCCGGTATAACCATTTACCCGATCAGCAAAGTCACGCCGCCGCGGGCGGTGGACATGATCGAAATATTCGGTGCGGAACGCTTGTGCGTAAACGCCGCCGCCGACTGGGGCGTAAGCGATCCTCTGAACACCCACCGCACCTGGCTCGAAACCCGCCGGCGGGGTCAGAACCTGGATACGCTGTTGCGGATATTTCACAACAATCCAGCCATGTTTTTTGGACAGAACTCCCGCTTCGCCATTCGTCCGATCCGCGTCAGTGAGATTTCCGCCCAGCCGCCGGAGGAACGGGAAACGCGCCATGCCGCAAATCCACTGCCAGCCGGGGATAGCGATTCACAAACCCCATGGCGGCCACCAGGAGAAGCAGGGAGGCCAACAGCGCCAAGCCCATGCTCAGCGGATAAGAATGTATCACCGGCAACCGGCTATGGGTCCGCCGCGCCGCGGTGAACGGAGCCGCCGGCCGCCACCATCCATCCGCCGCCATATTCCGCAACGGTTCCGTAGTCCGCCGCAACACATTAACGAAGAAAACGACGAACGAGGCATGGTGCTGCCAATCCGTGAAAAAGTCCCGCGGCGGACTTGCCAGCCAGAACCATTGTATGTGCGTGCGCGGACTCACGCGCCGGGCCAGCCATGGCAAGCCGCCCATACGCGCCAATATCCGCCAGCCATCGCCCAACTGCGCCGCAAACATCCGCGCCACGCGAACGGATCTCCATGAGACGCGCCGCAGAACCCCGGAGCGCCGGGATGCCGCAGCGCCGATCATTTTCGCCCGGCGCGGCGGCCTTACGATAGTCCCCACCCGCAGGGCCGGGGCGTTCGTGCGACCGATCGCCAGGACAATCGTGTGTCTGGACGGCGGAATTGTTGCGGGCCGAAAGCGGGAGCTTTCAACAAGCCAGATTGTCGCCCTGCGGCCCGGGCGATTCCAGCGAACGCCGGGCATGATTTTCATCAGACGCAGCAGAGCCTCCGGTGGATGGCCGATCAAGTTTACGTTTGTTGGCGGCGGGGCCGGCGCACGTGTCAGCGTGGTTCTCCAGAGGATACGAGCGCTCCGGGCAAGGGAGATGGAAAACGATTGGGCCACCGGAATTCCGGATAGCGTTACGCCGCCGGCGAGCCGACGACCGGCAATTGGAAAGGTCATCACATGTCCGGCTTCCCGGAGAGTGAGGGTTAAATGATGTTGCTCAGGAAGTTTGTTCGACTGCACGAACAACTCCGCGACGGCGCCGCCGGGTAAGCAACGGGCAACGGCATGGACCGGCCACGCCGGCGTGCCGGTGGAACGAAATTGAATGCCCGGAGAGGCGGGCGCTATAGCCATCAGGAACGCGCCGAAAAGCAGCAGCGCCCCGAGCCAGTCTATTCCCGCCCGGCGGGATGGGGAGCCGGATATCTCCGGCGAAAAGAATTCCAGCGTGGGAAACAATCTTTCGCGCCGGTGGCGCCGCCGCAGCAGCGCCAGACCCGTCACCCCAACCAGAAATGGAAGATACAACCACTGCGGACTGGAAAATCCAACGCTCATGAACCGCCGTGATTATGGGAAAAGTTTTGCGGCGACGGGGTCTTCGCGGCGCCGGCCGCCGGGTCTTTCGCGCCGGGTGGCAAAGGCGCTTCTTCGCTCAAGGGCAGCAGAATCTGCACGCGCGTGCCCTGCGGCGAGGGATCCACGCGCAGGGCGCCGTCGTGCATGTCCACGAATCGCCGCACAATCGCCAACCCCAGTCCCAGCCCGCTGCCGCCTTGCTGCACGTCGCCGCTGTGGTGTCGGAGAATCTCGTCGCCGGTATGAAACGGTTCAAAGAGTTCCTCCATCACCTGCGGTGAAATGCCGGAACCGAAATCCTGGACGATGATTTCCAGCATTCCGCCGATTACCATCCGGACGGCCACTTTGATGGTGGCCCCGTCCGGAGAAAAACGGCTTGCATTGCTCAGTACATTAGTCAATATATCAGAAATCTTATCGGGATCGCCATCAAAAGAAGGCAGCGTTTCCGGTATGTCCAGCTCCAGTTGCTGGCGGCGAACCGCAAGAAAGCCGCGATTTTCCTCGCAAACGTTGCGGATCAGTTCCCGGATGTCAAAACGCCGGCGGTGCAGTTGTGTGGAAAAACGGTCCGTTTCGACAAGTTTGCACAGATCGTTGATAATTTTTTCCAGGCGCGCGGCGGCTGTTGAAATCACGTCCAGATGAAGCCGAATGTTCGCGGTGGGATCGGAATTTTCGGCGGCGCCGGCTTCGGTTGCTCGCAGGACTCCGAGGCGGCTGAGCTGGCGGCGCAAAAGACCCATGGCGGATATAATTCGGGTCACGGGAGTGCGAAGCTCATGTGCCGCCAGGTCAATGAACCTCTTCTTGGTTTGGTTCCCCTGTTCAAGCTTGTTTCGGCTGTACTGGAGCCGCTGCGCCATCCGCTCAAAATCATGGGCCAGGTCGCCCAATTCATCATGACGGAACGTTGGATCAACAATTTCCCCGGAAAGCAGCCGGACATTCAGTTGCCCGCGTCCAACAGCCGCTGTGGCTTGTTGCAAGGAGTGAATGGGATCAACAATCTCCCGCTGGCTGATGATATAGCCGAGAATGAAAAGTCCGACAATCATCAGAACGCCGGCGATGCCGATCATGCGGCCCTGCCGGAAAATCGGTTGTAGCGCCAGGAACGTAGGCTGGCTGATAATAACGCTCCAGGACGGCAGACGTATGGGAATGGCGGCCCCGTGACGCAAAGCGGTAAATTTTACCGGTGCGCTGCCGATGATGGTGCCGGCGAATAGATCGGTCAGCCAGTCGCCTCTATCGGAGGCCGGTTCCTGTTGAAACCGCCGCTGTGCGGCGGCGGCCTGCGTGATGTTTCCGGTAAGAAGCACCGTTCGACCGGCACGGCGGTCAAAAAGCTGCCCGGTGGTTTGCCGGAGAAAAATATGCTTGCGAAGCCGCCGGAGAATCGGAAGAATGCCAAATGTTTCCTTGACAAATCCCACCCAGGTATGGGATCTTGCCGTGCGTATCGGCAACACAATCACAACGGCTTCGCCGCCGGTTTGCGGGTCTTTGACCACGGTGCTTACCCATTCGCGTGGTTGACCGTCGCGGAAGGCTTTGCGCCACCATGATTGATCCGCCTGAAAAAAGTGGCGGGGCTTTACGTCCGCGGCAATCAGGTCCCCGTAGCGATCCGTCATCAATAAATGAGCCTGGAGAGGTTTTCCATGGCTGATCAGTCGCATATATGATGCAATAGAATTATGTAGTATTGAGTGAATATTCACCGGCCTCGCCGGGGCGCCCGTCCGCGGCCGGGTTGCTCGCCGTGTTGGCGGTGGAATACGAAGCGATTGATAAATGGCCGCGCGGGAGTGCAGCGCATTTTGCTTTTGCGCATACCCAATTACCGACGGTAAGTGGGCCAGAAAGTTCAAGCGACGTACTTCCGTGTTCAAGCGCAGAGAAATTGCCTGCGCACAGGAATAAGCGACGTCGTGGTACGTACGATGAATCGTCTTAAGCCGCATGCGTGTGCCCAAGCCGAGAATAACCAGCAGGCTCAAAGTCAGCGGTAAAAGACCGACAATTACCAATGTTCCCATGAGTTTGCGCCGGATGGTCAGGCGCATGATTGCCTCACTCTGCTAGAGAAAAAAATCACAGCGGTATGATACCTTCTTCGTTGGTGTATTACCAAGCGTTATCTTAAATCTCCCGAATCTACGGGCGGATGCGCGTGTGCCTCCATTTTCTGTTGCTGACCATGTGAATAAATGGTGGAAAAACTACCAGTAAAATATCCTGGTAATAGCTTTTATCAAAAAAATTTAATGATTTTTTCAACTCCTCTTCCAACACCACTAACATTACCGTACCTTCCCACAACTACTCGCAACACTCTTCCATCATCTTTTCCACTTTCAACCTCCCGGCCATGGATTCGTAACATAGGCTTTTTACGATAGTTATAGGAAATATCCGCGTCTTTTCACATTCCAACATTCCCTACTACTACGAAGACTAATTATAAGAACTTATCATAATAGACGAAGATCACATCTTATATCGAATTTTCGCACCAGATGAGCGCATTAAATGTGGATAACTTGTCGGGAATGCCGCGGAAATATTCCATTTCTTCCGCAAAATATGTAATTTTAATTTATCTATACTGGTTCTAGTATCATTTGACAAACAGTTCCGATGCCTGATTTTCCCTGGATATGTACTCTCTGCGCACAGGCCCGGCGAAAAGCGTCGGCAAGAGGCGCAATGCTTGTGTCCATGCTGTGACTATTTTCATCTGGAGAATATTTCAGCCGCCCTTGTTTGATTTGAATCACCGGATGTATCCTGGGTAACGCGCTTCTACGGCCAATCAGGCAAAGCAACGTTCGAGAGTCATTGGAGATTGCACCAGTCATGCGGCGGCGAATGCCTGGATATGACCAGTCCAAGGCGCCGGCGAGAGCCAGAGAAATATTTCCGGATTGAATCCAGCGTGTAGCGCGAATCATGGCCAGCGGGCCGGACGCCGCACCGGCGGTAAAAACAAGAAGTGGACCTTGCATACCGAACTCAATAGCCAGTTCCGCCGCAACCGTACTGGGAAGAGTACGACTGAAAGCGGCGGGACTGCAATATTTGCCGGCGCCGCTTTTTCGAGATCGCTGAAAAATACGATCTTCTTCCCAGGCTCCCATCATTGTCCCAAGAAATACAGCCATTGCTTGCTTGTCTTCGGCGGGGACATTTCGCAGAATAAGACCTGCCAGTCGCCGCGCCTGTTCCCCCAATGGACCGGCGGGTCGTTCCGCCACACCGGTACGGCAGGGAAGCGGAGGTGGTATTTTCTCAACTGGCTGCGTTCCCATCCCGCCGACTACATTTTTATCCGAACCATCTTGTGCTATCCATCTAAAGACGAATATATCATCTTCCATTTATTATGATCTCCCGGCGTTGGAAAGAGTCAGCACCACGGCGGCGTTCATACCGCCGAAACCACTGGCTGTCTTAAGAATTGTTTGTAGAGGCTGATGCCGTGGCGCGGCGCGCACCCAGGACATATCCGGATATTCCGGCGTCCGCAAACCTGCAATCGGCGGCACAATCTGTCGTTGAAGCATCCGACCGGCCAGCGCGGCTTCCAGAAGCCCGCTGGCTCCCAGAGTATGACCGATCAGTCCCTTTACCGCCGTCAGGGGCGGCCGGTGGGAAAAAATCTCGCGCATGGCCACTGTTTCCATGGCATCGTTGTATGAGGTACCCGTGCCATGCAATAGAACGGCGTCAATCTGTCCAGGATCAACATCAGCCATGGCCAGCGCCTCTCGAATGGCGCGGATCAGACCGCCCGCCCGCCGATCCGGCGCGGTCATGTGTACCGCATCCGAGGATATTCCCCATCCGGCGAGAAAAACTGTGCTCTGCCCTTGTTTCTCCTTGGGCTTGTTTTCCACCCGCTGAACCAGGCAAGCCGCGGCCGCCGAGCCAAGAGCAAGGCCATCGCGGCAAACGTCAAAAGGCCGGCAGGCCGTGGAACTTACCGCCTTAAGCGATAGAAACCCATCGCGGACAAAACGGCCGGCGATATCGCCGGCGCAGACAAGTACACGCGGCGCATCACCGGCGCTAACCATCATGGCCGCTTCCATCAAGCCGACCAGGCCGGAAGTACAGGCGGTCGAGACGCAAAAGCGCGGCCCATGAAGTTGGAAACGATCTCCCAGCGCCTGAACGCATTGCGATATTCCACCGTAGCCTCGATGGCCATCCAGGTTCCGCAAAACATCATTAACCCCGGTCTTTTTATTATCTTCGGCATCCAGTGTCGCCTCCAGCGCGGCAATATCTCCCTTGGTGGTAGCCAGGATAAAGCCGCAATCGCGGCGATATTTTTCAACAGGCAGTGCGGATTCCATCGCTTTGTCCACCAGACTCTTCCAGGCAAAGGATTCATCCGCGTGTTCGGGGAAAAGGGGCACTTTTGCCGGCGGAGTCAACCAGGCCTCAAAAATATGCTCCAACGAGGAATATTCACTGGTGCAGGCGGAAAACGAGGTAAGTTGAACCGGAGATTTCGTCATGGAGCGATACTCAAATAACCGCGATCGGGTATAATCAGAGCATATCAGATGCCGCCGCGGGGCTGAAGGGAAGCGCATGTTTCAACCGGAGCTTTTTACCGCCGTTGCTCAAGCAATGCGTCGCCGCCGGATTCTCCCGGTTTCCCGGCCGGGCGGGAAACATCAAAACAAGAGTCTGCCGCCGGTAACGCCGCGCGTGGTGCTCCGCAGCCTCCAGGTATTTTCCTGGTTCGCCGCCTATCTGGTTATTTTTGTGGTTGTTTTAGGGCCGTTTCTTTGGCTGGCGGCCGCAATATGGGATCGAGACCGGCGATTGCCGCGGCGTATTGTTCGCGCACTGTATCGGCACGGAATGAGAGGATTCTGCGGGTCCAACATGCAGATCCAGGCGTTTGATTGGAATCGTATCCAAGGCCCCTGCATACTGGTGGCCAATCATCTCTCCGCGATCGACATTCTCCTGCTCCTGCAGCTTCCGCCGGACGCCCGTTGCTGGGCAAAAACCTGGCCATTCAGAATGCCTTTTCTGGGCGCGTTGATGAAACTCTGCGGCCATCTGCGGGTGGAGCGGGAAAACGTGCTGGAACAAGCGGCGCAAAGCCTGCGGCGCGGCGTGAGTTTATATGTATTCCCGGAAGGAACGCGCTCGCGCGACGGCCGCCTGGGAAGATTTCACGATGGGGCTTTCCTGCTGGCGGCGCGGATGAATTGCCCGGTCGTGCCCATCGCCATTCATGGCAGCGGCCGCTGCATGATTCCGGACCATATTCGGATTCACGATGTGCCGCTGCGGGTTGAACCGCTGGGGATTCTCCATGCGGACCCGACGGTGGAAAAACCGCATCTGGAGCTTAAGCGCCGGGCTTTTGCGATGATCGAACGAGCCTTGGAGCGGGAATGATCAGGTAAAGCGGGTAAAGAAAGTACTCTCCATGCCGGAAAATATCATCCATCGTATTCCCCACCGTCCGCCCATGCACTGGCTGGACGAGGCGAAAATACTGGCGGATGGTTCCATTCGCGCCCGGCGGACCATTTCTTCCACGCATCCCTTTGTGGTCAATGGGATGTTGGCCAGGTCGGCCCTGATAGAAATGCTCGCTCAGACGGCGGCGTGCGGCGCCGTGTCCGGAAAAGAAGCGCCGCCGGCGTCGCGGGGAATGCTCATGGCGCTTCGCGGGGTATTCTTCGCGGGCGCTGCCGCGGTGGGCGAAGACGTGGACCTTCATGTCAAAATGATCCGTAGTTTCGGAAATATGTTTCTATGCGAAGCGATCGCCGCGGCCGGCGGGCGGCTGCTCGTCCGCGGTGAATTCTCGTTCATCCGGTTACCGGCCGACTAACCCGAACATTTCACCGCCGAGACGCAGAGATCGCGGAGGTTGTTGAAATGAACGCACATATAGAGATTTTTCCACAACACTACAGATACAGACTCTCCGCTATCTCATCATTCCTATCCTTATACTCTACCTCTGCGCGCTCTGCGCCTCTGCGGTGCAAAATCCGGACTAAGGGCAGGAACTGCAGCGCCCGAGGCGATCGCCGGCGTTGCGTTCTTCCTGGACGCCTGGTAATCCTCGGATGGGGTCGCGGATGCCGAAATTCCATTGGTGCGGCGGGCCGCGGACGGGAGGGCGCGGATTGGCGCCGCCAAGTCGGCGGGCGGCGCTCTTCACCGCATCGTTTTCCAGCGCTCGATCTGGGCATAGGCGTTGTGATTGTGAATGGATTCAAAGTTTTCGCTTTGGATGCCGTACCAGATCACGCGCTGGTCGCTGTCCATGGCCAGGGCCAGGTCGCGAATAATGTCTTCGACGAACTTGGGATTATCGAACGCCTGCTCGGTGACGAATTTTTCATCCGGCCGCTTGAGCACGGCATAAACGGGAGCACTGGCCGCGGCTTCCATCACTTCCACCAGGTCTTCAATCCATAGTTCGCCGGTGAAGCGCACCCGGGCGCTTATTTCGCAGCGCTGGTTGTGGGCGCCGTAGCGGGAAATTTCCTTGCTGCACGGGCAAAGCGACGTGGCTGGCGCCTTCACCCCCAGGATGAAATCGTCCTGGCCATTGCTGGCGCCCTCGAACGAACACATATAATCCATCAAACCGCAGGCGCCCGAGATCGGAGCGGCTTTTTCGATGAAATACGGGAAAACCATTTCGATATGGGCGTCGTTGGCCAGCAGCCGCGTCTTCATTTCATGCAGGATGGGTATGATCTGCGCCGGGGTAATGCTGCGATGGTGGCGGTTGAGTATTTCCAGAAACCGGCTCATGTGCGTGCCCTTCTTGTGCTGGGGCAGCGACACATACAGGTTGATGGAGGCCACGGTGTTCTGTTCTCCGCCGTCTCTTTGGCGCAGAGTGATCGGATAGCGGACATTTTTGACTCCCACTTTGTCGATGGCGATTTTCCGCTGATCGCCGAAGGCTTGCACATCCGGCATGGATCGGCTTGCCTCCTGCAACTTCCCGTTACTTCGCATGATTTCCCGTACCTTGAACATCATCTTGTCCTCCAGGCTCAACGGCCAAACTTTGGGAACCTGCGGCGCGCCGCTGCCCCCTGCCGCCGGCGCCGCCGAAGCTCTCCTGCCCCAGAGCACTAGGGCGGTGCCGGTGTCCTGATGCAACATCTTTATGCTAGGATGGCCGGGGGACCAAGGCAAACCGCCGGACGGAGGCAACGCCTGGCATGGCGAGCAAGGCGCAGTCGGAACGCAACCGATTTTGTTTATCAGGCTCCGTAAAATCGGCAAAAGGCGAGCTAGCGCTCTGTCAGCCGTGTAATCATTACACGGCTGACAGAGCACTACCCCGGGCGGCGGGCGATGAATTCCAGCGTGGGGCCGCCGGCCGCATCCGCCGGCTTGATGCGCCGGTAAAAGCAGGATGGGTAACCGGTATGGCAGGCTACGCCTTTCTGGCGTACTTTCACGACCACGGCGTCCTGATCGCAGTCGATCAGCACGCTTTGCACTTGCTGGGTGTGGCCGCTCTCTTCGCCCTTGATCCAGAGTTTATTGCGGGAGCGGCTCCAATAGGTGGCCTGGCCGGTGGCGAGGGTTTTTTCCAGCGCTGCACGGTTCATGTGCGCCACCATGAGCACTTCGCCGGTCTCGGCGTCGACCGTGACCGCGGTTATCAGACCGGCGGCGTCCAGCTTAAGATCCAGCACGGTCGCCAGTTCACGCGACAAATGGGTGGACATACCCGCTCCCAGGCAAAATCTCCGCCGGCCGGTCCGGTTGGCCGGGGTCAGGGATTGTAGCAACGTTCCACGAGCGCGGCCATACCGGTCCGTCGCGACGTTACTTTTACCGCGGGGGACGCCGAGGATCGCAGAGGTTTATTTTTATTGGTGACACGGTCAGCAGGCTGACCCGTTAAACACCGTTTTCCTTGGAATTGAGCGCAGCGCCCGGCCTGCTATAATTTATGTTAATCGATGCGCACCGAAATCGGCGACGCGCTAATACCGTGAGTTGCTTTCAGGTTGATCTGGTGATGGCGGGGGCGGCAACCAACCCCTTTTTCAGACAACAACTCGATCAATCCCGGGAATTGATTTATGCGGCCTAAATCGCTCAAACTCATTGCGGACGATAACTATCCCGATAACTGTCGGGACTTGTTTTCGGGGAGGAGCCGCGAAAAATGACCCCTACCGTGATGATTATGACGCTTAACGAGGAAATGAACATCGCCGGGGCGATGGACTCCTATCCATCCGGCACGCCCATTGTTCTTTATGATTCTTACAGCACCGACGCCACGGTTGATATCGCCCGCGCCCGGGGAGCGAAAATAGTGCAGCGAAAATTTGACAACTGGTCCGCCCATCAAAATTGGGGCGCCGCGAATATTGATTTCGGCTCGCCCTGGGTTTTTTACGCCGACGCCGATGAGCGGATGACGAGCGGTCTTTGGCGCGAGATTTGCGAACGGGTTGAAACCCCGGGCGATTTCGCCGCCTTCGAAATGCGCCGCCAGGACATGTTCATGGGAACATGGATCAAGCACAGCAGCTTTTACCCTTGCTGGTTCGTACGGTTGTACCGCCCGGACCGTGTCCGCTGGGAGCGGCTGGTTAATCCGGTGGCGATCGTGGCTGGCAAGACCGGCCGGCTCCAGGGGCACTTTCTTCATTATCCCTTCAGTAAAGGAACCGCCGCCTGGTTCGAGCGGCACATTCAGTACGCCGAGTTCGAGTCGCGGGAGCTGCTTTCCTCCCGGGCTGAAAAAATTGATTGGCGGAGGTTGATTGGGGGAGATCCGCAAGATAGGCGGCGGCAACTCAAGCGACTTTTCTACCGGATGCCGGCGCGACCCGCCATCAAATTCATGGTGCTTTACCTGCTGCGGCGCGGTTTTTTGGACGGTCGGGCGGGCTACAACTACGCCCGCATGCAGGCCATTTACGAGGTTATGATTCAACTGCGCATTATGGAAGAACGCCGCAAGGCCCGTGGCGAACCGGTTTGATGGCAGGAATTACCCGAGAAGTGTTTCCATATCTGATCGTCACGGCGACTATCCGACCCGCCGGGGGGCGAGCTGGAATCACTCCGCACGCGCCGCTCCCAGCCGCTCGTTGACGATGGCCAGGTATTGCCGCGCCTGCCGGCGGAGGCTGAAGTGTTCCAGCGCCCGTTGGCGGGCCGCCCGGCCCATTTCCGCCCACCGCGGCCGATCGGCCAGCGCGCGTTGCAGCCCGTGCTCAAAAGCCTCCACACTCGGTTCGGCCACGTGCCAGCCGGTCACGCCGTCCAGAACTGTTTCCGCTGGTCCGCCCAGGGCGTGCACCAGCGCTGGTTTCCCCATCATCATAGCCTCCACCACCGAAAGCCCGAAGGGTTCCGGATCAATGCGGGCGTTCACGGCAATATCCACCAGGCTGTAGTAGCGCTCCGGATCCGTTTTGTAACCCAGCAGGTGCAGGCGATCCGCCAACCGCCGGGAGCGCGCCAAATCCCGCAAGGTTTGGGCATAAGCGCGGGTTTCCACGTCGCCGAGGATCAGCAGATGCACGGGCGGATCAGTCTCGACGCCGCGGGCCGCCAATGCCTGGAGAACCCGTTCATGGCCCTTGGCGGGTGTTACTCGACCGAAGATGCCCAGCACGATGGCCGAATCGGGAATGCCCAGTTGGGTGCGGGTAACTCCGCCGGAATTGGGCGGGGGGACGTTCGTCTCGCCCGATTCAGAGCCTCCCGATCTCCTGTCGGCCTGGAAGGCCGACCCCCATAAGGCCGGATCAAAGCGTGTTTCATCGGCGCCCAGGTAAAGCACCCGCGGCTTGACCGGTTTATCACCAAAGGTCTCGGCGGTATAGCGGCTGTTGGCCAGAACGCCCACGTGAAACCGGGCCGCCTGCCATTGCATGATTCGCCGGTTGATGCGGGCGGGGTAATCGCCCGCCAGGGAATTGGGCATCTCCCAGAAGCAGGCAATGGCCGCGCGGGCCGCGGCCGCGGCCGCCACCGGCATCAGGTCCGGCCAAACCACGTGTACCGCGTCAGGCCGAATATCCCGCAGAACGGGCAGGAGCGCCTTCGCCCCCCGGCGCTGGAAGCGCAGCAGGCGGAAGTAATCGAACGAGCGGCGCAGGAGAAGGGGATGCGCAAGCCGCGGCGGCGGACCCGGCGCGCCGGGATTCAGGCAACGAACCGGCATTCCCCGCCGGCGGCATTCCCCGGCGAAAGCGCCCTCCAACAGACAAACCATCTCCACGGAACCGCCCAGGCGTAAAAGTTCCCCCGTCAGGCCGCGCACGGCCTGGGCTACGCCGCCATACTCGTCACCCTTGATCAACCAGAGGATGCGGGGAATTCCGGCGCGCCGGGGTTGCACCTGTGTATTTCCGTTCATGCCGCCGCTCGATTAACCATCTCTGGAAATTGGAAGGTTCTTAATTTCAATCATGCCGCGGAGATAACCCGCCGTCAACTTACGCGATCGGGGGCTTGGCGGTCGGCGGCCGCTGGGGGTGAGAGTTTTTCGGGGGAGTCGGGCCGCGCCCGGAGCATCTGGCCCGCGGCCAGCAGTTCGGCCATCACCGCCGGAATCACTCGCAGGGGACTGTAGCGCTGGTACCAATTCTCGAAGGCCAGCCGGCAATCATTGCGCCGGTCGGCAAGATTGATCTGATCCGATGTGGCCCGCTGGAGGACTCTTAGAAGACTCTCTTCGTTACCATTGCGAAATATCCAGCCGGTTTTTCCACGCGCAACCAAGTCGCCCGCGGCCCCGCAAACGTCGCTGGCGATCACCGGTGTTCCCACGGCCATGGCTTCGGCGACCACAATACCGTGCGGTTCATAGCGCGAAGGCAGCACGAACAGATCGCTGTGCCGGGCCAGGGCGGGCACGTCGCGGGGCTTGACCACGCCCAGGAAGCGGAGGCTCTGGTTGTTCAGCGGACCGGCCGCCGCCCGCAACTGGTCCCGCAAAGGCCCATCGCCGGCGATCGCCCAGATCCAACCGCGTTGGGCCAGTCCGGAGCGGCCAAAGGCATGGACCATCAGTTCCAGCGCCTTTTCCGGGGCCAGGCGCGCCGCGGTGAAAATGATTTTTTGATCCGTCTTGAAATTGTAACGGGCGAGAACCTCGGCCCGTTCGCTGGCAACGGCGGCGGCAATTTCGCGCAGATCACAGAAATAGGTGCTGCGGACGATCTTATCCGCAGCGCAGCCATAATAACGCCAGTAGGCGACGCCGAAGCGATTGAAAGGGATAATGCGATCCACCCGCCGAATGACGTGCCGTAGAAATACCCGTTTGAGAAATCGTCGAAGCTGGTCGCGCGGCCGATCCCCGCGCTCGCTGCGCAGATTGCTGTCGGCCACAAGGACCACGGGCTGGTCTGCCCGGCGGCACCACTTGATGACCTGGACCTTCAGGCGGGAATCGTAACCGCCGACAATCGCCGCCTGAAAATCCAGCTTCCGCAGCAGGTCCAGGGCGTCGGGGCGCAGGCGGTGGCCTTCCCCATTTGTCGAAATGCCCAGAAAAACGTGCGGGGAGCGCTGTGGGGTTTCCAGCAGGGCCGAACCATTGGGCGGCGCGCAAAGAAATACGCCGAAATACTCAAATAAGTCCTGCGCATTGAGATCATCGAGCATCTGGACAAAATAATGGTCCGGCCGGTTTTGAAGCCAGATCACACGCGGCCGGCGCGGAACCCTGGCTCCGCCGACCGGCGGCTCGGTCTGCCCGGATGAAGGTCTGGAGATTGGGACGCGCACGCGAGAGCCTCAAGTTGACCAGCCGCCATATTATCGGCATTTTTCGGACCTAAGTCGAACATTTCACCGCGGCATTTACCGCGGGGGACGCCGAGGATCGCAGAGGTTTATTTTTATTGGTTACACGGTCAGCAGGCTGACCCGTTAAACACCGTTTTCCTTGCGGTTACGGACGGCCGTGGATTTCCATCCACGGCTGACAGAGCACTAGGGGCAGCCGCGAGGATCGCAATCCCGCGGCCGTTTTCCGCGCCGCCGTGAACGGTTACAAAATAGGAGGTGGATGGATATGCTTCCACCAGATTGATATGCTTCTACCAGGGGCGGCCGGCGGAATCGGTCGACGGCGCGGCGGCGCGGGGCGTATCGTCCAGTCAAAGCCGATGAAAAGCCGATATTCCGAATGTTCCGGTTATAGTGGAATCGAACGATGAGCCTTCATTTTTTAGCCATTCTCGTGGCGATTCTTTCGCTGGGGCCCGGGGCGCTTTATCTGCTCCGGCGGGGGCGGGATCCCTTTGCCCCGCCGATATTCATCGGCGGATGCGCCTTTGTGATCGCCGACCGAAAGCTGCTGACGAATCCCCAACCGGCGCTGAATCATCTGCCCGCATCCTTTTACCATGAATATTTATGGATCGTGTTCTTCTCCCTGGCGTCTCTCTACGCGGGCTGGTACTGGTGGAAGCGGCGGCATCGCTCCGCAATTCTTTTGCCGTCCCAACTGAAAGTCCCGGCGCAAGCGGGATGGCTATCGGCATATCGCCGTGAATTCAGGCCGGAACGCCTGTTGGCGGCGGGCCTGGGATTTGCGTTTCTCGCCTTCCTCTCTCTTGTCATCACGCATGGCCACAAACATGCGACTGGTTATGTGAGAGACCTGTCGTTTCTGAGTGTTCCCGCCGTGATTTTTCTGATCCAGGCCATGATGCTGGACACAAGCTACGCGCTGCCGGCCATTTTCGGTATTGCGCTGGCCCTGAGCAGATATGTTCTCCGCTTTTTCAGCTATGGTGGTCGCGGGGATACCGCCCGCATAGCGACCTTGCTGCTCGTGCCTTACCTGTTTAGGGGAACGCGGCCGCGTAAATTACCGCTGGTGATTTTGGCCGTCTCTCTGGCGATCGGGCTTATTGCACTGGCGAAGAGTCGAAAAATATTGAGCCAGGGCGAAGCCCCCAACAGAATCGAGGCGGTGGCGGCGGCGGTCAAACAAATGTTCAGCGGAGAACACCGCAAGTACAGCCTCGGTCAGGAATTCGTCATTGGCGCCGCCGAGGTTTACTCGGTACAGAAATTACACAATTGGGATTATGGGCGCTTCGCGTGGAATGTGCTGGCGACCTTTCCGCCGCATCAGTTTTTTCCCCACAAAATTCAGTGGCAAACGACGTGGGGCGAAGGGCCGCGAGGTTATCTTAACACCATTCGCAACGCCACCGGTCTGCCGTTTCTGACGGGCGCCGCCCCGACCGGTTTCGCCGATGCGTTCGTCGAGTTCTGGTGGCTTTTCCCGATTTTCTGGTTTCTGCTGGGTTATTGGCTGCATCATGTCTACGCCGGCGCGGTATACGAAAAACGCCTGGATTACCAGGGATATCTGGCCATTCTCTTTGTTGTTCTGCTCTACCTGGTCGCCCAGGGTTTTTACCCGGCTAGTTTCAATTTTCTCTTTTCCATCTTACCCGCGATGATCGCCTATCGCTGGTGCCGGGTGGTTCGACACCCCGCGGGAGCGCGGGAAAGATTCAGTGGAGTGGCGACCTGACGGCGCTGCGCCATTGCGAACGGCTGGCGCACGAACTGGCTGGCAGCAGAGCCGCGAGCGTAAGCGAGAGGATTAACATCGATCGTATCCCCTCCCATACCGCTTGCCCCGCGCGTGGTTCCCTGTAGTCAAATATTCGGGTTGACTTTTGTCGATGATTGGGAAATAAAAAGGCCAAATGAATATTATATTTGTAGTAAACGATTTGAGTGTCGAAGCCGGCGGCGTCACCACCATTGTTTGTGGCCTGGCCGATGCGCTGGTTCGGCGGAACCACCGCGTCACGGTCGCAACCATCGACCACGGCGGCACGCCGGCGACACCGGCGCTGGCGACCATCACCCGGCTGGCGCCGGACCGGGGAGGATCGTCGTTGTGTCCCAGCCGGGCGTTGCAGGAATTTCTCGCCGCGCATATCCCTGATTTCGAAATCGCGCACATTCATGGAATCTGGCAGAGGCACGGCCACTATGCCGGCCGATTGGCGCGGCGGGCGGGCGTTCCTTATGTGGTTTCCACGCATGGCATGCTTGATCGGAGTAGCCTGGCCATGGGGCATCGCTGGGCCAAGCGGCTGGCCTGGCGGTTATGGGACGGGCCGATGATCCGTATGGCCGCGGCCGTGCAATGCTCCAACGACGCCGAATATCGCGTTTCGCCCGGACTGCATGGCCGACCGGTAGTGGTCGCGGGCAATGGGATTCCAGAGGAATCCCTGACGGATATGCCCGCCCGCGGATTGTGGCGGGAAAAAAATGCGGTGCGGATCGGGCGGCCGGACCGGCCGATGGCGCTGTTTCTCAGCCGCATTCATCCGAAAAAGGGGTTGCAGCGCCTGTTGCCGCTATGGCCGCAACTGCTGGTCCGCCAACCCGATCTGCTGCTGGTGATCGCCGGGACCGGCGAGGATGCCCACGTGCAACAAGTTCAATCGCTGGTTTGGCAACTGGGGCTTCAACGGCGGGTGTTGTTTACCGGCCAGCTTGTGGGGCGGGAAAAGTTTGAAGCTCTCCGCGACGCGGATATGTTTGTTCTGCCCACATTTCAGGAGGCCTTTTCGCTGGCCGTCACCGAGGCGATGGCCGCCGGTTGTCCGGTGGTCATTACCCGCGAATGCAACTTCGAGGAGGTACATGCTTGCCAGGCCGGCGTGGTGATCGATGGCGGCGACATGGGCCGCTTTATTGACGCGGTGGACCAGCTCGCCACGGACCCCGCGCTGCGGCGAAAGATGGGCGGGAATGGCCGCCGGCTTGTCGCGGAGCGATTTACCTGGAGCGCCATTGCCGCCCGGATGGAACAGGCGTACCAGGCCATTTGCGCCGGCCGTCCGATTCCGCCCGAGCTCTCGCCGGGTGGAGGTATGTTTGCCCGCGGGCAAACATAGAGGTGAATTTAGAGCAGGGGAGCCGGAGAGCCAAATAAGGATGGGATATGAGAGTGGCTCTCGCCGAGGTAAGACAACCCCACCTGCGGTCACCTCCTCGAAAATCTACAAACCGGCTGATTCTGAACCGGCAGAATCCTGTCAGGACGTTTTCATGCGTTCAATGAGTGCCCGCCAGTTTTTGCATGACCACGTGAGCGAGGGTGGCATGTCTTTCACCGCTTGTCCAGCTTGGCATAAGTCCGCCAACTTCTTGGCTGCGTCAGCCGCCTCCTTGTTGTGTTTTAGTCTGGGGCCTTCTTCGGCTTCGTTCGTCTGTCCGGTATTGAGGAACTGAATCCAGTTCTCCAGCCGGTACTTGGCAAAGATGAATAAAATGCGGTCAAAGTCACTCTGTGTGATTCCCGATCGCTTCGCTTCCTTCCAGAACTCAGTCTTGAGTGCGTCGCCATCGTCACATTTGTCATCACAGTCCGCCCATACCATCAGCGTCGTATGACCACCCGCGGTCAAGCAATGCTTGAGCTCCTCGGGGGTCCGCTTGATGACTTCCGATCGGCTTCCACAGGGCTGCGCCCGGACAACGTTACTTCCCTGCGCCCGAACCCACGGCGGCTTGAGAGCTTTCATCAGCTTATTGATAAACACTTCGTCGATGCTGGAGCCTTTCGCGCTCTCGCAGAGGCAGACGATCTGCGTCCTACCCACGGACCCACCCCCTGGCGATCGCTTCACCCATGGTCATGCCTTCCGGCACCTTGAGCGGCCCGATCCGAGTCGGGGAGGTGTGATTGTCTCGCCAGAGATAGAGCCCATTCTCTTCCCCGCTATTGCCGAGGATTTCCGGGTGATGTGAAATCACCGCAAGTTGGTGCTTCTCGTCCAGCAGTTCGCGCATTGAAAGAATCCAAGGTTGAAGTTCCGGCAGGCCAACGAAGTTGTCGGGCTCGTCGAGCATTACAGTCCTCGCGGCGCCCGTCTCCAGCGCCGCCCGTACCATGTAAAGTCCGATCAGCGTCCGCTCCCCGTCGGAGAGATGTTCAAAGAACAGAAGCGTCGGCTTGCTCGTTTCACTTTCGAACCGAAGTTGCAGGGCCTTGGTATTCATCCCCGCATCCACCAATTTGAACGAGCGAAAGTCCGGCCAAACGTCCTGCAGCAAATTCCGCAGCGCATCGCCCCATTCCTGCTCCTGATACAGCGAACGATACCACGATGTGAGATTGATCATTGATAGATCGGGATAGCGAACCTCGGCCTTACTCTCCCGCTCCATGCTGCGAGGATTAGGGCGAAGGATTAATAGCTTGGCGATCTCCTCCTGCAACAACTTCACTTTGCTGATATGGACGCCGCGCGGCTCAATGGCTCGCAGCGCCGCCTGCCGCCAATCGAGCGGGAAAAAGGCTTGATTCCCGTCCGCCCTTAGAAACCGCACGCCCTCTGTGTCGCGCTCGAACAGCGGCTGCCCATCACACAAAGCTTTCTCATGGATGACCCGCGGCTTCTCAAAGTCGCAAGTCTGTTCGATGTGGATTACGTACTCGAACGCGTACCCCTCCACGCTCAAACCCAGCTCGAACTCCTGCACCGTGCTGTCGAGCCATTCGGTGAACTCTAATCTAGGGATATCATGCTCGCCTGTACCGCCGAGCAATGCGTCACCGGTTCCAAAGTTCCGCAGCAGGTGTAACGCATCGAACACCGAACTTTTACCCGCGCCGTTGGGGCCGCACAATACGGCAAACGAGTCAAACTCAGCTTTGAAGTTCACCAAGCAGCGGAAGTTGTTAACATACAGTCGCGTGATCATGCCACTATCCTATTTGGTTCGGCGCCGTACGTCTATCGTTCCGCGACGGCGGTGCCAGTCATAGCTCTCGTAAGCTGTACGTTGCCGAAGAAGTTGATCGGTCAACCCCACCTGCGGTCACCTGCTCGCCTGTTCAATAGAGCAGGTGAATTTAGAGCAGGAGAGCCAAGCTTGATAACCCGCCGGTTGATAAAACCGCAGCGGATGCTATTGGTCGAAGATATCCCGTACCTTTATCACCCGGGCCGGATTGCCAAGCACCACCGTCCAGGCGGAGACATCGCGTGTGACCACCGCGCCGGCCGCCACAACCGCTCCGTTACCGATGGTCATTCCGGGATTCACAAAGGCGCGGGCGCAAATCCATGCGTCGGGGCCGACGGTGATCGGTTAGAATTATACATTAACCGGGCAAGCCCCAAGCCTGAAAATGTCATGCGTTACGTAAACGCGAATATTTGCCACACGCCTTGTAATATTTATAATAAACGGCTGGAAAATTCTTGAATGCGAATATGCCTGTTTTCCAGCGTGTTTCTGCCACAGCTCGGCGGCATCGAAAACGCCAGCCTCCACCTGGCCGACGCCTGGCGCAGCGCGGGGCACGATGTGGTTGTGCTTTGCGATACGCCCGCGCCGAGCGACTATGACCGCCGCTTCGCCTTGCCGGTTTTGCGGCAACCATCCGCCGCACAATGGCGGCAAACGCTGGCGAATTCCCAGATTCTGGTCTCCAACGGCCACAGCATCCGGTACCTGGGCCTATGGCTCCAATCCGGCATTCCCTTCGGTTGGATTCACCAGTCTCTGCTGCTGGTCAAATCGGCCGCGCACGGCTGGCGGGATTACCTGCGGCCGCCGCTCTGGCGGCGGACCACCCGCCTGGCGGATTTCAACGTCTGCGTCAGCGAATACATGAAAAGACACGTGGCCAATCCCGCCGCCCTAATCATCCCCAATGGTTTCGATCCGATTTTTCGGCCCATGCCGGAGGTTGCGGCCGGCGGGCATTTTCTGTTTTTCGGCCGGTTGATTATGGACAAGGGCATCGACACGCTGATCGAAGCGGTGGCGTTATGCCGGGCACGGGGTAAGGATTTGCGCGCCCGCCTGGTCGGAGCGGGGGCGGATCAGCAAGCCGCCGAGAGCTTGGCAGCCAGGCTGGGCGTGCGCGACCTGGTCGAAATCGCGCCGCCGCTGCGGGGTGAGGAATTGGTGCGTCAAATCAATGCCGCGCGGGCGGTGGTGATTCCGTCGCATTGGGGCGATCCGTGTCCGTTAACGGTGGTGGAAACGCTCGCCTGCGGCAAATGCCTCATTGCGTCGCGCGACGGCGGCATACCGGAGATCGCCGCGGGTTATGCGTTGCTCTTCGCGCCGCGCGACGCGGGCGCTTTGGCCGCGCTGCTGATTCAGGTGGCGGAAGATGACGCCCTGGTGCGCGACGGGGAGGCGAAAGCGCTTCAGCGGGCGCAAAATTTCCCGTGGCGGAAAATCGCGGCGGAATATATCGCGCTCTTTGAAAAAACGCTCGCGGAGCGAAGACCGTTTCCGCGGCGCCTTCGCCGGGGCGCGGCCCGCGTGGCGCTGCGTCTGATCCGGCGGTGAGAGGCGATGCGGATGAAGAATATAACAATTCATGTAAAGGATATGTTGATATAATTGCGCTCGATGCCCGGAGGCTCTGTGGATATGATGGCGGAGCATGGCCCACTGGGGCGGTGCGAGCGCACGCCGCGCCGCCCCAGTGGGCCGTGCTCAGTCGCATATCTCCTTGAGAATCATAAGGTATTGTTCCGCCTGGCGGGCCAACGAGAATCTCTCCAGCGCCCGCGTGCGTGCGGCCTCGCCCATCTCGTTCCACCGCGACCGCTCGGCCATGGCCCGGGCGAGACCGGCGGTGATCGAATCCACCGAGGCGTCGTGGATATGCCAGCCCGTTATACCGTCAACCACCGTCTCCGACGGGCCGCCGAGCGCGTGAGCGAGGACCGGCTTTCGCATCAGCATCGCCTCGACGACCGCCAGCCCGAACGGTTCCGGATCGATGCGAACGCTCGCAACGATGTCTATCGCGCCGTAGTACCGCTCCGGATCGGACACGGCGCCGACCATGTGCACCGCGGCGCCGAGCCCAAGGCGTGCGGCAAGGCTCCGCAGAAGCTGGGCGTGCGGCGATTCCAGCGGTCCGCCGACCAACAGAAGATGCAAGTCGGGCCGGCTGGACCTGAGGCGCGCCAGCGCCTCGATAACTCGGTCACATGCCTTCTCCGGCACCAGCCGAGCGAACATCCCAATCGTCGTCGTGCCTTCGGGAATCTCGAACTGGCCGCGCAGCGTTGGGTCCGCGGCCTCCGGCGTGAACCTCCGCTCATCCGCACCGAGGTAGAAAAGCACCGGCCTGACCGGCCTTTCCCCGAGGCGCTGCGCGACCATGGAACTCATCGCTAGGATGGTGAAATGGTATTTTGCCGCTAACCGCTGGAGGAGCCGTTGGTTCAATTTGAAGGGGTACCGGCTGGATAGGATGTTCTGGACTTCCCAGATGCACGGAATACCGAGCGTCCGCGCGGCTTCGCCGGCGAGGACCAGCATGTTGGGCCAGATAATGTGGAGGGCATCGAGTTGGGCGGTGCGGGCGGCATTCACGAAGGGGGCGACCTCGCGGCGCTGGAGTCTCACGCTCCGCCAATACGCCAGCGGGCGCAGCGGAGCGGCCCCGCCGAATCCCGCAGGCGAAGGCAGCCCCAGACGGAGCGTCTCGAGGCCGCGCTGCTCGCAGTCCCTGCAAAGACGCCCGTCGCCGAGCGATAGTATGATGGGTGCGTGGCCGCGGCCACGCATCGCTCCAGCGAGGCCGCGCACCATCTGTGCGTCGCCGGTCGACTCGTCGCCACTGATCAGCCAGCCAATGCGCATGCGACCACCCCTAGGTTCTGTTCGGCGCCGGTGCGCCGAGTCCATACAACGCCGCCAAATCTACCGTTGCCGGCCACCTCTCACAACCGGTCCCGTTGTGGGGACGACCCGGTGGCCTGCCGGACGCGCGGGGGCGGCATACCGGAGATCGCCGCGGGTTATGCGTTGCTCTTCGCGCCGCGCGACGCGGGCGCTTTGGCCGCGCTGCTGATTCAGGTGGCGGAAGATGACGCCCTGGTGCGCGACGGGGAGGCGAAAGCGCTTCAGCGGGCGCAAAATTTCCCGTGGCGGAAAATCGCGGCGGAATATATCGCGCTCTTTGAAAAAACGCTCGCGGAGCGAAGACCGTTTCCGCGGCGCCTTCGCCGGGGCGCGGCCCGCGTGGCGCTGCGTCTGATCCGGCGGTGAGAAATCCCGGCGCGCCGGGACGGGCCGAAGCAATATCCGTATCCACAATAAAACTCACGGATTTGGCTCCTGACGTTCGTCCCGGCGGGCATGGGTTTTCCCGGTGTGCCGGGACCGCCAATCACCGCGCCGCCCCAGTTATGCAGCTGCGTGGTGGAATCCCGCGGCCGTTTTGCGTCCCGCCGTGAACGGTTTATTTTTATTGGTGACACGGTCAGCAGGCTGACCCGTTAAACACCGTTTTCCTTGCGGTTACGGACGGCCGTGGATTTCCATCCACGGCTGCGGGGGGGCGACCATGGAGCAGCCGCGAGGATCGCAATCCCGCGGCCGTTTTCCGCGCCGCCGTGAACGGTTACGCCGGGTCCAGCGCAGCGTGAATTTCTTCGATCAGGGTTTCCATTGAAACTGTTCGTTCGGAGCGGTCGGCGAGATTTTTAAGCTTGGCCACCCCCCGCTGCAATTCCGCCCGGGCCAGAATGACCGCCAGTTTTGCGCCCGAAGCCGCCGCCTCCTGGAGTAACTTTCCTATGTTACGAGTGGAGCGGTAGGAGCACTCGGCATGGAGACCGGGACGGATGATGCGCTGGCGGGTGGAATCCCACTGGGAACGCCGCAGTTCAAAAATCAAGCGCTCGGCGTGGACCGCATCATCCAGGGCGTTGACGATGAAAACATCGGGATTCTGATGGTTATCGAGAATAGCTTTCGGAATTTTATCGCGCCGGCGTAAAAGAATTTCCAACACCACGTCGCCCATGCCGAACCCGACGGCGCCCAGCGAAGGCCCGCCGAACATTTCAATGAGATTGTCATATCGTCCGCCGCCGGCGATGGCGCGATTTTCACCCTGTCGATCGCTGATCTCGAATACAAAACCCGTGTAATAGGCCAGGCCGCGCACGATGCTTAAATCAAAACTGCACATAGCCGCCAGATTGGTGTCCTTCAGGCGTTTTTCAAATTCCCTTACCGTACTATCAATCTTCAAATGACATAAATCCGGCGGCGGCGGCTCCCCCAATCTGCTATGACGATCCAACATAAATGCTGACAATAAATCGGTCAGTTCCGAGAGAGATTGATTGCTCGTGCCGGCGATAAACTCAAAATAGGCTTTCTCCTTATCCGAGCATCCTTGTTCACGATAAAGAGCTTCCCGGCCGGCCCGGTCATATTTGTGCAGCCGGTCAAGTATGTAAAAGGCGTTGGAGATGCGTTCCGGCGGCATAAACGTACCCACCAGTACATGGGTCAGCCATGCACGGTGATTCCAGCCGATGCGAAAATCGTCGGGCGTCAGACCGAACTCGAGCAGCGCATCGGCGCACAGAGCCAGACACTCCCGTTCGGCCCGATCGGAAGCCTCACCGATGTAATCCACATTCCACTGCATGAATTCGCGCAGGCGGCCCTTCTGCGGCTGCTCGGCGCGGTAACAGCGCGGGATGGAAAACCATTTGATGGGGCGGGGCAGGCCGGCAGCGCGCTGGGCGACCATGCGGGCCAGGGTCGGCGTGAATTCCGGGCGCAGGGCCAGGTCGCGCTGACCGCGGTCGGTGAAGGAAAAAAGCTGGGAAACAATTTCCACGCCGCTTTTGACCTTGTAAAGATCGAGCGATTCAAACGTCGGCCCGTCCACTTCCTGAAATCCATGGCGGATGGACACGCGGCGCCAGATATCCTCAATGTAACGGCGCACGGCCATTTCGTCGGGATAGAAATCGCGCGTACCCTTGGGAGCTTGGAAGTTTTCCGTCGCCATCTGGCGAAAGTCTACGCGATGCGACTCAATTCTTGAAGCAGGCCACCCGATGGTTGCCGCCGGAGTAAGGCGACTGTAATATCCATTTTGAGATTTGACGCGACGGCCGGCCCGGGTGGGCGCCGCAATTGAGTACCGCGTCAAGACGTGTCAGCGTGGCGTTTAAGGAGTACATAGGCGATGGCCAGGATTCGCATCGGTATCAACGGGTTTGGTCGTATTGGAAGACTGGTGTTTCGGGCCGGTGCGCACGATCCACGGATTGAATTCGCGGCGATAAACGATTTGTTCCCACCGGACAACCTGGCGTATCTGCTCAAGTACGATTCCACCCACGGCCGGTTCCAGGGTGAAGTGGCCGCGCAAGATGCCGAAGGGCTTTTGGTCAACGGCCATTTCGTGAAAACTTTCGCGGTGAGAGATCCGGCCCAGTTGCCGTGGAAGGATCTCGGCGTCCATTACGTAATCGAATCGACAGGCTTGTTCACGGACCGCCAGGGAGCGGGTAAACATCTGACCGCGGGGGCGAAGCGCGTGATCATTTCCGCGCCCGCCAAGGACAAGGACATACCGACCTTCGTGATCGGGGTCAATGAGGAGAAGTTCAATCCGGCGACGGATACCATTGTGTCCAACGCCAGTTGCACCACCAACTGCCTGGCGCCGCTGGTGAAGGTGATCCATGATCATTTCGGCGTGGAAGAGGCGCTGATGACAACGGTGCATGCGGCGACCGCGACGCAGCCGACGGTGGACGGCCCGTCGAAGAAAGACTGGCGCGGCGGGCGCGGCGCCGGCCAGAACGTGATACCGGCGGCCACCGGCGCGGCCAAGGCCGCCACGCTGGTGATTCCCGAACTGCAAGGCAAAATCACGGGCATGGCTTTCCGGGTTCCGACACCGGACGTGTCCGTGGTGGACCTGACGGTGCGGACCATCAAGGAAACGTCGCTGGCCCGGATCAACGAGGTGATCAAGAAGGAATCGGAGGGTAAGCTCAAAGGTATTCTCGGCTACACGGACGAAGAAGTGGTCTCCAGCGACTTCATTACCGATCCGCGGTCGAGCATTTACGACGCCAGGGCGGGCATCGAGCTGAATAGCCGATTTTTCAAGCTGATAAGCTGGTACGATAACGAATGGGGCTACAGCAACCGCGTGGTGGACCTGGTGCGCTACCTTGGCCAAAAAGACGGTTTGCTTTGATGACGCCGGCGTTGCCGATGGGTTGTGGTAATTTTCTGGGGGGGAGGTATGAACCGGCGAACGACTTCGTAAAACAGTGCCTTTCGGGCGAACCCGTCTCCGGTAAGGGGCCGTCAAGAAATAAGGTTTACAAATATGACGCAGGGATTTTGGCCTCTGGCAAGGCGCGAGCGAGGAGCATATCCGCAGGGATCTGTAACGAGCGAGCAACGTAGCCAGAGGCCAAAAGACCAAGTCAGATTGGAAAGGTTATTTCTTGACGGCCCCTAAATCACCGCACCCGCTGGTAGCGGCACAGGACACCATCCGATGCGCTGGATATGGATTGACCGTTTTGAACTCTTCGAACCGGGCCGGCGCGCCGTGGCGATCAAAAACGTAAGTATGGCGGAAGATTATCTGCACGACCATTTCCCGGGTTTCCCGGTAATGCCGGCCAGCCTCCTGATCGAAGGAATGGCCCAGACCAGCGGCATTTTGGTGGGCGCGGCGCGGGAGTTTCGCGAGAAAGTTATCCTGGCTAAGATCGGCCGCGCGGGATTCAGCCGGCTGGTGCGCCCCGGCGAGCAGATTGTTTATGACGCCACGATTGAGCGGGTCAACGAAATGGGAGCGTCCATCAGTGGAAAAATCCGCGCCCGCGCCTGCGACACCGGAGGCCAACCGGTGGAGCTTGCCGTGGGCGAGGTGGATCTGATGTTCTCGCACATCGACCGGAACATGGGCGGCATGAAATTTCCCGACTTCAACTTCGTCTTCAACAGCCAGTTCATGAGCCTTTTCGAGACGTATCGGCGTCAGATTGAAGTTCCACTGGATCGGTAGAGGTGGACTCGAATAAGCCGGCCAGCAGAACTGGCCGGGTCCTGTTTTAATTCCTGCAAGCGCCCCGCCCCGGCGCTCGTTACGGGGAATGAAAATTTTACGCGGCCCGGCGACGACCCCAAGTCTTTCCCCTATCCCGCGTCATTCCTCGATTTTTCCGGAAAGGAAAGGATCATGCACGAACAGGAAAATCCTTCATCCACTCAGGCGACCATGGCGCATATCGATCCCGTTTGCGGCATGAAGGTAACCCCCGCCTCCAGCGCCGGCAGCGCCGAGCACAATGGCAAAACCTATTATTTCTGCGGAAAAAGCTGCCTGGTCAAGTTTCAGGCAACGCCGGAAAAATATCTTCAGGCTCCGTTGCCGGGCCGCAGTGCACCGCCGGTTATGGTGGGGTTGAAAACATCGGCCGCTACAACCCCGGTGGCGCAATCTACACGCGCTGGAGATCCGGAGATTATTCGCAACGCGCCCGGTTCGTGTCCGAAATGTTCCCTGGCTTTGGAACCGTTGGCGCCGCAGCGCCGGACGGCGCCCACACGCTACACCTGTCCGATGCATCCGGAAATCATTCGTGCGCAGCCGGGAGCATGCCCCCAATGCGGCATGGCGCTGGAGCCGATGGAAATGCCCCCTGGCGAGGAGGAAAATCCTGAACTGCGCGCCATGAGCCGGAGGTTATGGATCAGTCTGGCGTTGGCGATTCCCCTTCTGATTCTGGCGATGGGCCGGGATTTTTTGCCGGCGCTGATTTCCGGCGGCCCCTGGCTGAACTGGCTGGAGCTGATTCTGGCGACGCCGATCGTGCTCTGGTGCGGTTGGCCGTTTTTTGAGCGGGGGTGGGCTTCCCTTCTCGCCCGGAATCTGAACATGTTTACACTTATTAGCCTGGGCGTGGCGGTGGCGTATGGATACAGTGTCGTGGCAACGGCGGCGCCGGAAATTTTTCCCGCGGGCTTGCGAAACCAGCACGGTGGAATCGGGATTTATTTTGAAAGCGCCGGTGTGATCGTGGCCCTGGTGCTGCTGGGCCAGGTCCTGGAACTGCGCGCCCGCGGCCGTACCGGCAGCGCCATCCGCGAGCTGCTGGACCTGGCGCCCCCAACCGCCCGCCTGGTGAAAAAGGATTCTCAGGAAGAGGATGTGCCGCTGGAATCGGTGCGGCCCGGCGATCGGCTGCGGGTGCGGCCCGGCGAAAAAATTCCGGTTGACGGGGTGACGCTCGAGGGAACCAGCGCGGTGGATGAAGCGATGATTTCCGGAGAACCGATGCCGGTGGAAAAAAAGATCGGTGACATGCTGATCGGCGGCACCGTCAACGGCGCCGGCGGCTTGCTTATGGAGGCGAAAAAGGTCGGCGGCGACACCATGCTGGCGCATATCGTGCAAATGGTAAGCCAGGCGCAGCGGAGCCGCGCGCCGGTGCAGCAACTGGCCGACAAGGTGGCCGGCAGATTTGTTCCCGCAGTTCTCGCCGCCGCCATCATCACGTTCCTGATCTGGTCCTGGACGGGACCTAAGCCGGCGCTGGCCTATGCGATTGTCAGCGCGGTGTCCGTGCTGATCATCGCCTGTCCGTGCGCCCTGGGGCTGGCCACGCCCATGTCAATCATGGTGGGAGTGGGCCGGGCGGCCAAGGCGGGTGTGCTCATTAAAAACGCCGCGGCGCTCCAACTGATGGAAAAGATTGATACGCTCGTGGTGGACAAAACGGGAACTATTACCGAAGGCAAGCCGCGATTGGTATCCGTTCTGCCGCAGGGTGGTGTAAGCGAAATGGAACTCCTGGCGCTGGTGGGTTCCGTGGAGCGAAGCAGCGAGCACCCGCTGGCCGCGGCTCTTGTGCGCGGCGCTGCGGAGCGGGGCGCTGTGCTCGCGGCGGCGAAGGAATTTCAGTCCGTCAGCGGCCAAGGTGTTTCCGCAGTGGTTCAGAATCGGCCGGTGACGGTGGGCAACGCCGCGATGATGCGGGAATTGGGGATCGAAGTGGCGGGCGTTGCCGAAAAGGCTCAATCCTTACGCTCGCAGGGGCAAACGGTGATGTTTGTGGCCATCGACGGCCGGCTGGCGGGCGTGTTGGGCGTGGCCGATCCAATCAAGCCGACAGCGAAAGAGGCGATCGCGATCCTGCGGCGGGACGGAATCGAAGTGATCATGATGACCGGCGATAATCGCACCACCGCCGAGGTGGTGGCCCGGCAAGTCGGGATTGAGCGCGTCGAAGCGCAAGTGCCGCCCCGGCGGAAAAATGAAATGATCCGCCGCTGGCAGGACCAGGGGCGAATCGTGGCGATGGCCGGTGACGGCGTCAATGACGCGCCCGCGCTGGCCCAGGCGCACGTCGGCATCGCCATGGGAACCGGAACCGATATTGCCATCGCCAGCGCCACGGTGACGCTGCTGCGGGGCGAGTTGACCGGCATGATCCGCGCCCGGCGCCTCAGCCGCGTGGTCATGCGAAACGTCCGTCAGAATTTGTGGTTTGCGTTTATCTACAATGGCCTGGGTATTCCCCTGGCAGCGGGGGCGCTTTACCCGTTTTTCGGATTTCTGCTTAGTCCGATGATCGCCGCGGCGGCGATGAGCGGCAGCTCCCTTTGCGTGGTGGGCAACGCCCTTCGCCTGCGGCACGCCCGGCTGTAATATTGCTTTCCGCACCCCAATAACCGACACTTGGTTCTATGGAGGAAAGGCTGATCATCGTGGTGAAATCCCGGCCCGATCCGGTCATTCAGGAGCGGCTGGAGGACATGGGATTTTTTCCGGACAAGACCGCCGGCGCACGCTGGTGCCGATTCTGTTCGCTGGAGGAAGTCGCGGGTCTGGCCGAGTGGCTCAAACGCCATCATCTCGGGCATAAGATTGCCAAGGCCACCGGACGCGGAGAGGTCAAAAAGTATCCGCGTTTAAGCGAATCGCTGGTGCTGAGCGACGGCGGCGGTCCCACCCGCTGCGCCCTGTGCGGCGCCCAGAATGCCTCTTGCCGGAAGTGGATTGAAGGCGATGACACGGACAGCACCGACTATCCGGCGCCGGCGGAGTTTTATCTTTGCGGTCGCTGCGTGCAGGAACGTATGCAGCCGCACCCCCGGCTCTACGCACCGGCGGAGGACACGCTCTGATCCCGCCCCGCTGGCCTTGCCGCCATCCGGCGGACGCGCATAAGCCGGCCGGCGCCGGGCAAATGCAACACCGCCGGACAAGAAAAAAACAAAATATTCTTGTAACCGTTCACGGCGGCGCGGGAAACGGCCGCGGGATTGCGATCCTCGCGGCTGCCCCATGGTCGCCCCCCCGCAGCCGTGGATGGAAATCCACGGCCGTCCGTAACCGCAAGGAAAACGGTGTTTAACGGGTCAGCCTGCTGACCGTGTCACCAATAAAA
>JAKBMM010000001.1 GCA_021831565.1 Planctomycetota bacterium
CCATCAAAGTGAGTGACGAAGAGCTCGCACGCCTGCGCTTGACCCCCCACCCCTTCCACGGAGACTGGAACTATACCTTATCGCCGGGCCGGCATAATTGAACAGGTTATTGTTGAGCGCGCCCTAACTCGCGTAATCCGCGGTTAAATAATTGTTCCGCCACGCGCTCGCCGGCGCGTCGCCTGTTGACCTGTTCACCTGCTCCAACCTCTCGCGCAGCGCCCGGCTTCACCCTCGTGGAAATGCTGGTGGTCATTTCGATCATCGCCGTTCTGCTCTCGCTGTTATTGCCCGCTTTGGGCAAGGCGCGCAACCTGGCCCTGCAGATCGTCTGCGCCTCGAATCTGCGGTCACTGGGGCAGGGCGTGTTCGTTTACATCGGCGAATACAAAAACTATCCCATGCCGGCGGGGTGGCACAATCAGAATAGTGGGGGAGGATATATACACGAGAACCTCGAGCCGTTCGGCAATCTCGACTCCACCGGCCCCGGCATGGACATGGCCAACCAGCCTTACTCCTTTGGTTATGGTCTGCTCTATACCAGCGGCATCATCAAGAATCCGGAGGTCTTCTTTTGCCCGCAGGCCGGCCTGTTCACCCTCGACGGAGATACTCTGCAAACGGGCGGCGGCAGTGGTCAGCTTTCACGAACCTTTCCCATGTCGTGGGTGGCGCCGCAGAAGCTATACGATCCTGCCGAATGGGGCCAGCCGCTTTCTCCCTGGCAGAAAAGCCTGACAAAACCCTACGAATTTTTGCAGGCCATTTTCCTTGGCTACAACTACTGGTTCGGATTTTCCCAGGGCACGTTTTCGAATCCAACGGGCAAACACGGGCTTACGAACACCAGCCCCATTAACGTAACCAACCCCTGGACGGGGGTTACGGCGTAAACCTCCCTTCTGGATCCGGCGCATCCGTTCACTTCGGGCACCAACTGCCACAGCGCCGTGGAGTCGATTTTGGGCAGCGACGTGACGGTCAGCAATTCACAGCCCCCGCCGCTGTCCTGGCTGTTCCAGCCCAATAACATAGGCGAGCCGGGCCGCGTGCCCCTGTCGAATCATGTCGGCCAAAACGGCGTGCGGGGCGCGAATATTCTCTACAACGACGGCTCGGTACAGTGGAAAGGCCCAGCAGATTTGCATTGCAACTATTTCGATGGCGGTTCGCTGTTTTTCTGGGAATAATCAATCCCGATAGCTATCGGGATCGCAGCGGACCCTCTTCGCGCCAGCCGGAACCGTTTACGGACTGGAAGTCGCGTACGGCGGATCGCTGTGGCGACTTCGATTTGTTTTTCGTTTTTTACCCGTGAACGGTTCCACCGCCGCGGCGTCTCTCAACCCCGGCTCCATGCGCCGTCCGCTGATGCAAATCGGAATAATTTTGCGGGTGGGAATCTGTTCCAGCGGCGTGCGGCGGCCATGGCCGGGGCGCCAGGCATGGCGCAGACGGTTGTACTTCTCGTCGTTGGCCGCACGAACGCGAACTTTCTCCCCCAGGTCGTCCACCGCCGTGAGTCGGCCTTCCACCAACACGCTGGCATAGTCGTCAAGCTGATCCGTAAACCAGTCCACCTCAAAACACACACGGTCGTTGGTCCGCAGAATATCGCCCTTGCGACCGCTCAGCGGCACCCGCAGGTAGATGCAGCCGTCCAGCCGGCAGAAGGGCAGGGGAATTACATACGGCGTGGCGTCTTGGGCAGACATGGCCAGCCGGCCGATCAGGGCGTTGTCCAGGAGTTCTCCGATTTCTTTCTCAGTCATTGGAATCATGGAATTCTCCGCAAAACGGAGTATGTTGAGTCGATTGTCCACTTTAACCACATTTTATGGTAAAATCAAAAACATGGTAAATAACGGAAACAACCATGCCCCGGCCCGGTCCGCCGGTGGACTGGATTATGACTCGTCCGACTTCGATCATTCGCCTCTCGTGGTGTTTTATGAAGTGACGCGGGCGTGCAATCTCCTCTGCCGGCACTGTCGGGCCGAGGCTCAGCCGCGCCGCCATCCGTTGGAATTGGATACCAGGACGGCTCTGGCCCTGCTGGCCGATCTGAAACGCTTTCCCAAACCGCCGTTGCTGGTGTTCACCGGCGGCGATCCGATCAAGCGCGCCGACGTTTTCGATCTGGTGCGTTACGGCGTGGAGAGCGGTCTGAAAGTGGCCATGACTCCCTCCGCCACGAAACTGGTTACACCTGCCGTAGTCCGCGGGCTTCAACAAGCCGGTTTGCATCGTCTGGCGGTAAGTCTTGATGGCGCCGACGCCGCCACCCATGACGGTTTCCGCCGCGTGCCGGGCAGCTATGAGCGCACGCTGGAAATCATGCGGGACGCCATCCAATTCAATCTGCCCTTGCAGATCAACACCACCATCGCCCGCCATAATTTCGACCAGATCGACGCCATGGCCCGTCTGCTCGGCCACTATCCCATTATGCTCTGGTCGGTATTTTTCCTGGTTCCCACCGGACGAGCGCTGGCCGAGAGCCGTATTTCTCCGGAAGAATATGAGATTGCCTTTGAAAAACTTTACCAGCACACGGGGCGGCATGGGTTTGGGGTCAAAACCACTGAAGCGCCGCATTACCGCCGGTTCATTCTGGAAAAGCAAAACCATGCCGCACCCGCCGAAAAAGACGGCGGATATGCTCTGCCCGGAATCGTGGGCACCAACGATGGTCGCGGCGTGATGTTCATCAGCCATATTGGCGAAATTTTTCCCAGCGGTTTTTTGCCGATTCTCTGTGGCCGCTTTCCCCACGATTCTCTCGTCGATGTGTATCAACACTCGCCCCTGTTCGGCGACCTGCGCAACCCCGGCAAACTCAAAGGTAAATGCGGGTTTTGCCGGTACCGCGGCATCTGCGGCGGCAGCCGGGCGCGGGCCTACGGCCTTACAGGTGATCCCCTGGCGGCCGAACCCGACTGTATTTATGGTTCTCCCCGAGTCGCGCCCCAACGGAGTCTGCCGCTATGCTTAGCGTGAGCAATCTTCTGTGCGATCACCAGGCGGGCAATGAAAGCCTGCGTTATGGCCACCGTACCCGGCGAAGCGAATCGCCCGGCCCGCCGCGTCCCGTGGTGGTCTGGGCCGTAACCAAGGCCTGCAATTTGCACTGCGTGCATTGTTACGCCTCCGCCGACGCGAACCCGGCCCCCGGCGAGTTGGCTTATGACGAGGGCCGGCGGCTGCTCGACGACCTTGCCGGCTTCGCCGTACCCGCGGTGCTTTTTAGCGGGGGCGAGCCGTTGGTCCGCCCCGCTACCCTCCGGTTCATCGCCCATGCCCGGAGCCTGGGGCTGGCCTGCACGCTCTCCACCAACGGCCTGTTGATTGACGAGGCCATGGCCGACAGGCTCGCCGAGGTTGGATTGAAATATGTAGGAATCAGCATTGACGGCACGGCGGATCGCCATGACAAACTCCGCGGTCGGCAAGGCGCCTATGCCGGTGTGCTGGCGGCGATCGACCGCTGCCGGCGGCGCGGCATCAAGGTGGGCTTGCGCTTTACCGTGCACGGGCTGAATGTCGCCGACTTGGACGCCATTTTCGACCTCTGCATCGCCCGCCGGGTGCAGCGGCTCTGCGTGTATCACCTGGCCTACGCCGGCCGCGGGGGAAATATGCAAAAAGTGGATCTGACTGCCGCGCAGATTCGCGCCGTAGTGGATCGAATTTTCCAGAAAAGCATCCAGCTCCACGCCGCCGGGGAGCCGCTGGAGGTCCTTACCGTGGACAATCACGCCGATGCGGCGTATCTCCTGCTTCAACTTGAGAAATCCGATCCCGTCCGCTGCCGGCGGGTATGGGAGAAACTCGAGGGAACCGGCGGCAATCGCTCCGGATGCAACATTGCTTCCATCGATCCCGTAGGCAATGTGCATTACGATCAGTTTAGCTGGCATTACAACTGCGGCAACGTGCGGGAAAAGTCCTTCAGTGCCATCTGGTCCGAAGCGAGCGATCCAAGACTGGCCCTGCTTCGCGATCGCCGGGCACATCTGCCCCGGCGCTGCCAGGACTGCCGTTTTGTTTCCGTTTGCAACGGCAATCTGCGAACACGCGCCGAGGCGGCTACCGGCGATTGGCTCGGATTCGATCCCGGCTGCTACCTGACCGATCAAGAAATCCGTCCCCCTGGCGACCAACAGGTCGCGGCGGTGGCCCTTCCGGTGGCCGCGGGCGCATAAGACCCGTTCCCGCCCCAAGCCGGGTCACGGCGGCGGCCCGCGTAAGAACCTATGGACGCGGAACCCCGTCTTTTTTAGAAGAATCAAGCTGACCGCCCATGAAAAGCCAGGTAAACTGTATTGCGCCCAAGCCGTCATGCCCCCGAAGTCTGTTATTCGGTGAACAGGTCGGGTTGATCCGGATCCACGTGACGGGATTTTTCCATTACTTCGCGGGCCTCTTGCACCAGTTCGCCCAAGTCTTTGAATTGATGATATACCGAGGCGAATCGCACGTAGGCGATCGGATCGATCTGCCGGAGGTATTTCATGACCTGCTCACCGATCAAGGCGCTGGACACTTCGTGCTGATCTTGGCGGGCGACCTGTTCTTCGACGGCGTCCACCAGGCGGGCGATGGTTTCAGCGGGTATCGGGCGTTTGTAGCAGGCGCGGTGAATACCTTCCAAGATGCGGTTTCGATCAAACGGAACGCGGGATCCGTCCTTTTTCACCACGGTGAGCCGCACGACTTGCTCGATGCGTTCATAAGTGGTGTAGCGGCGCTGGCACTGGGAACAAACGCGGCGACGACGGATCGCGTCACCGCCCTCCACGGGCCGTGAATCAAGCACGCGATCCTGTTCTGCGGCATGACAATAGGGACAACGCACGCCAATAAGTTATTCGCAAGGGGCCGGAAGGTCAATTTCGACCAGACTGCGCCCGGGTCAACGGCGTTGACGAAATCGGTAGGTCTGAAGGTAAAACTCGCGCTGCGCGCGAAGCGTCAGGGCAATAGTTTTTGAGCCGGAACGAACGGCGGTGATGTTGCCGACGATTCGCGACGGACCAAGGGCATCGCGGAAATAACCGGCGGCGCCGGTCAGCCGAAGATCGCCGGCCACAACGGAGGCATGCATGACGGGAGCGCGGGAACTGTTATGAATGCGAATAAAACCCGCGCCTTGGTACATGCCGGCGCCGGAGGGAGTGATGACCAAGTATCGAAAAGTGGCGTTGATCGCCGTGTGTAATATAGGTGTAACGCCGGGAATTGGCTTCCAGAGTACCCGGATTATGGCGATTTGAGTGATGGCAGCGTCTGTACCGGTTGGGGGCGTGGTTGCCTGCAGGTAGAAATGGTACATGCCGGCTCGATCCACGCGGTAATAGGCGAGTTGAAAGTGTGGTTCGAGCACCGCGCCGTGCGAGGCCGCAATCGGTTTGATGCGCAGCGGTCCAAATGATTGGCAGCCCGCGGTCAAAAGAACAAGCAGGCCGATAACCACGGCGCCGACAACTTTCACCCTCTTCATGTATTCACCCATGAGTACTGCGCCCGTTGTGCGGGCGGCTTGAGTTTAGAACAGGCGGCATAATCGCACGGGGGGTTCATCATAAAAGAGAATCCCGCCCAATTCCACAATCCCAGAATTATTTATTTTTATTCAACGGCAGAATCAGTCCGGCCCGCCGGGGAATCCATATCCCGGAGATATTTGAAGCTGTAAATTCCGGCGGAATGTTGATCAGACCAGACAATGCGGATGGCATAATTACCCACCATCTCGGCCCCCAGCGCGGCGATGGGACCATCGTAGGCGGTGCGAACCACCGGCAAGAGTTGGCGGCCAAGCAGATCGCGCTCACCCTGGCAGCCGGCGCACGGGCACATCCGCCGCAGCAAACGCAGAGGATAGATGGAACGGCGGCCATCCGACCAGTCGATTTCCAGGCATTGCGATTTTTTTAACGCAAGCCGAACCGGTTCGACGGGAGAGAAATTTTCCATGCTGGAATGCCCGCCCTGCTTTTATGTCGACGATCCGCGCGTTGTATCCGCGCGGGAAATTCGGCGGAATACATCTGTCTTGAAATGATCCGCGCTGATTTTTATTTAACCTCATACTCCGCGTCGATGACGTCATCGGGTCCTTTTTTGCCGCCGGCGGCCTGCTGGTCCGCGGCGTGCGACTCGTTCGCCGCCGGACCTCCCGCCGGACTTTCGCCTGGCGCGGCTCCACCCGCGGCGTCGGCGGTGGCTTTGTAGATGGCTTCCCCCAGTTTCATCCGCGCCCGGTTCAACGTCTCCATCGCCTTTTCGAGGACGTTTTTGTCCTCGGTTTTCATCGCTTCCTTAGCGGCATTGAGCGCGTTTTCGATATCGGAACGTTCCTGCGGACCGACCTTGCCGCCGTGTTCCTGCAGCTCCCGCTCCACCTGAAACACCACGGCCTCGGAACGGTTTCGCAGGTCCACCAATTCGCGGCGGGTCTTGTCTTCGTCCGCATGCAGTTCGGCCTCTTTTTTCATGCGCTCGATTTCATCCTTCGAGAGGCCGCTATGGCCCTTGATTTCGACCTTGTTCTCTTTGCCGGTGGCCTTGTCCTTGGCCTTTACGTTCAGGATGCCATTAACGTCGATGTCGAAGGTGACTTCGATCTGCGGTATGCCGCGTGGCGCCGGCGGAATACCGGTCAACTGGAATTTTCCCAGCGTGCGGTTGTCTTTGGCGAACTCGCGCTCGCCCTGGAGCACGTGAATTTCCACGCTGGTTTGATTGTCGGCGGCGGTGCTGAACACTTCCGCCTTGCTGGTGGGAATGGTGGTATTTCGCGGAATCAGAACCGTCATCACACTGCCGTAAGTTTCCACTCCCAGCGACAACGGGGTTACATCTAGAACCAGGATGTCCTTAACTTCTCCGGTAGTGATGCCGCCCTGGATCGCCGCTCCCAGCGCCACGGCCTCATCCGGGTTGACGCTCTTGTTGCCTTCCTTGGAGAAAATTTCCTTGACCAGTTGCTGCACCCGCGGCGTGCGGGTGGAACCGCCCACCAGCAGGACTTCGTCGATGTCTTTGGCGGCGAGCTTGGCGTCTTCGAGAGCCTTGAAAACCGGTTGGCGACAGCGCTCGGTCAGATGATTGGTCAACGCTTCAAATTTGCTGCGCGTGATGGTCATCTGCAGGTGCTTGGGGCCGCTGGCGTCGGCCGTGATGAACGGCAGGTTGATAGTGGTTTCCATATTGTTGGAAAGCTCAATCTTGGCCTTTTCCGCGGCTTCCTTGAGCCGCTGGAGGGCCATGGGGTCTTTGCGCAGGTCAATGCCGTTCTGCTTGCGGAATTCTTCGGCGATGTGATCGACCAGCACTTGATCGTAATCGTCGCCACCGAGGTGCGTATCGCCATTGATCGAAAGCACCTCGAATACGCCGTCGCCCACATCGAGCACAGAAACATCGAAGGTGCCGCCGCCCAGGTCGAATACGCAAATTTTCCCTCCTTTTTTCTTGTCCATGCCGTAAGCGAGAGCCGCGGCGGTTGGTTCCGGAAGAACGCGCTTGACGTTCAAGCCGGCGATTTCACCGGCTTCCTTGGTGGCCAGACGCTGCGAATCATTAAAATAGGCCGGCACGGTAATAATGGCGTCGGTGACTTTCTGGCCGAGATAATCCTCCGCGGTTTTCTTGAGGTCCTGGAGAATCATGGCGGATATTTCCGGTGGCGTATAAGCTTTGCTGCGCGCTTCCACTTTCACCAGTTCTTCCGGAGTGCCCACGATCTTGTACGGAACCATTTTTTCTTCACCGGCGACTTCCGAATGCCGCCGCCCCATGAAACGCTTGATTGAAAAGATGGTGTTTTGCGGATTGGTAACCTGCTGGTGTCTGGCTGGAAGACCCACGAGTCGTTCACCCTTGTCGGTAAAGCCGACAACCGATGGTGTCAACCGCGATCCCTGGGAATTGATCAGAACCTTAGGCTGGCTGCCTTCCATGACCGCCACGACGGAGTTGGTCGTTCCCAAGTCGATACCAATTACTTTTGCCATACGTCATTTCCTTTTTTCTGGTTGTACGGGCGCTCGAAGTTCCAATGCACCCCGAGGACGAACCAAGATGCCATCGGGATCCCGATTGTTATCCCGAATAGGTATCAGGACAGGTCGGGAGACTCGCGCTCATCATAATAGCCATGATGTTCCGCCGCAGCCTTTCACAATAATTAGGGTTTAGCAAGAGTCATGCCGCCCTTTTTTATAATCCATTTTTGTTATCATAACTCTAGAAATAAGATGGTGTTACAAAAATTATGGTTTGTGTGACGCCACGTCATCTTGGTGTTTGTTTAGGCAGAATAACACCATGTCCTGCCAGCTTGGCAGAAATAGATATCCGGTTCCGTAACCGTTCACGGCGGTGCGGAAAACGGCCGCTGGTTTCCACCACACGACTGCGTGGCCGGGGCGGCACGGTGGTTTGCGGTCCCGGCACACCGGAAAAACCCGTGCCCGTCGGGACGTGCGCGGAAAACACCCGCGGCGTGAACGGTTACGGCTTCTATTTCGTCGCCGAAGGTCGAAGGTGGCGGAAGGAGTTCACATTCGTAATCAGCGTGATGCGCACCGGCCGGCCCTTGGCCATCTTGATCCCATTGAACCAATCGCGGCGAAAAAGTATGACCCGATGCGCCCGCATGTATTTTAACACGCGACGATCCACCAGGACACAGTAAGGGGGCAGTCTTTTTTTCGATGGGGCGCCACGGATCAAAAATGGAACTTTAGCCAGAAGTTGTTGCGGGCTGGAAAAAAGCCGGATGTTCCCACCGCTGTAGAACACCAGCGTCGGCTCGATATAGCCGGCTGCCGCCAGATGAAAACCACGACCGGCCAACTGACGCATTTCCCTTCCCGCCTGCCGGCTGATTTGCAGCGACTTGATCGCGGGAAGGGAGAGGGTGTCAGCCAGCAGCAGCGCCAAGCCGAAGGTTAGCACCGTCACATAAGGCCATGCCGGCCGGTTCCAGGCAATTGCTCCGGCAAAACCCGTGGCGGCCAGTGCGGCCGCGGTGGGGGCGACCAGAAGAAATGTGCGCTCCTGGTGTGGCGCCAAGAAGAACCATGTTGCGATCATAAGGCCCGCGCTTAGAACGATCCACACTCCCATCCACACCCAGCGTGCCGCGGCGAACCATTTCGCGGCCAGCACATCGGTAAGCCGGTGCCAGCTTTGCACCAGAGTATCGGCGCAGAGGATCATCATCGGTATGAACAGCGGCAGCACGTACTGAACCATCTTGGTGACGATCAATTCAAAAATAATCCATGCCGGTACGATCCACGCCAACAGAAACTGGTAGGGCGTTGGATCAATCATAATCGCTGTTTTGCCCCGCACGCGGCGTACGGTATGGAAAGCCGCCGGAACCAGCAGGACGCTCCACGGCCAGAAGGTTCCCCACACTACGGCCAGATAAAAGCCCGGCGGTTCGCCATGGCTCTGCAGGCCGCTGGTGGTCCGCGCAACCAAGTTCTGCCAGAGCATTTCCTCGATCAACTTGCCGTTGGTTTGAATCCAGGCGGCAATAAACCATGGCAGAATCAGACCGATCAGAATAATCAAGCCCAGCCGCGGTCGCAGCGAACGCCACCGTCGCCAGTCGCCACCGGCAATAGATTTCCAGACAGTGCCGGGCAAGGCGAATATCTTTTCGCCCCAACCCAACTTCCGCCATTGGCGCCATTGGACGGGCCAGGAACCCGTGGCGATGGAGAGGGCAATCATCGTGCTGAAAACGAATATGGGTGTGACGCCCTTGGTCAATATGCCGGCCGCGATGGCGAACCAGAAAACCAGAACGGTCCGGAGCGATATGGCGCCGGCTTGCGTCGGTTGCGCCTCATTGAGAATACCGCCGCCATCGACGTCATAAAGCAATTGTGCCCGCGGCCGCAGGCGCGGCGCTCCCCGGCTCGCCGGGATTTGTGATTGATCCCACGCCGACCAGGCGCAGGCCATGGCCAGGGTGGTAAAGAAAATCATGGTGGAATCGGCGGTGGCCAGGCGTGTTTCAACAAAAAACAGCGCGCATACCGATAGCATCAAGGCGGAGAGAATACCGGTAGCGCGGCCAAAGCGTTTGCCGGCCATCCCATACACCAGCAGCAGCGTCAGGGAGCCAAAAACCACGCTGGGCAACCGTGCCGCCATTCCATTGACGCCCAGCACGGCATAGGCGGCGTCCATCAACCAGTAAATGATTGGTGGTTTGTCGGGGCGAAGTACTCCGTCGAAACGCGGTACGATGAAATTGTGGCTCAGAAGCATTTCCCGGGCGGCTTGCGCGAACCGCGGCTCGTCGCGGTCAAACAAGGCTATACGCTGCAAACCAGGCAGATACAGTACTCCCGCCACCAGCAGAATCAGCAGCACATCTTCCCAGTTCCACCAGCGCCGCGTATTCCTGATCTTGAGTTGCTTCACGTGCGGGATATCCCATGAAGTACATTCCGTTTACCGATACCAAACTATACGGCCCGCCGGGAATTCCGGCCAGAGCGACCGGAGCATGGCGTGAATCATGGCATGACGCGAATAAACAGGTGCAGGGTGCCCTAAGCTTTATACTCGGGTGGCCATGCTGGCGAATGTGGCGGGAGGTTATTATTGACCTACCGGTTCGGCTCGCCGAAGTCCGCCGGTGAGCCTAAAGAGCACTCGCCGGGCCGCTGGCGCAACGCTATTCTTTGGTCATGAACGGCGCGGACTTTGATCGCATATTATTGGATCGTTACACGATCGCGCGCCGCGTGCGCCGGCTGGCGAACCAGATCGCCGCGGCGTACCAGGGCAAGGAACTGGTGATTGTACCGGTATTGACCGGATCCATTATATTTCTGGCGGACCTGGTACGCCGCCTGCCGTTGAAAATGCGTGTGGATGTGGTGGCGGTATCGAGTTATCCCGGCCGGAGTACAAAAAGCCGCCGGCCGCGGGTGTTGTTGCCCGGCGCCATGCCGTTGGTTGGCCGGCATGTACTGATTCTTGATGATATTCTCGAAAGCGGCCAAAGCATCGAAGCGGTCGGTCGATTGTTACGGCAGCGCGGCGCGGCATCCATTCGTACTTGCGTGCTGCTGCGCAAAGCCTGCGCCAGGCGGGCGGGATGGGGTGCTGATTTCATCGGCTTCGATATTCCCGATGATTTTGTGGTCGGATATGGAATGGACTTCAACCATTACTATCGGAATCTGCCAGATGTCGCGGTGCTCAAATCCCGTGCTCAAGGCCCGCGGTGAAAACGGCCACCCTTCGCCGAAAAATACGGAGATATTCACCCGGCAAAAAACTCCGCCACAACCTCCGCCACGATCTTGACAGATATTTTTCCACCGGTTAATGACGGATTCATGGAGTCGGCCCGCGTTTATTCGCAGGCAGGGTACTCCGCCCACAAGGGTTGCCGGCCCCTAAACTCACCAGGGCACTATAACTACACCGGCAGCGTTCCTAAGGAACGCCGGCATTCGGATGTTGGGAGATCAATAACCATGACGCCGATCGAACGCGTGAACGCCGTGTTGGCTCGCCAGCGACCGGACCGTCCTCCTTTTAGCTTCTGGCATCATTTTGAGTCGAAGCAAGCGGCGGGTACGGCCGCTCTCCAGGCCCATCTGGATCTTCTTGAGAAGTTCGACCTGGACTTTCTCAAGGTGATGAACGACAACCCGTATCCGCATCCGGGCCGTATAGAGTCGGTGGAAGATCTGGCTTCGCTGGCTGACTTGCGGGGCGATGAAGCGGGATTCGGCGAACAACTCTCGCTCCTTGAATCGCTCCGGACGAAAGTGGCGGGCCGGGTTTATCTGGCCACGACTCTCTTCAATGCCTGGGCAGTGCTGCGGCGGTTGATCTCGCCCCCGGCCACCCATGGGCCGCCGAACTTAGGCGGCGCTCCGGATGGTCCCAGTGAGTGGATCAAAAAGGCATACGCCGGCCATCCGGAGCAGGTGATCCAAGCCTTGCGGACTATCGGCGCCAATCTGGCGCGTTTTGCTGCTCTCTGCGTGCGGGCCGGTGCGGACGGTATCTATTTGTCGGTTCGGGACGATTGGGTTGATACGCCGGACATCCTCCAGAAAGGCACAAGTCTATACGCCGATATTGTGCGCCCGACAGACCTGGCGATTTTGCAGGCGGTGCAAGGCGCCAGGCTCAATATCCTGCACGTTTGCGGCAGGTCCGTGAATTTTGGTGCCTTTAGCCAATATCCGATACCGGTGATTAATTGGGCGGACCGAGCCGCAGGACCGACTATTACCGCAGTCAAAGACTGGCTGCAACCAGCTATTTGCGCAGGGGTGGACAATCTTGCCACCTTACCAAATGGAAGCCCCCAGGACGTAGAGCGAGAAGTTGCAGATACTCTCCGACAGGCTGGCGCCCGGCCCATGATGATTGCTCCAGGCTGCACTTTCGATCCGAATCGGGTGCCGTTGGCGAATCTGCAGGCTCTGGGACGGACAGTCCGGCGTGCCGTCTATCACGAACCGGTGTAAATATGAGCGAATCATCCGTAAAAACCCCCAAGACGATCTGGCATCAGCCGCCGCCGGTTCATTTTGATTCTGCATGGCCACGGTGGACCAAATACCTGTTTTGCCTGATTTTGTTGGTGATTGCTTTCCCCTTTGACAAGACCGTCGGCCAATGGGCGCTGGGCAACCCAATTGTATTCAAATCCGACATCAATCTCGAAATGATCATGCTGATGCAGTGGGGCCAGTGGACTTGCTCGATCCTGGTTATTGTTGCTGTGGCTTTACTCGATAAACAGGGCAAGGCCCGGGCGATCGCTCTGGGGGTGGGATGCCTGACCGCCGTGGCGCTGTGTTACCTGCTCAAGGGACTTTGCGGCCGGGCGCGACCGTGGCTGCTGCACGCGGGGGTCTACGGCTTCTTCGGACCGGCGTATGGTTTTCTGCACGGCGCAGCGTACCAATCGTTTCCCAGCGCCCATACCAGCGGCGCGTTCGCTCTGGCGGCCGGTCTGGCCTGGTTTTACCCCAATGGTCGGGCGCTGTTCTATGGATTGGCGCTGGATACAGCCTTTCAGCGCGTGATTCGGCACGCTCACTATCCTTCCGACGTGGTGGCCGGCGCTACTTTAGCGGTCACCGCGGTTCGCAGCGCGTTGTTGTGGAAATGGCCGGGGCGCCTGATCGCCGCGTTGCCACCGGCCTGGCAGGATTGGATATTTACCGCAAACCAATGAGGCGCAGGAGCACCGCGATGATAACGCCAAAGAACTCCCCGGAGCGGGTGGGGATTATTCTGGTCGATCATGGCAGCCGGCTCCCCGCCGCCAATGATATGCTCCATGATGTGGCCGCGATTTTCAAAAAAATATCCGGTTGCGCCATCGTGGAGCCGGCCCACATGGAACTTGCCCCACCCAGTATCATGCAAGCCTTCGACGCGTGCGTTCGCCAAAGCGTTACACGGGTGGTGGTGCATCCGTATTTCCTGGCGCCAGGCCGGCACAGCACCACGGATATTCCCCGCCTGGTGCGGGAAGCGGCGGCGGCTCATCCCGGCGTGGCATTTCATGTCACCCCGCCGCTGGGACGAGAGCGAAAAATCGTCGAGGTGATTCTCCAGCGTGTTCAGGAGTGCGCCGCGAATAACTACGACTGTACACATTGCACATGCAATTCCTGCGACCTGGTCGGCCGGGCGACCCCCGCGCCCATTCCGAAACACAACGCCTAAAGTACATCTGCGGGAACTAAAAAAGATTATAATTTCCAAATGATTTTAGAAGATAGAGAAGATAGCCAGGCTATTTTCTCAAACAGACCTTTTGGAGCATCTTCATGCAGTTTGCCCAACGACTCGATGTGGTCGGAGAATCCGTCACCTTGGCCGTCACCGCCCATGCCGCGCAACTTCGCCGCCAGGGAATCGATGTGGTGAGTTTCGGCGCCGGCGAGCCGGACTTTGACACGCCCGCCCCCATCAAGCAAATCGCCATCGACGCCCTGCTGGCCGGAAAAACCAAGTATGAGCCAACCGCCGGCACCCCCGAAGCCCGCCAGGCGATCGCCGATAAACTCGCCCAATTCAACAAACTCGCCTATTCGCCGGAGCAGGTCATTGTTTCAGTGGGGGGGAAACATTCCCTTTACCTGGCCATGATGGCGGTACTTAATACCGGCGACGAAGTCATTCTTCCGGCGCCTTACTGGGTGAGTTATCCGGCCATGGTCAAGCTGGCTGGCGGCGTACCCGTGGTAGTTCGCGGGCGTCCGGAAAAGAATTTCAAAATCACGCCGGATCAACTCGCCGCCGCAATCACCCCGCGCACCAGGATGTTCATCATCAATTCGCCGAGCAATCCCGGCGGTCACACCTACCATCCCCACGAACTTGCGGCGCTGGCCGAGGTAATCGCCTCCCATGCCGACATCTGGGTGTGCAGTGATGAAATTTACGAGCGACTAATTTTCGGGGAGCAGAAAACCTGCTCCTGGGCCGCCCTGGATTTTGCCCGCTGGAAAGATCGTACCATCACCTGCAACTGTCTGAGCAAGACTTACGCCATGACCGGCTGGCGCATCGGCTATACCGCCGGTCCCCGGCCGCTCATCGATGCGATGAACAAACTCCAAAGCCAGATGACCAGCAACATCACCAGTTTCTGCATGCCGGCCATCGTTGAGGCGCTGGGCAACTCCGCGCTGGAACTGGAGGTTGAAAAAATGCGATCGGCGTTTGAAAAACGCGGAGAGTATATGTGGCAACGTCTTAACGCCATCCCCGGCTTTTCCTGTGTGCGACCCACCGGCGCGTTTTACGCATTTGCCGGCATTGGCGGCGCACTGGGCCGACCACTGGGTAAGGCAAAAACTCCCGTCCGGGACGCCGCCGAGTTCTGCCGGAGGGTTCTGGATGAAGTTCATGTCGCCCTGGTGCCGGGGAATGACTTCGGCTTTTGCGACCATGTGCGGCTGAGTTTCGCCACCAGCATGGAAAATATCAATAAGGGCCTGGATCGTCTGGAAGGTTTTTTGAGACTTTAGACCGGAGCTTAGCCGTTAAAACTTGTTTCAAGTGCGGCGCCTCATGCAATCGCGGCCGCAAGGGTGGCGGGGGGGCGATCTTTATCCCGTGACCTGCGGTGTGTTTTCCAGCGCTGGGACCGGCGATTCCGGCGAATCCATGCGGCGTCCTTCCGAAAGCATACAGGCGAACTCCTCCGCCGGAACCGGCTTGCTGAAGTAGAAACCTTGCATGGCCTGGCATCCGAGCAGTTTAAGCAAGGCAACCTGTTCAGCTTTTTCCACGCCTTCGGCAATGGTGCGCAGGTGAAGGTTGTCAGCCAGGTCGACGATGGTATCCACCACGGCCAGGTCTTTCGGATCGTCAATCATGTCGCGCACGAACAGGTTGTCAATCTTAAGCGTATCGATGGGGAACCTGGTCAGATAACTCAGACTCGAATAACCCGTTCCAAAATCATCCAGTGAGATGCGAATGCCGGCATTCTTGATGTCCATCAGTCGCGCCGGCAGCGTCTGGGTCTGCGCCATCAGGGTGCTCTCGGTTATTTCCAGTTCCAGCAGGTTCGGAGCCAGACCGGTCTGGCTAAGAATCCGCCGGATCGTTTCCGGCAGCGCGGCGTCGCGGCACTGCATGGCCGAAAGATTCACCGCCACCGGCACCACCGGCAGCCCCGCCTGCTGCCAGCGGCGGTTCTGCCCGCAGGCTTCGCGGAGAATCCAGTTGCCCAGAGGGACGATCAGTCCCTTTTCCTCCGCCAGGGGAATGAACATGTCCGGCGGCACGAGGCCGCGTTCGGGGTGTTGCCAGCGGACCAGCGCCTCCGCGCCGATGATCCGGCCGCTTTGCAAATCCACCTGCGGCTGATAATGCAAAACAAACGATTCCTTGCGTATGGCGTCGCGCAGATCGTTCTCCAGACGAATAAACTCCACCGCCGCGGCGTGCATTTCGGGAGTGTGAAACGCCGCGTTGTTTCGGCCTTCTTCTTTCACCTTGTAGAGAGCCTCGTCGGCGGTGCGCATCAGCACGCCGCCATCGGTTCCATCACGCGGATAAATACTCATGCCGATGCTGCACGTGACGTGAAACGTGTGATCGGAGATGATGAAAGGCTCACTCATCGCCTGGATGATTTTTCGGGCCGGCGCCGCCACGTCGGAAGGCGAGTGGGGATCGATCACGAGTACGATGAATTCATCGCCGCCCAGGCGGGCCACCGTGTCTTCGGCGCGCAGCGAGGAGCGGATGCGCATCGCCGCGCTCTGGAGCAACTCGTCGCCAAAATCATGGCCCAGGGTGTCGTTGACGTTCTTGAAATTGTCCAGATCGATGAAAATCACTCCCACCATGGCATTATGGCGATGCGCGTGGCGTATGGCCTGGTCGAGACGGTCGATCAACAGCGTGCGGTTGGGCAGACCGGTCAGAGAATCGTGATAAGCCAGGTAGCGGATGCGGTCCTCCGCCGCTTTTCTCTCACTGGCATCCCGAAAAACGCCCAGGATCAAGTGTTTGCCGCGTAATTCCACGCGCGATTCCACCGTGTCTACGGGGAAGCAGTGGCGATCTTTGCGAATCGCCATGATGCTCGAATCGACGCGCTCGCCGGTGCGGATGATGCGCTCGTACCGCGCCAGCGCTTCCCACCGGCTTTCCGGCGGAAAAAGAAGTTCCGCGTCCAGTCCCAGCAGTTCCTCCCGCGTGTAGCCGAATTGTTCGAGGGCGCGGCGATTGACCTCTATAATTTTTCCGCCGCTTTCCATAAGCACGATCGCATCGCCGGCGCCCTCCATGACCAGGTGGTAACGTTGTTCGGAATCGCGCAGGGCGTGTTCGGCGGCCTTGCGCAGATTTTCACGATGCAGTTCGTCGAGCGCGAACGAGACGCAGTTGGCGATATCCATAAGCAGACTCTTCAGCTGCGGATCAAAGGCGTTGCGGGTGTTGGAGTACGTGATGATCAAACCCGCCACGGCGCCATTGCGGTGCAGGGGAAAAGACGCCGCCGCTTGCAGACCGAAGTGTTTCATCTCGCAGCGCAGCGATTTTTCCATCGGAACCGGGGGCATATTGTTAAGAACCGGCAGGCCGTTGTGTGCCGCCGGCGCCGCCTGTTCGTTGGTTGCGGCGGCGCAAAGATCATTAATGACGATGGGCTGGTCTGAAAGAGCCGCATTCCGCAGGGGCAGACAGGCCTGATGGGAGCAATTTTTTCCCCGCAGGCAGGTTGTTCTGATGAAATTGGCGGCCCTTCCTGCAAACGCGCTGGGAGTCAGCGCGCCGGTGACGGGGTCCGTCAGTGAAATACAGACCAGCTCAAATCGCCCCGATTCGACGGTCAAACGGCACACTTCAGAGAGCAGTTCGTCCTGTTGGCAGCGATGGGCGATCAGGTTGTTGATGTGGCTCAAAGCCGCGTACATATCTTTAAGATGCCTCATGCGACGTTCGGCGCCGATCCGTTCAATAATGGCGCCCACCATGGATTGGTACATCGCGACGAATAAAAAAATGCTCACGCCGCCCACCAGCAGGGTCATGAACAAACTGAAATACAAATACCAGCGCAGGGTTGCCACCCGCGCGGCGAAGATCGCCGCCAGGCGGCTCAGGCAGTCATTGGAAAGGGCAACGATGTTTTTTCCCATCGCGTTGGTCAGATGGTTGAATTGGTTCGGATTCCACGAACGCGGTTGGAATGTCGCTTCGTCGTTGAACGTCGCGGATAGTTGCCGGGCCTGGATGCGCATGGCGTCCAGGCGCGGTCCGGTCTGTGAGGCAAGGCGTGGTTCAGTGGAAAAGGTCTCGCTAAGATCATGACGTATTGTGGCGATGTTGTTCCATTGGATAAGCGATACCTGGCGGCGAATGGTCGCATACCATGTGCCGGCCGGCAACGCAGGTGTCCGGGCGATATCGTCGCGTAAATGCGCCAGCCGGACCAGTAAAGTGGGAACCTGTACACATACAACATCGATCTGGTAAATGCTGTTCAGGTGCCGGTCGGATTCCAACCCCGCATAATCCGAGGCGTGCTGGAGGAGATTCCAAAGATCAGTCATGGTCTGGAGATAGCGGTGATGAATTGTTTGGGGCGACAGGGTGGATTCGCTCGCGAGAAGTTCCGTGCATTGTCGGCGGATGATGGGCCATAACGAGCTGACACGCAGAAGGGGGGCCAGCCGACGGTCAATCCGGGAAAACGCGGCAAGTCGGCGGCGAATTCGCACGGCGAGCGCGTTCGCCTGGCGGCGGGCGCCCGGTTTGCCCCTCTTCTCGTCCAGGACAAGTTGCTCATGGCGCCGCAGCATGTTCATTAACGGAATCAGTGGTTTTACATAAATGGTCCAGTGGTATTCAGATTTTGCGACGTTGATACGCTGGCTTTGGTCGTAATAAAGCTGGTAGAGAGGAACTGCCACTGTCAGCAGGATTGCGCCGCCGACGAGGGCAAATTTTGTTGGATGAGTCAGCCTCCGCATGAAGGCGGCCAATGGATTTCGCATCGGGATGTCAACCTCGAGTGTATTATCGGCATTTCGTTGGGATGGTCTTCAGAATCTCGAAACTTGCCGGAAAGTTAGAGTTCCTCTCCGCGTTTGCGAATATATTCTCTTTATGTCCTTTTTCCGTTCCCGATAGCTTTTGGGATCGAGATTTGATCAACCGCCGGAATATCACGAGTATGCGGGCGAGAGGAGTCGAACCTCCACGTCTTTTGGACACTAGAACCTGAATCTAGCGCGTCTGCCAATTCCGCCACGCCCGCGGAGAAAACATTATGATACAAATCTCCTCCTGGATATTCCAATAACGGGAGTATGGGGTTTTCCTTGCCAGCCGGATCATTTCATGTTATGAAATCCATATTGAGCGGCGCGGCGACGATCGGTGGGGACCGCAGCGGCGCGGCGCACAGAGCACAAGGAGCGGTATCGTGCAGAGAATTCAGGCGTCTGGTCCGTGTCGCGGCTACCGGAGGTTTACCTTGGCGTTCGCATTGATCGGTTTGATCGGCGCGCTGGGGCTTGGTGGTTGCACCGGCAACCAGAAAGGATCGCGAACCCCCACGCTGTATGAGCAACTTGGCGGTCAGGCGGGCGTAAAAAATCTGGTGCATACCCTGATTGTGAATGTCGGCAAAGATTCGCGCATTAACAGTAAGTTCGTCCATACGAATCTTTCGCATCTGCAAGTACAGCTTGTGAATCTGATCGGTCAGGATTCCGGGGGACCGCAGATATACACTGGTCCCGATATGTACGCGGTTCACAAGAGCATGCATATCACGCCGGCTCAATGGAATGCCTTCATGCAGGATTTCGGATTGGCTATGCGGCAGGAGCATTTATCTGACTTTGCGCAGGCTCGATTGCTGGGCATTCTGATGCCGATGAAAGTGGACATCGTCGGCCATTGAACCTGCCCCTGGGAAATGGCGGCGTGGTAATCCTTTCTGGAATACCGGTGTAGAACCGACAAACATAAATGTTGCCGGTAAGACACCCCGCCGGCCTCTCCGGCCGCTCCCCTGCCTACCGGCAGGCAGGCTGAGAAAATTGTCGCGCCGGGGCAACGGACGAATCAATCGGTTACCTTGACGATGACCAGGGTCGTGTCATCGATCCGGCGGCTTAATCCCACAAAACGGCGGCTTTCCCATATCATCTGGCGGCCTATCTGTTCCGCCGGCAGATGGACATGGCCCAGGAGGGCGGCGCGCATCCGCTGCTTGCCGAATTTCTCGCCCGCAAAATTCATGGCGTCAGTCAGACCATCCGTATAAACGAACAGCACGTCGCCCTTTTCCAGTTGCACGACTTGCTTGCTGTACCGCTCCGACGCATCCACGCCGATCACCATACCGCCTACGGTCAATTCGTGAATTTCCCCGCCGCGGATCAGCAACGGCGGTTCGTGGCCGGCGGTGCAATAAGTCACCAGGCGGCGCGCGTAATCGAGCGTACCGTACCAAAGTGTGACGAATTCGTTGCTTCGCGTGTCGGCGGTGATGGCGCGGTTCACGCGGTTCATGATTTCGTCGAGATCGTAGATGTCGCTGGCGTAGGCGCGAATGGCCGCGCGGACCGAGGCCATCAGCAGGGAAGCGGGCAGGCCTTTTCCTACCACATCGCCGACGGTGATACCGACGCCGCTCTCGCCGAATCGGATGAAATCATAGAAATCGCCGCCCAATTCGAAACAGGGAACGTAAAGGCCGGCGATGTCGAATCCAAAAGCGCGCGGCGCCTCGGCGGGAATCATGCGGCGCTGCACTTCGGCGGCGATCTGAACCTGTCGTTGCAATCGCTCTTTTTCCAGCGCTTCCTGCTGGAGACGGGCGTTTTCAATGGCGATGGCGGCTTGGCTGGCGATGGACTGCAGGAGTTGGACCTCAAAATCGGAAAATTCTTTCTTTTCCGCTGTGTACACGCGCAGTACGCCTATCGGTTGGCCCTTGTACATTAAAGCGGCGCAGAGCACCGAAACGATGCCCTCGCGGCGCGTGTCTTCGGGATAGGCGATGCGTTTGTCGGTGGCCATCTCGGCCACATAGACCACCTTGCCGGTGAGCGCCTCGCGGTCCACGCCGCTTTTGCTAAGAACAATTGGTCCCTTCTGCACATAGGCGTCGGAAAGATTAAACACACTTTTGATGATCAGTTCCTGACGATGTTCGTCGAGCAGGCGCAGGGAACAGGCTTTCACGCCCAACGCGCGGGCCACCGCCGAAGTGATGCGGTCGAGTGTCTGCTGGAGTCCGCGGGCGTCGGTGAGCATGGTGGATATATTGAATAACGTTGTTAATTCAGCGATTCGGCGGCGAAGCTGCATTTCCTGCTCGCACAGGCGGGCGATGGCGTTGGCCAGCAGGTAAAGGAACTGCACACCGGCGGTTTTCCGGTGCAGCGTCTCCTGGTTGATGGCTTCGGCGAGAGTTCGCACCTGGGCGGCCGGCAGATTAAGTTTCTCCGCCAGTTCCCGGACCAGAGCGGCGCGCATCGGCGCACTCTTGGCCGGTTCAATCACGATACTTCCCAACCGAACATTGCTCACAATAATTGGCGCGGTAAAAGGCTCTTCCAGCCCGGAGTCGCCCTTCCAGTCTCGTGCCGCGGCGATGGCGGCCGAGCGGGTCTCAAACCTCTTGCTGACGGTGGTTTGCGTCAGGGGCCGACCGTCCGGATCCAGAATGGTCGCCTTGACGTTGGCGACCGATGCGAGCGCATCCTGGATATCCTGGAGGGTTGCCGAATCAATGTAATCGGTGAGCCGGGTGGTGGTGGGCATGGCGCCATCCGTAAGCGCCGATGGAGTCGGTGCAGCGGCGCCGCCGTCGGATGCGCGCGGTTCGGCCGCGGGGCCGGACGGTTCGGGATTTGCCTCGGTCAAAGAGTCTCGCGTGGATGGCGTAGTCAAAATCGTCTCTGCTTTCGTGTATCTACGGCTCGTCTGGCGTGCCGGTCAGGAATTTCCCCCAGCCCAAAGTATATCAGGCTCTATCATTTGAAAAGATCGAGGCCGAACCATCCCGCGATACCGGGATGGTTTTTTACTTCTCCAAACCATGACCGGTATGCCGGGAATCCGATGGGACGAGCCAGGCTTTGGCCAACACCGCCGGCCATATACCACCGGTTTTCCACCCGGCCCATTCCCGCAGAACCCGTTTGAGTTGGGTCTGCTGACCGAGTTGATAATCCAGGTATGACAGAAGGAAGGCGGCGGCGTTGTTCTTGTGGCGCACCATCGCCGCGAGTTGTCTATGCGCGTTAAGTATGCTCACTTTCGGTAACAATGCGTTCAGATTGTAGCGCACCGCAGTGAGTTCGGGATGGCGACGAAAAACAAATTTAAGATTGTACAAGGCGCTGGAATACAATTCCGCCGCGATCTCGGCGTTCGCCTGGCCAATAACGGGCAATTGATTGACCGGCTGCAACAACGTTGCGCCCTGGTAAGCTTCTATTGCCTCAATAAAGTGACCCTGTTTCAGATATACCTGCGCTTTTTGCATGGTGCGATTGAATTCATCGGGGGCGGGCGCGGCCAGCGAATTTAGCGGTTCCACGCGCCGACCGGCGCGCAAGGCTTTGGTTAAAGACCGGGGAATATTCAGCGACGCGGTTGGCGAAGTGCGGCCTCTACGGCCCCGGGTGCTTAGCGAATGAACTGAGGTGGACTGGCCGCCGGCGCTCCGCCGGGCCGTAATAGGCGCGATGGGCAAACCGGTAAAAGGATCGATTTTGAGAATCCGGGCTGATTGCGAATTCTCCGGCGCCAAGGTAGTCAACGTCATGGCGGGTTTGCCCGCAAGTCCTGGACCATGAACGGAAATCTTCTTTCCACTGGCCAATTCGGACAGTAATTCCTGATACAGATCGCCTGAAACCGCGTTCTTGCCGGGGAGCGCACCCCCCGTCAATCCTCGTATAGGTCGGCCGATGCCGCCTTGGTTCGTACCGGCTTCCACGCGGCTATTGACCGGATTAACGCGGACCATGCCCTGGACGGTAAGGTCGGATGGACGAACGGTTTTTCCGATCCGTTTGCCGCCCGCCGGGCTTACCTTCTCGGGTGCAATCCGCTGGCTGAACGCGCCGGTCGGTACGACATTGTATAGTGGATGCTCAATGGGGATCTGACGCAGGCCGAACAGGGGACTGACTTGTCCAATTGTTCCCACCGGCGGCGCCACACCTGGATTATTCAGGTACGGCGCCCCGGCGTTTGTAGGGAGGAAAGGATTGCTCACGTTCCGGCCGGCCCAACTATTCGGCAATGTTGAATAACCTAGCCCGCCCAGGGCATTTTGTCCGAGCGATCCGTTGGAATTCCAGTTGAACTGACCATTGACCGATTCATTGATGCTTACATTCGACGCCCCGGCACTCAGGGCGGAAATCCGAGATAGCTCCATAGCGGCCGGAGAACTGGGTCGGGAGAAAGAAAACTGGCTGATTTCCGGAATGCGGGCATAGCTGGTTCCCCCGCCGGGAAGCGGAACCGGAACAACCCTGTAATTGATCTGGGGCTGGTACGGAACGGCCATGCCGCCGGAATTCATCACGCCATAGATGTTCGGATTCAAAGGCACATAACCTGGTATGGGGTTGTTGCTGCCGCCGGAGCCGACTTGGTTATTAGCGTCCAGAGCCTGACCGGTCTGCACCTGTACCTGGGCCCGCGCATAGGGAACGGCCGCCAAAATCAGGACGGCGATAGCCGCCAGCCGGTATCCCCAGCGGTACTTCGTGGCCCAGGACGGCCCTTTCGCCAACCTCGGTAAGTACATGGCCGCAAGCTGGTATTGCCGGCGACGATTCGTAAGATTCTGACAGGTCGGTCCCTCCCGCCGCTGTTTCTGTGTTGTGTGGACCTTTTTCATAAGGCACCTTCTGAAAATCCACAAGAAGCCAGCGCTTCTTACTTTTCATTATAGCCTTTGCGATGTCGCGGATCATACCCGCTATGATTTTCAAATATGCCCCGCGCCGCGGGGCTGTCAAGTAAGGATGCGTGAAGCCGGACCGCTGCAACGGCTCGCGTTTAGCTCACAGAGCCTGTTTGGGAAGATATCGGGGCCGCGACGATTGGGGCCCCGCCGGTATGGGCTGTCTTGGCGCTGGGGCGGTTCATTGCGTCGAAAAGCCGTCCGCGGAATGCCGAAAAAAAAGTCACCGGGAAGGCGGGTTCTTACCCGGTGCGTTTTCTCTCCACGATCTGCATTAAATTTCCTTCACAATCCAAGAATGAAATCAGCCGGCCACCGCCCACGGCCTGTACCACCGCCCCGACGAAACCCACTCCCTGGCCGGTGAGATGGGCGTATGCTTGATCAAAATCCGCCACCAGCCAGGCCACGTGGCTAAGACCCGCGTCGTGACTTTCGCGCGGGCGGCGCACGTGTTCGTTGCGCGGCATGATTTCCAGCATCATCCCCGCAAGCGTTGAATCATGATCCGGCGGACCAATCAGATACGTGCGCTGGTCCGATGGTGGTTGCGGCCCGGTTTGCGCCATCACCACCAGTCCCAACATGCGGCGATACCACTGGACCATCAAGTCGGTATTGTCCGCGGCGATCGCGACATGATCCAAACCACGGGTAAAATTTGTCATGAAAAATCGATTTCCTTTGCATGAATCCATTTCATCATCTTGCGCAGATTGCGGCCCGTCGTTTCCACGGGATGGTCTCGATCGGCCTGACAAAGGGCCTGGAATTTCGGTTTACCGGCGCGGTGTTCCGCCATCCATTCCCGGGCGAATTGTCCGGAGGTGATTTCATCGAGAATCTTCTGCATTTCCCGGCGCGTCTGATCGGTGATAATCCGCGGCCCCCGGGTCAGATCGCCGTATTCGGCGGTGTTGCTGATGCTGTAACGCATGTAGTTCAGGCCGCCCTGGTAAATCAGGTCCACGATCAACTTCACTTCATGCACGCATTCAAAATAGGCCATTTCCGGCGGATAGCCGTTTTTCACCAGCGTTTCAAACCCGGCCTTGATTAATGCCGACAGGCCGCCGCATAGCACCACTTGTTCGCCGAACAGGTCGGTTTCGCATTCATCCTTGAACGTGGTGTGAATGATGCCCGCCCGCGCTCCGCCGATGCCGTTGCCCCAGGCCAGAGCCGTGCGCAGAGCGTGGCCGGAGGCGTCCTGCTGCACCGCCACCAGGCAGGGCACGCCGCCGCCCTTGACGAATTCGCTCCGCACCAGATGACCAGGACCCTTGGGAGCAATCATCACCACATCTACATCTTTACTAGGTATAATCTGCTTGAAGTGAATGTTGAAACCGTGCGTGGCGCCGAGGGTTTTCCCGCCCTTGAGAAACGGGCCGATCTCTTTCCGGTAGATTTCGGATTGCAGCTCGTCCGGCAATGCCATGATGATCAGATCTCCCGCCCGGACCGCATCCGCGATGGGCAGGGGATCAAAGCCGTGTTCCATTGCCAACCGGCCATTAACCGAATCGCGGCGATTGGCCACCACGACACGCACGCCGCTTTCCCGCAGATTCTGGGCATGGGCGTGTCCCTGCGAGCCGTAACCGAGAACCGCCACCGTTTTGCCGGCCAGGCCGGAAAGGGGTGCTTCGTTTTCGTAATAAATTTTGAGCGATATTTCGCCAGCCGCCATAACACAAGACCTTTCATCAACAAGTAAGGCCGTCTGTATTGCCGAAACGATAAGATAACCAGACCACCGGGCGCGGTCAAACCGGAGGCAAAAACCGGAGGCAACAAGCCTTCGTTTCCGGGCGTGTCAGTGATTGGCGGGCCGCCGGAGAGTCGCGGCGCACCGTCTTGGCGGCAACATTTAACCTGGGTTTCGGTTGTTGGCGAGCGTATCGCGGGTGGTCTTGGCCTGTTGGAGCAAGTCGGCGACGACATCGTGGTCGTCCCGGCGAATCGCCGTCTGCAAAGTACGCAGGCGGCGGATAAAAACGGTCAACTGGTTTATTACCGCCGGTTTGTTGGTAAGGAATATATCGGTCCAGATAACCGGATCGGCGGAGGCGATTCGCGTGGTATCCAGAAAACCGCCGGCAATGGCGGAAAGGGCCTGGGGTGTTTCACTGGCGGCCAGGACCAGGGCGGCCGCGACGGCATGAGGCAAATGGCTCACGGCCGCCACCCATTGATCGTGCCGGCGGGCATCCAGACGGTGTGTTTTCATGCCGATGGCTCTCCAGAGCGCCTCCACGCGGTTGGTCGCGGACTCCACGCGTTGCCCGGTTCGCGGCCCACGCGCATGAATCGGCGGAGGGCAAACCAGGCAAACGGCGTTCTCAAACAAATCGGGACGGGCGAATTGCGGCCCGCGTTTTTCCGAACCGGCCATGGGATGCGATCCAATGAAATCCACGTGGATGGGAAGCCTCTTGGTTGCCCAATGCATCACTTGCGTTTTGGTGGAGCCGACATCCGTCACCAGCGCTCCGGACGGCAACGCTTCGGCGATACGCTCAAAAATGGCGGGGAACTGCCCGATATGAACCGCCAGAACCACCAACGAGGCTTCGCGCACCGCCGGCGCCGGATCGGTCTGCGCGATGTCAATGGCTTGACGCTGCAACGCGATGGGCAGAGAATCGGACCCGGCCCGGCCGACACCGATGATCCGGCCGGCCAGTGAGCGCTGCTTGAGAGCCAGCCCCAGCGACGCGCCCAGCAAGCCCACGCCGATGATAGTCACACAATCAAAGCGGCAATCCTGCATGGCGGCGAAGTGTAAACGATCAACGACTTAAACTCCATGCCTGGAATGATCCGACCAATCAGGCATAAATCAGCAACGGAATGTCCTGCGGCAATTGATCGGCTACGCTCGTGAGGGTATCGCCCTGCAGAACCCGCAACAGTGCGCCGCGCCGCGATACGCCCATCAGCAAAGCGTTCACGCCGTAAGTCGCGGCGAAATCCAGAACGCTCCAGGCCACGTCGGGGGAAACGGCGTAAATCGGCACCATCGGCGTGGCAAGCTTATCGCAGTGCTTCTGGGCCAGGCGAAACGTGTGGATCGCCTCGGCATCTTCTTCGAGCGTAGGGCCTTTGTCCTCGGTCAGAAAGGTCAGTTTCAATTGCCGTACAAAAAGTACGAACAGGATCGCCTCCGCCTGATGCGCGTATTGGGCGGCGAATTCCAGAAGTCGCGGCGAACCGCGCGTGGCCACCAACACCCTGGGCATGGACATGTCCAACTTGGCGGCGGGGGTGCCGAAGGCGAGTTCGGCAACCGGCGCTCCTTCCGCCGCGATCACCGGCGCCGCGCGCAGTTCCACCAGCAGCACGCGGCAGAAGTACAGGGCCATCAGCGCCAGGCATAAAGCCAGTGCGCCGCCGGCGAAAAGCCAGCCGGTATAGAGCGGATGGGATGGCACAAACGCCATCCCCAGCCGAAACATGGCCGCGGTCAGCAGCAATCCAGCCGCACCGCTGCCAGCGAGCGTCCAGGCGCGAACCGACGGGGCGAGACGGGGAAACTGCTTGGTGTAGAAGCGAGCCAAAAGACCGCACGCTAAAACCGACAGGGCAAAAATCAGTGCTTCGCGCTTTTCCAGGGCCAGGGTGATTTCTATGGCTGCCAGAATCAACGCGATCACGGCCAGGGCCGTGCGTTTCCAGACGGCCACCGGCAGTCTTCGATTCACAACCACGCTGGAAATGTTGATGGTAATGGCCCCGACCACACCGATGGCGTATAGATCACCCAGCGTCGCGAGGCTTTGGAAAATGCTCAGGATCAGAGCCGGCACCACCACTGCGGGAATCAGCGCCAGCCACGGCACGCCGAAAGTGTTGAGCCGCGTCAGTATCCGCGGCAGTTCATTGTCTCTGGACATCGTGTACTGAATGCTCATCATGGCGCCGACGGCGGTATTCACCGCGGAGATCAACAGAAGGCCGAACACAATGCCGCAAAGCCAGCCGAAAGCCTTGCCGACGTAATCGCTGGCCATCACGCGCATCACCGCGTTTTGAATTTCGCTTTCGCGATCGCTATGACGGTCTAGTCGGCGGACCCGCTGGACCAGTTGCGGATGCGCTTTCCAGTCGGGGTGGTCCTGCTTGAACCGGTGGGTTTTTGCCTGCAGCACCTTAGCCGGTGTGTGAAATCGCTCTGTCGGACGGGCCGGGTTGGGGCTTAAGGCGTTCATGCCCACCGCCAGTAGCAAATTCAGAACCACCACCTCAACCAGCACGGGGTAAATGGTTTTCTTGGCCGTTTTGGCCACCGGTCGAACCATCACGCCCGTCATGTTCGCCACTGCTTCCACGCCGGAAAGCGCCAACACCACGTTGACAAAGCTGAACCATTTGGCCCCGATATTGCCCGAGAGTTTGCTTGGCGACACGATGCGATGCCATCCGACCAAGAGGTGTGGAATGCTGAACACGGCGATTACCAGCGTCAGCAGCATGGTGGCCATGGCCACCACCAGCGCCGCCATCCCCACCTTGCGCAACCCGAAGTAATTCATTACTCCGATCAGAAGGATCGCCGCAATCGCGCAAATTGGAATGATTTCTCCGTGGTTCGGCACGCCCAGATAGTGCATGCCGTCGTAGGCGGACATGGCCGCGGTAACAATGTAGTCGGCGCACAGCAGCAACGCCCCGACCACCGCCAACTGCCGGCTGAGTTGCCGGGCCGAAGAATATACGCCTCCGCCATCGGGAAAGCAGGGGCAGATCACCGTATACGCCCAGCCGACCATCGCCACCAGTACGCCCACCGCCAGCACGTACCAGAAACTTTCGTAGAGCGAGTAATAAAAGGCCAGCCCCAACACATAAAAACGACTGGTGCCCCAATCGCCGTACAGAATCGCCGCCGCGTGATACCACTTGAGTTCCCGTGGCCGGTTCCGGCTTTGTTGAACTGGGTTATCGAGCATGAATCAGTCCCGTACCGCGGCAGACATGCGAGGATCAATGACCGTTATTCCGCCCCAATCAATATCTTTTTATCTTTTTGGAGCCTGTTGCCCCACGTTTTACCCAAATTCCACGATGGTGGGCCGGAGCAAGGTATTCTCACGTCTAAAGACGGCCTTGGCAATAGCGCCAATCGACTGTGTCGTCAATGCAAACACAGCGTATGGCGTCCTTGACACCCTTGACGCCATGCGTATGTTCAAAGCATATAAATTTCGAGTCGAACGCGGGCCGCGAATGGGCATCAGCGAACAAGTGCTTGAGGATATTGTCCGGCGGGTGTTGTCGGTGGCCAAGCCCGACAAGATCATCCTGTTTGGTTCCGCCGCGGCCGGCCGGATGACGCGCGATAGCGATATCGATCTGCTGATTGTCGAGCCCGACATCAGCCGACAGCGAAGCGAATACGTCCGCATCCGCAAGGCGCTGTGGGGTATTGACTATCCTTTCGATATCCTGTTCATTTCCAGAGAGTGGTTCGACCAGAGCAAGGATGTCGCCGGCGGGATCGCGCACCCGGCGAGCAAATATGGAAAAGTAATTTATGAAGCCGCCTGACGAGAATCCCCGTCTGAAACTCGTTACCGAGTGGCTATTCAAGGCCGGTCAGGATATTCGGTCGGCCGAGACGTTGCTGTCGCAAGATCCGCCGTTGCTTTTCCCATCCTGTTTCCACTCGCAGCAAGCGGCGGAGAAGTACCTTAAGGCCTTATTGACGCTCTGGGGTGTGGAAGTTCCCAAGACCCACGACCTCGGCAAACTGCTCCAACTGATCGAATCCCACAACGCCCGGCTGGCGGGCGGCTTGGTGGACGCGGTAATCCTCAATGCCTACGCAGTCGACGCCCGCTATCCCGGTGAACATCCGGAAGCCAGCGAAGAAGAAGCCCGCCAAGCTCTTGGCCTTGCTTATCAGATTCGAGCGGCGATTATGCCATTGTTACCCTCACGGTAACCGTTACGGGGTGGAAATCGCGCCTTTCGGGGGGGGGGGAGATGGATGATTTCCATCCCGATAGCCATCGGGACCTGGCCGGCTTATGGCGAGCCGGGAGAGGCCGCATTCAGAGCGGCTTGTTCGTCGGCGTGGTAACTCGATCGCACCAGCGGCCCGGATTCCACCACGGAGAATCCCATATCCAATCCAATCCGTTTCCATTGGGCAAACTGTTCCGGCGTAACCCAGCGGTCGATCGGCAGGTGACCGCGCGTAGGTTGCAGGTATTGTCCGAGCGTAAGGATGTTCACCTGCGCCGCGCGAATGTCCCGCAGGCATTGCAGAAGCTCATCATCACGCTCGCCGATACCCAGCATCAAACCGGTTTTCGTGACAAATCCCCGTTGCTTGGCGCGCTCAAGAAGTTCCAGCGTTCGCCGGTACTTGGCCTGCGGCCGCACGCGGGAATACTGGCTGGGAACCGTTTCCACGTTGTGGCCGAGGATGTCCGGCCGGGCATCCAGCACGCTTTGCAAATCATCCCAGTGGCCGCAAAAATCGGGGATCAACACTTCGATAGTGGTGGCGGGCGAGGCGGCGCGAATTTCGCGAATGGTCCGGGCCCATATTGCCGCGCCCCCGTCGGCAAGCTCATCCCGATTCACCGACGTGATCACGATATGCTTAAGCCGCATGATCGCCGCCGTCTGGGCCACCCGCCGCGGTTCATTCCAATCCAGCAGTGGTGGGCGGCCGGTCTTGATGTGGCAGAATCCGCAGTTACGCGTGCATACGTCGCCCAGGATCATGATGGTGGCCGTCCCTCGCCCCCAACATTCCCCCATGTTCGGGCATTTAGCCGATTCACATACCGTATGCAGTTGATGCTCATCAATCAGCGCCCGCAGGCGGTTGTAAGCCGGCCCGGCCGGGAGCTTGACCTTCAGCCAAGGCGGCTTTCGTCCCGAGAACGTGTAATCGGGCTTCTGATCGTCCATCACCGGCAGGGAAACGTATTTCGAAGGAGGACCAATCATTCGGATTCTCATTGTTCCGAAACTCAGAGTCTGCTGGGGAAGGTATCGTGGCCGCAGTCGAGGCTACCTTTTACAACAGGCTCACAGGCTTTTACCGATACTGAAGAAGTATAGCATATCGTAGGGCAGTGTCCGAGCGTGGCCCCGTCCGGTATGTCCTGGCAATGGCGCCGCCTATAGAGCCTGGCTGCGTATGGGGTGGTGATCGCGGCTTGCTATTTAACGAGCATGTCGATGTCCACGCGGTGCTCGCGGCGGTCATTGACCAGTGGAATCACGGAATCTTCCCGGACAACGCCATCGACCTTTACTTGCCCGACGCGTTTTCCTCCACCAGTGAAAAAGATGTGGTAGAAGGTGTCGAAATAGCGGTAATGGACCCGAAAGGGGCCCCAGGATTGAGGCACGGCCGGCTGAAACCAGAGTCGCGCGGCGTTCCGCCGCATTCCAATAAAAGTTTCCACGAGCAGGCGATACATCCACCCTGCGGAACCGGTGTACCAGGTCCAACCGCCACGGCCGGCATGCGGCGGCACGGCATATACATCGGCGGCGACTACGTACGGTTCCACACGATATACGCCAATATCGGCGGCGTTGGCGCCGTGCCGAAGGGGATTGATTAAACAGAAAAGCTCCCATGCTTTTTCCACCTCGCCCGCTTGGGCGAACGCCATGACCACCCATACTGCCGCGTGCGTGTATTGGCCGCCATTTTCCCGCACCCCCGGCACATAACCGGCGATGTAGCCGGGATCGTTCGGTGGATGATCAAAGGGCGGATCGAGAAGCTGAATCAGGCGGTCTTGGTAATGCACCAGGCGCCGTTCCACCGACGCCAGCGCCGTTTTTTGACGATCGGGATCTCCGGTTTGGCTGAGCACGGACCAGCTTTGCGGCAGGCTGTCGATTTGGCACTGTTCGCTTTGCGCCGAACCCAGGGGCGCGCCATCATCAAAAAAGGCTCGTTTGTACCATTGCCCATCCCATCCATGGATTTCCACGGCCTGTTCCAGTTCGGCGGCGACACGTCGGCAAAGCTCAACGGTTGGAGCATCCTGGCGAAGCTCGGCCAATGGCCCGAATCGTTGGAGCACAAAACGCAGAAAGAAAGCCAGCCATACGCTTTGGCCCTTGCCCTGGCTGCCCAGACGATTCATGCCATCGTTCCAATCGCCGCTGCCGATCAACGGCAGACCCAGGGCGCCGAAGCTCAGCCCATATTTCAAGGCGCGCACGCAATGCTCATAAAGCGAGGCGCTCTGGGCGCTGCGTTGGGGAAGATCGTAGTAAGATTCTTCCTGCGGATTCAGGGGACGTCCCTGGAGAAACGGCAGGGATTCCTCCAGCACGCCCGTGTCGTTGGTAAGTTGGACATAATGGGAAACTGCCAGCGGCAGCCAAAGGAAATCATCGCGGCAACGGCTGCGAACGCCGCGTCCCTGGGGGGGATGCCACCAATGTTGCACATCGCCTTCAACAAATTGCCGACTTGCCGCCCGCAGCAAGTGGTTTCGCAGGATGGACGGATCGATCAGGGCGATGGCCATGGCGTCCTGCAATTGATCGCGGAAACCGTAGGCGCCGCCCGACTGGTAAAATCCGCTGCGCGCCCAGATGCGGGAAGATAACGTCTGATAGGGTAACCAGCCGTTGGCCAGAGCATTGGCCGCGGCATCGGGCGTTTCGAGATAAATCGTTCCCAACAGGCGATTCCAGAAATTCCATACCTCTTCCAAAGCCCGGCGCGCCGCACCCGGCGTGCGATAGCGTTCGATCAACGCCCGGGCCTGATTGCGACCAGCCGTGGCGCCGAGAATAAAAACCACCTCCTGTTGAGCGCCGGGGGAGAGTTCCCAGGAGCATTGCATGGCGGCACAGGGATCCCGCACGGGTCCCAACTCGCCGGAGAGTCGCAGCCGGCCCATCGCCGCCGGCGAATCCAGTGAACCGTTACGGCCGAGAAATTCGGTACGATCGCCAGTGACCGAGCGGCGGCTTTCGCTGATCTCGGCGAATGCCACCATGGAGTCGAACTCGGCGTTCCAGGTGTTGCGTGCCAGAATGGCGCCGGTTTTTTCGTCCATTTCGGTCACGACGTGCATCACGTTTTGCCCGCGACGCTCCCCCAGCACCCATTCCCAGTATCCCGTCACCGAGATGCGGCGCGGGTGATCGGACTGGTTGGTAAGCTTGAGAACACAGAATTTCACCGGCGCATCAATGGCGACGTATACCCATAACTCCGATCGTATCTGCTGTTCGGTGCGTTCAAACACGCTGTAACCGAAGCCGTGGCGAACCAGGCAGGGCATTTTCCCGGCGGCCGGCAAGGGCGTCGGCGACCAGAAATAGCCGGTTTGGTCATCGCGAATATAAATGGCCTCGCCGGAAGCGTCGCTCACGGCGTCGTTGCACCACGGCGTGAGGCGATATTCGTGGGCATTGACGGCCCACGTATACATCCCACCGCTTTCGCTGACCACGGTGCCAAAATGCTCATTGGCGATGACGTTGCACCAGGGCGCCGGGGCCAGGCGTTCGGCGGTTACGCTCATCACGTATTCACGAGCGTCTCCCGTCAGCCCACCAAGGGAATTAAAGAACCGCAAATCCGCCCGTGCTGTTTGTACACGCGGCGGTTTTTCGTCGCGGGGCTGGGCTACCGGTATCAGGTGGGGAACTATATTTTCAGCGGCGTGATCGGCGGTGGCCAGTTGCCCGGCCAGCGAACCGGCTTCATCGGAAAGCACGATGGCGGCGGCGGAGAGCAGCAACGCCCGATCTTCCTCGGAAAGCTGATCCGGACGGCGAAGGAATATTCCGCCCGGTCGATCCAGCAGTTTCGCCTCCGGGCTGGCGGCAATCAGCGCCGCCAACTGATCTTGCAGCGACTGCCGATAAGTCGAGGTATCCTCCGGCCAGAGCACCAGGTCTACAGGGACACCCTTGAGTCGCCAGTAGGCGTGGGCTTGAATGATCTGTCGGACCAGGGACACAGACGCCGCATCGGAGAGTCGCAGGAGCATGATCGGCAGATCACCGGAAATGCCGAATCCCCACAGGCCGGACTGGCCTCGCCGGTTTTGCAGGATCATCCGGGCCGGCCCGCGATGTCGCGCTCCGGGATAGAATAGCGGTCCGGCCAGCCGGCCGAAGAGTTGGGCTTCGGCATCGCTGACATTGAGTTGGCGCAGAAGCACTTGCTGGTGCGACCAGGCCAGATCCAGCATCCGATCGGTAAATCGTCGATCGTGATACTGTTCGATAAGCCCCAGCGCCTCCTGCCGTGATGGAGCCATTCCCAGAAGCACGTCGACCACCACGGTCTGCTCCGGTTCGATCACGAAATCGCGGCGTATCGCCACGATCGGATCCAGCACTGCTCCGAGCGAGTTGGAAAGAGGCCCATGGCGATCCATGGCGAGTGGCCGTCCTGGACTACGACCGCGCCCAAGGAAGATTCCCCGGTCGGTTTCCCAGGAGCACGCCGCTTGCGAAGAGCCGTGCACCGCTACAAGGTGCAGCAGCCAGGGGGGCGATTCTTCTTTCGACCGCCCGCGCCGCCAAACCAGGAGAGCCGGGTAATCCGCTACGGATTCGGTTTGGACAAAAAGATTGCTGAACGCTGGATGGGTCGCATCGGCGGCGGGGGGGGCCAGCACCACTTCGGCATAAGAAGTAATCTCGAGGCGACGACTGGAGCGGGAACGGTTCGTGAGCAGGACGCGGCGCAGTTCGATATCTTTTTCCGGCGATACGACCACCTGGGTGAGCGTATCGATCACGCCATCCCGGCGGCGAAATTCGGCCTTGCCCTCGGAAAACGTCGCCGCATACGTATGGCCGCGGCGCCGCACCGGCTGGTGCGTGTTGGACCAGTAACGCCCCGCCTCCACATCACGGATATAGCAGAATAATCCCCAGCAATCCCGCGTGAAATCTGACCGCCAACGCGTGAGAGCCAAGCCGTCGCAGACGGAGCGCGATCCGCCCGCCGCCGTGAGCAGCAGATGGTATCGGCCGTTGGAAAGCAGGTGCGCCGCCGGTGCGACGGTTTGCGGCGTTTCAAATGTGCGCCAGCCGAGCTGTTCTTGCGCTATCGGCCGGAGGGCTTGCATGACTTCCATCGCGTGCGGAAACACCGGCCGCAGAAGAGGCGCCTTTTCCTGCAAAAGCAGTTCGCCGGAACGCAACAGCGGATCGGAATTAAAACGCCGCTGCATCGGTTGATCCAGAAGGCAAGCCGCCAATGTCAGCAGAATCATCCCCTGGTGATGCGACATGAACGATCGAATGGTAGCCGACCGGCCGATCTCGGATACGCGCTGCGGTGTGTAATCGACGGCTTCGTAGAAACCATACTCTCCCAACCGGCCGTCCCGCACCAACCGCCGGAGATTCGCACAAGCGTCCGCCGGTTTGATCAGCAAGGCCATGACGGCGGCGTAAGGGGCGATGACCACGTCGTCCGCAAGCCTCCGCTTGAATCCCAGACCGGGCACGCCGAATGATTGGTATTGGTAGTTCAACTGCGCGTCCGTGGCGTTATAACCGGATTCTGATACGCCCCAGGGAATACCGCGTTGGCGGCCATATTCAATATTTCTTTCGACCGCGGCCCGGCAGGAGCGTTCCAGCAGCGTGTCGGGGAAGGAGGGCATCACCAGCAGCGGCATCAGGTATTCAAACAACGAGCCGCCCCAGGAAAGCAGTGCGAGCCGCCCGGCCGTACCGGTTAATTGCCGTCCGAGTGCAAACCAATGGTCTTGAGGCACTTGCCCGAGAACAATCGCCACGTAACTGCCGAACCTGGCCTCCGAGGCCAGAAGGTCGTAGAACCCCGTGTCCCGGCGATTCTCGGTGACGTTGAATCCTATGGCGAATAATTTACGGTTGCGATCATATAGAAAAGTAAAATCCATGTCCGCAAATTCCCGGCAGGTCCGGGCCAGATCTTCACAGGTTCGCAGGCGCCTCTGCATTCGTTCGCCGGTCTGTTCCAGCGCGGAACGCAGCTCCACCAGCCATGTTCGAGTGGAATCGTCCAGCCCATCACCATCGCCGGTTCCGCCACGGGCGCCCGGAAATCGGTCCAGAACGTCGATCGCCCGCCGCACGGTTTCCACTCCCTTTTCCAGAGAGGGGTTGGCGTTGAGCGCGGCAAGGTGGGCGATCAGTTCGAGCCACAGCCGGGCCACCTCCGGCGTTGCGCCCGGCGGGACATCCGGTGGCGGCCAGCGGGCAATCCAGGGGGCCAGAATAGTTATTTCTTCAAGAAAATCTTCATGCTGATGAGCAAGAGATTCCAACCACAAGCGTAGCGATCCGGAGAACGCCGCGGCGTGCGCCGCAAAAAATTTCCGCAGATGATCATCGGCCTGCCGCAGGCGCACGGCGCAATCGCCAAGCGTGTCGAAACGATGGGCATAAATTTCCCCCAGCGTCCGGGCCATATCTTCGATTGCTTCCCGCAGTCGGCGATCCAGTTCCTGGCCGACGGGGCGGGACATTTCATCCGCCAGCACCAGCAGCGTATCCAAGAACCCTTCATTCAGACACGGGTTAAGCAGCGGCTGATGCGGCATCTCGCGCAGAGCGCTTCGGAGCACCAGCAAATGCCCCGCCAGGTTTCCACTGTCGACCATGGACACGTACAGAGGATTAATCGCCCGCAGCGAATGAGTGTCGTACCAATTGAAAAAATGACCGCGGTGGCGCGGCAATTTTCCCATCACCTCAAGAGTGGCCGACGTTCGCTGGAGCAACCGGCCCGTGGAAATCCATCCAAAATCAAGGGACGAGAGATTTGCCAGCAAAGCCAAGCCGATATTTGTGGGCGAGGTGCGGTGCGCCGTCGCCGCTCGCGGATATTCCTGGTAGTTATCCGGCGGCAGAAAATTTTCGGAGGCCGTCATAAACTGCTCGAAAAATTCTCCTGTTCGGCGGGCGATCATGCGAAGAAAATGGCGTTGCGTGGGGTCGACGACCATGGCCGCTTCCGGCAGGGGTCGGCTGACGAACCAGGCCACGAGCGGAGAAAAAAACCATGCCGCCGCCAGCAATTCACCCGGTATCCGCATGGCTGGCTTGCCCAGCATGGTCGCAACACCGGTCAGCGCGCCAAGTACCGGCGCCACCCACATGGCGCCGAGAAAGCTCCTGAGAGTCGTGGACGCGGTGCGCTGCACCGCACTGCTGGTATGCCATTCCAGCAACCGTCGGTGGGTTATGCACATGCGTCCCAGCGCCCGTCCGATGGCGTCCACGCCGACGAAAGCCTCATAGGGAAGAAAGATCAGCGACAATGCCCCCTGGGCGATGTGCCGCCCCAGATCCACCAATCCCCAACGTAGATGCGGGCCTAGCGGGGCCTCCGTATTTTTGCGCGTCAAGGCAACCAGAGATGCCAGCACCGGCGTGGCGGTGAGGACACCGGCAACGGCGAGCAGCCACACACCGCCGTGCGGCAGATAGATAAGGGCCAGCAGCAACAGCAGCAGCAGGGATGGCGGCGTCAGGCTGCGGCGCAGGTTGTCAAATATCTTCCAGCGCGAAAGGGCGGAGAGTGGATTGCCCACCCAGCGCCACGCGAAATCCGGCGCACGGGGCAAAAGCCAGGGAAATATCTGCCAGTCACCGCGAATCCAGCGGTGCCGCCGGGTCATCTCCACTCCGTAATGCCACGGGAAATCCTCCAAAAAAAGAATGTCGCTGACGAGGCCTGAACGCACGTGGCATCCCTCGAGTAAATCATGGCTCAAAATATGATTGTCTGGAAACCGGTGGTGTAGAACCCGGTAAAACGTGTCGACGTGCAGAATACCTTTGCCAAAAAAAGATCCTTCTCCGAAAAGGTCCTGGTACACATCCGAAACGGCCCGGGTGTAAGGATCCAGACCGGCGTCGCTCGCGAAGAGTCGCGCCAGCCACGACCGCCGCGCCGCTGGCAGGCCCACGCCCACCCGCGGCTGGAGAATGCCATAACCCCGTGTTACCAGGCCCGTACGGGGATCCAATTCCGGGTGATTAAGGGGGTGCGCCATCGCGCCGATCAGTTCGGCGGCGCTGCCGCGTGGCAGTTCCGTATCGGTGTCCAGCGTGATAACGTATTGCACGCCCGCCAGCGGTGCGGGGTCGCCGGTCACGGCCAGGAACTTATCGCCCGCCTCGCTTCGCAGATATTCGATCAGATCGGCCATTTTTCCGCGCTTGCGCTCATACCCCATCCAGAGCTTTTCGTTGGGATTCCACCGCCGCGGCCGATGGAACAGGTAAAAGGGGCCGCCTTCGTCGCGCCCGTAGCGGCGATTGAGCGTTTCGACACCCTCCATAGCCTGCCGCAGCAACGATTCGTCATCCGGCATGACCTGCGCGGCGGCATCGGTAAAATCAGTCAGCAGGCCATAAAGAATATTGGAATCCCGATTGGCGAGATATTTAATCTCCAGCGACATCAGCAGCGCGCCAACTCCGGCCGGGTTTTCGAGTATCGTGGGAATCAGCACGAGAGTGCGGCATTCATCCGGCACGCCGTTGGAAAAATCCATCCGCGGCAGCGATGCCGGCCGGATTGCCAGCGTGCAAAGGTAGTTCACCAGCGCCATCGCCAGGCTCGAGGCACAAAGCAACGCCGCCAAAGCCGTACTCCACCACAACCAGGCGGGTTGTGGGGGCGGAACGGTTCCTAGCAGCAGGGCGCTCACGGCTGACAAACTCAAAAGAAAAATACTTCCCAGATAAAACGGCAAAGCGAAATGGCGGATAGCCCGTTGCGCGTCAAGCCGCACCCTAGGCCGCACGCCAACCGCCTCCTCCAGTTCCCTTAGGCCCTGGTCCACGAGGTAAAATCCGACGTGTGACCGGCAATCTTCCGAGCCATGCCGGCGGGCAGCTTGCGCCGCCAATTCCACCGCTTGCGCCGCCACTTCCAATTCCTGACGCCCGGACAAGCGGGCCAGTGATTCGATCACATGTCGATAGTGATCGCGGCTGCGGAAATCCATGCGGCTGTAAGCGCGGGCGGGATCCGCGGCGAGTTTTTTATCCGGCAGACTATGCGTTTCGACGAATTGGCCCCAATCCAGTGAATCGATGAAACGGAGGCTGCCGATGCAGTTGCCGATGGAAACGTGATCCGCCGCCTGTTTCTGGCTCTCTTTCTGCAGCATACGATCGAGATTCTCGGAGGAGCGGACAAGCATCTGTTGGAGCCAATCGAGTACCAGGGCCAGTGAGGCGCTCTGGCCCTGCAGCCGCCGCACCAGTTCTGTGACAAACGCCGGGGAGAATATCGGTTTCGCCCGCACGATCTCGGCCAGCGTGACGATGACTTCGTTTGGACTTTTTTCTGCCGCAACCAGCAGGCGATCAGCCCAATCATTCGCTAGATTCCGATCGCGCCGCCCCGTCGCAATGCGCGCCGCCACCCGCCTGAGATTTTCCACCAGCGCCGCGCGCAGCATGATCGGCACCGCCCAAAGTTCGCCCAGCGCCAGCACCGTCTGGCGCTGGTAGGCAGCCAAAAATCGTCCGAGCGCCTCGGCGTCGACGCGGCCGTCCAGATGGCTGATCAGAGCCAACGCGATTCCATACACCCGCGGATAACCGCGCCAGGCGCCAGCCGCCAGACGCGGCAACTGGGCGCTGTATCCCCGGGGCAGATGTCGCCGGATCAGGCGGATTTGCTCTTCGATCAGATAAAAATTGTCCAGCAGCCATTCCGCGGCGGGCGCGACGGTCTGTTCGGCGGCGATAGTCTTATTAATAATATTATATGTATAGTTTAGTACTATTTCATTCTTCGTCAGGCGCGGCCGCAGCCGGTCCGGGGCATGTCCCAGAATGGGCTTGTGTTCATCGGCCAGCTCCTGCGCCAGACGTTCCAGTTGATCGACGCTGAGAAGTTCGGCACGAAGCGGTTCTTCGCCGGGCGCAAAATCCGAGCCACGCCTCCGCACCCGACCCCATCGTGTAACGACAGGCAACACCGGCATATTCGACTCCATCGCGCCCCGGGCGGCCATCGGCAAGAGGACCGCGGCGGCGCCAAGGTCCGGGGAACCCGCCCCGACTCAGCAACTTCTCTCATCCGGGATAGAATAATAAAAGTCAACCATCCGACTTGAAAAATTTTTCGGCCGGCCAGCTTTCGGTTACCATGATCTTGTGAGCACGAAACCGTCCCTTCCGCAATTTGATGTCCACCGGATCATGCGGAATCGGCCGCTGGAAAGCCTGATTTTGCGGCATCATCAGGTGGGACGGATGATCAAACTGGCGGGGTTGGCCGGCTGCACCGCGCTGATCTGGCCGCGCTTTGTGGCTCCCTACCGCTGGCGCCTGACTCGTTATGAGATGCCGCTGCGGAATCTGGGACCTGAATTCGACGGCTACCGCCTCTTACACCTGACGGACCTTCACACCGGTCAAACCAACCAAACATATCTCCGGCGTGTTCTTGCGCATACGCCGGCCTGGCGACCGGATCTGATCGTCATCACCGGCGATCTGATCGAATATCGCCCCACGTCTCTGGCCAAACTTGAAGTACTGCTGCGGTTGCTCCACGCACCCGACGGTGTGGCGGCGACTTTCGGCAATCATGATTATCACGAGTATTCATGGCGGCACGTCGGCGCGCGGTCGGCGCACCGTTCCATCCACAAGCAATTGCGCCGCCTGCTGGCGAGGCATCATGTGGAATGTCTGTGCAACCGATCTCTTGCCATCCGCCGCGGTTCCTCTTGCCTGCGGATCGTCGGACTGGACGAACTCTGGGCGGGGCGTTGCGATCCGAAAACCGCCTTTGACCAAGTGGAAGCGGGCGAGCCTTGCATCTGTCTCCAGCATAATCCGGACGGATTGCCGCTTCTGCGGGATTATTCGTGGCAATGGATGCTCTGCGGCCATACACACGGCGGCCAGGTGGACCTGCCGTTTGTCGGGCCGCTGTTCGTGCCCGTGGAAAACCGGCGATGGCTCCGCGGAATCTTTGAGTTCCCCGATTCCCATGGAAATGTTCGGCGCATGTTTGTCAGCCGCGGATTGGGCGCCGGCACGCCGGTGCGCCTTCGGGTTCCGCCGGAGGCGACACTCTTTACCCTGCGCCGCGCGGAATAAAAAACTGTAGCGCTAATGCGACGGCGCCGGTTTATATTGACCCGCCGCGCCGGGGCGCAAGGTTCCTCCGCTGCCGGTATTGGAAAAAATCGCTAACGGCAACGGTGGGGGAACGTTTTTCAAATCGCCCGGTAGCATCATCCGCTGAATGTCGGTTCGCATCGCGGTTGGCTCTTTCCTGGTAATCTCGGCGGCGGCGAGGCGTATGTTTTGAATGCTCGCCTGAATCTGTACGCGCTGCGTTCGCAGCTTTACCTGCTGCGACTGGGCCTGCGTCAGAGCGGCGGTGTCGGAATTCAGCATGGCTTCATTGGGCAGAAAGATCATCACGCCCTGCATGAAGAGCGCCTCCTGATTAAATTCCGAATAGTTGATGGTGTTAATCAAGGCGGCGATCCGCCGCTTGATCTGCCGGAGCTGGGTATTCACGCTTTGCAGTTCGATCTGCGCCGCTTTGTATTGCGCGGCGAGATTTTCTTTGCGGTGCTGGTATGCCCGGTTCTTGCGGTTGAGATAGGCCCGCTCGCGGGCATTCACCCATGTATTACCGAAACGGTACAACCCTTTTTTTGCCATCCGGATACGCATTTGCCTGTCCGCCAGCGCAAAGGTCCGTTGGAGTCGACGGTAAAGAATGGCGCGGTGTGACCCCTGGTAGGCGCGCAGGGCGGCTGAAATATTGTCCAGAAGCAGGCGATTACCGGCCTCCAGATTAATCGCCTTCTGGTATTGCCGCAGGGCGGCCGGTTGTTCGTGCTGGTCGAACCGCACGATCGCCAGATCATTCAGGGCTATTGTATTTCGCGGATGGGCGGCCAGTACGGTGCGGAATAATCGGGTTGCTCCGGGCATATTTCCCAACCTACGCTCGGCGACGCCGCCGATGATCAGCGCATCCGTATACGCCGGATCGATCGCCAGGGCTTGTCGGGATTTCCCGACGGCCTGTATGATCTTTCCATTCCGCAACAACTGGCGAGCCGTTTGGGTGATCCAGCGGCATTTCGCCAGCAGTTCCGAGCGTGTTTTTAATGATACCCATCGCCCGGAAAATCGGACAAAACCATCCGTCTGATATTTCTGAAATTGGGCCAGTGTTTTCTCAGCTTGTGAACGAAAAGGAGAATGAGGGTAGGTTTTCAGGTAAGTGGTTATAAGATCAATAATCCGCCCCACATTTTTTTTCCGGTTGATTTGCACTATGAGAAATTGCCATGCCTGCCGTGCCTTCTCGGCTGGGTTCCGGGTGGTTTGAAGCTCCACGCTCGCTACATCCCCCAGCCCCACCACCATGACGCCGCCGGATGTCGGCTTAATCACGTAATGGCCGTTTTGCCGGTACAATCGCCCATCCACAACCCGGCCATTTTTTAGAGTGATGATGTCCGCCCGTGCGATGGCGGTTACGACCAGCAGCGCCATCACAAACAGAAGCGTCCATTTCATCGCGTGTGCTCCATCGTCTTGCAGAACGGGCCGACGAACTCTTCCCTCCCATTTTAGCCCACCGCGGTCCCAACAAGAAATAGCGAGAAATCGCACATCCCGTGGTTAAACCGGCTCGGCGCATCCGTCCTTTTCACCCGCCTTGTAATGGCAGCGGACCACGGATCGCAACCCGCCGCGGGGGGTCCATTCGCTGATCACCGTCATCCGCCGGGGCCGGAGTATCCGCACCAAGTCATCCAAAATCTTATTCGTCACGGCTTCATAGAAAATGCCGCGATTGCGGAAACTTTGCAGATACAACTTGTAACTCTTCAGTTCGATACATGTCTCGGCCGGAACATACAGAAGACGAATGATTCCGAAATCGGGCTGGCCGGTTTTGGGACATAATGAAGTAAATTCCGGAGCAATGTGCTCAATTTCATATTCCCTCTGTGGCGTGGGATTGGGAAATGTTTCGATTTCAGGCGGTTTCACCCGCTTGGTTTTCATCGCTGGCTCCTTGTCTCGAGACCATTCACGTGGCCGGCGTGTTGCCATAAAGAAGAATGTGCAAACGCGGTCCCAATCGGAACCCGCGGTTCTTGCAGATTTCCGCGATCCACGCGTTGTGCGCATGGATTCGCTCGGCATCCGTTCCTTCCGGCATCAGGACGACATCTTCCGGTCGCACCGCACCGATGGCCTGGATAATTTTCTCAACTTCATCCATATCCTCCGGTCGGGTCAGCACAAATTTCCATTGGATATTGGCGATTGTTTTTGAGCGGGCGAATTGTCTAAGCACGTCCGTCTGGATGCGTTGCCGCTCATGGCGGATCGCGAACCGACCCTCCTGGCGATTCCAAGGGGTGGAATTGGCCAGTTTAGGGCTTACACTCGCCAGATGCACCGGTAAGTCCCGCCAGATCGTTCCGGCCGTTTCCAGCGTCACCAGCCGGTCGGACCGGTTCAATTGTTCGATCAATTCCGGCAAATCCTCCTGCAGCATCGGTTCTCCGCCGGTTATCACCACGTGCGCGGTGGAAAACGCCGCGATCTGGGGCAATATCCGATTTACATCAATCGCGCGGCCGTTTGGCGACCAGGAGGCTTCCGGTGTATCGCACCAGGCGCAGCGCAGATTGCACCCACTGGTGCGGATGAAAACCGACGGAACCCCGGCGTATTTACCCTCGCCCTGGATACTGTAAAAAATCTCGGCGATTTTCATTCGTTCCCGCTTTTCTACTCTCGATCCCGTGCATACGCCAACGGATCCGGTACTCCGCAGGCCCGAAAAGCCTCCAACCGGAGACGGCAGGCATCGCAGCGCCCGCAACTGATCCGCCGCGGCGTCGGATCGTAACAGGAAAACGTCATGCCATAATCCACGCCCAGCGACAACCCCAGTTTGATAATATCGCTTTTGCGTCTGGCGAGAAGCGGGGCATGAATTTTCATTTTGCCTTTGCCCTCCACACCGGCTCTGGTTGCCAGATTGGCCATCCGCTCGAAGGCGGCGATGTACTTCGGCCGGCAATCGGGGTAACCGGAATAGTCGATGGCATTTACTCCAATGAAAATATCGAAGCTGCCGAGTGTTTCCGCCCACGCCAGGGCGTAAGACAGGAAGACCGTGTTGCGCGCCGGTACATAAGTAATCGGGATACCGCGCGCCATCTCCCGGGCGGATCGGTCTCTGGGAACTTCGATCTGGTCGGTCAGGGCCGAACCGCCGAATATTCGCAGGTTGATATCCAACACGACATGCGATTGCACACCCGCCCGGACGGCCAGTGCGCGGGCGGCGACCAGCTCGAACTTATGTCGCTGGCCGTAATCAAAACTTAGCGCATAAACGCCATACCCCTCTGATCCGGCCACGGCCAGAACGGTGGCCGAATCCAACCCGCCGCTTAGAAGAACCACCGCTTTTTTCGCCATAAGCCTTCCACATTGAAAATATATCAAAAAAGGCCGCGTGGAGCATAGCTCGGATACATGACAATCGCATTGCGGCCCCGCGTATACTCGCCTAATATCCTCGTCGAGCAGTCCCGGCGCGCCGGGATTACCGGAGAAACCGCGATGGCTTATGAAAACCTGCAGCTTTTTCTGGCCGCTTTGGAAAAAAACGGAGAGATGCGTCGTATTAAGGCGCCGGTGGATCCGGTGCTGGAAGTGGCGGAAATAACTGATCGCATAAGCAAATCGCCCACACGCTCCGGAAAATACCCGGCCGCCGGTGCGGCGCCGTTTGGTCCACCCAATCCCCGTTTCGGCACAGGCGCCTATAACCAGGCTCTTCTTTTTGAGAACGTCAAGGGCAGTGATATTCCGCTGGCCATCAATACCTTCGGTTCCTACGAACGACTGCAGATGGCGCTGGGGTGTGAAAGCCTGGATCAGCTTGCCGAGCGCATCGCCGAAATGACCCGCCCTGAAATGCCGACGCGATTGCTGGACAAACTGCGCAAGGGATGGGACCTGCTTAAACTGGCGGGTTACACGCCCAAAGTTCGCCCAGGCGCCGCGCTATGCCAGGAAGTGGTTCATACCGATGACGCGGACCTGACCCGGTTGCCCATTATCCAGTGTTGGCCAAAAGATGGTGGAAAATATATCACCTTCGGCCAGGTGGTTACGGCGCACCCGCAAACGGGCGCCCGCAATCTGGGCATGTACCGTGTGCAGATATTTGACAAAAAACTTGCCGCCATGCACTGGCATATGCACCACGACGGGGCGCGGCATTTTCGCGCCTGGGCCAAGCTCTCCCAGCCCTGTCCGCTGGCCATTGCACTCGGTGGGGAAAGCGTGCTGCCTTATGCCGCCACGGCGCCTTTGCCGGCGGGAATGGATGAGCACGTGTTCGCCGGATTTCTACTGGGGCGCGGGTTGGAACTGACGGCTTGCAAAACCATTCCGCTGGAAGTTCCGGTCAACACGGAAATCGTCATTGAAGGGTTCGTGGACCCGGTCCAGACCATCCTGGAAGGACCGTTCGGCGATCACACCGGTTTTTATTCCCTGGCCGACCAATATCCTGTGTTTCGCGTAACGGCGATTACGCATCGAAAAAATCCGGTGTATCCGACGACCATTGTGGGCAAACCGCCCCAGGAAGATTTTTATCTGGGCAAGGCCACCGAGCGAATTTTCCTACCGCTGCTCCGGATGATCGTGCCGGATATTATCGACTACGATCTACCGATGTTCGGCGTATTCCACAATTGCGCGGTGGTGAAAATCCATAAGGAATATCCCTATCATGCCCGCAAGGTGATCTACGCGATCTGGGGAGCGGGGCAAATGGCGTGGACCAAAATGGTGATCGTGGTGGACGCGCACGTGGACGTGCACAATCTGGACGACGTGCTGTTTCACGTGGCGGCGAACGTGGACCCGCAGCGCGACACTTTCATCGTCCAGGGGCCGCTGGACATTCTCGATCATGCCGCGCCGGCGATGGGAGCGGGCGGTAAAATGGGTATCGACGCCACGCGGAAATGGCCGGGCGAGGGTGTGGTGCGGGACTGGCCGGAAGAACTTGTCATGGACGAGGCGACGCTTGCGACGGTAACCAGGCGCTGGAAGGAATATGGGTTCTGACAATGTAAAAACAAGATTTGCGCCTTCGCCGACGGGTTTTCTTCATGTCGGCGGCGCCCGGACGGCATTATTTAATTGGCTTTTTGCGCGACGGCATGGTGGAAAATTCGTCCTGCGTATTGAAGACACCGACCAGGTTCGTTCCACGGCCCAATCAGCGGCGGGAATTCTCCAGGACATGCTCTGGCTTGGCCTGAACTGGGATGAAGGACCGGTGGTGGGGGGGGGTAAGAACCAATATTTCCAGAGCATGCGCCTGGAAATTTATCAACCCTATCTGGAACAACTGATCCGCGAGGATCGGGCGTACGAAGCGTTTGAAACGCCGCAACAACTTGCCGCGATGCGCGCCGAATCGGAAAAACGAAAAACGCCGTTCCGCTATCGTCGCAATATGCCGGGACGGGCTAAAAAGGGAGAGGGACCGGTGGTAATCCGCCTCGAGATGCCCTGGGAGGAAATTCGTTTCCAGGACAACATTCTGGGCGAAATTCGCGTTGCCGGCGTTGAACACGATGATATCGTTATTCGCAAGTCGGATGGTTTTCCAACCTACCATTTTGCCGTGGTGATTGATGACCACGACATGGGCATTACCCATGTGCTCCGGGCGCAGGAGCATCTGATGAATACGCCGAAGCATCTGGCTTTGTATGCCGCGCTGAACTGGCGACCGCCGTTGTATGCCCATCTGCCGCTGGTATTCAACATGGACAACTCCAAAATGTCCAAGCGCGACAAAACCAAAGCGGTCCGCGCGGCGTTGCAGCTCTACGCCCGCCAACGGCAGGATCCTGCTTTCGCGCAACTCGCGGGCCGCTGCGGTCTGCCGGCGGGTGGCATAGCCGATTTCGTCGCCCGCAAAACGGAAGATTCGACGCTGGCGGGCAAACTGGCCGAAGCGCTGGACGTGGAACTGCCGGAAATTGACGTGCAGGATTTTCGCCACAGCGGCTATCTAAGCGACGCGCTGGTAAACTTTATCGCCCTGATCGGCTGGTCGCCGGGGCAGAACCGGGAGTTCCTTACCCGCCGGGAAATGATTGATCTGTTTTCGCTGGAAAACATAGGGAAAACCAGCGGTCGTTTTGACCGTAAAAAGCTGCATTGGATGAACGGTGAATATATTCGCCGCAGCAGCCTGCAAGAACTTGCCGCGGCAGTGGAGAGTTTCAACCAAGTCACCGATTATCCGATCAAGCAGGCGGATGGGCCGACGCTTCGCGTGTTGTTGGCCATGTACCAGGAACGTATGGCCACGCTGGCCGAGATGGCGCGAAATTCCACTTTTTTCTTTTGTACGCCCCGGTACGATCAGGCGGCGGTAAAAAAATACGTTCAAACCGGCGATGGCCGGACCATTTTGGAGCGGATTCTTGAGTTGCTTCAGCCGATTACGCCGTGGAACAAGGAATTGCTCTCGCCTGTACTGGAACGGATTCTGGCCATGGGTGAAAAACGCGGGGCGGCGGCACAGGTGTTACGGGTGGCTGTGAGTGGGGGGGCGGTATCGCCGCCGCTGTTGGAAACGCTCGCACTGCTCGGACGCGACACAACCCTCTCTCGCATCCAGCAGGCGCTGGAAATGTTTGCTCCCGTGGAAAAAACGACTGATTCGTGACTTTTGTGTTGCGGCAAAATGGAGTGATCAGGCATGCCCGGAAAATATGTCATCGGTCTGGATTTTGGAACCAATTCGGTTCGGGCCTTGCTGGTGGACGTGCGCAACGGTTCGGAAAAAGCCACAAGCGTATGGAATTACGAACATGGCAGGCAGGGCGTTATTCTGGATCCGAAAAATCCGAATCTAGCGCGGCAACATCCGCTCGACTACATCACCGGCGCCCGGCGAACTATTCAAGCCATTCTGCGGCAGGCGGCGAAGATTAAAGGTTTCACCGCCGAGAACGTCATCGGCATCGGAGTGGACGCGACCGGTTCCACACCCATGCCGGTCGATGCGGAAGGTCAACCGCTCGCGTTCACCGAACCGTTTGCCAAAGAACCCGCCGCCATGGCCTGGTTATGGAAAGACCATACCAGCCACGCGGAAGCGGAAGAAATCACGACGACCGGCTTGAAATTACGCCCGCATTACCTGGCCAAATGCGGTCGGCGTTATTCCTCCGAATGGTTCTGGGCGAAAATATTGCACTGCGCCCGGGCGGCTCCCGAAGTATTCGCCGCCGCCCACACATGGGTGGAAATCGCCGATTGGATTCCGGCGCATCTGGCCGGCAATATCCATCCCGGCCGGCTTCGCCGCGGCATCTGCGCCGCCGGCCATAAAGCGTTATTTCATCCGGCGTGGGGTTATCCCGATGTCGAATTTCTACGAAGCCTGGACGAGCGATTGGCTCGCATACGGGAAAATATGCCGGAAAAAACTTTTAATATGTCCGCCACCGCGGGCAATCTTACCGAAATCTGGGCCGATAAGCTTGGTCTGAAACCGGGCATTCCCATAGCCATCGGGGCGATTGATGCGCATCTGGGCGCAGTGGGCGCCGGAATAACCGCCGGTACGTTGATTAAAATCATCGGCACGTCCACGTGCGATATCATGATTGCGCCGCTGGAGAGCGAACTTCCGGATATTCCCGGCCTGTGCGGTATTGTTCCGGAATCCGTTCTTCCCGGACATTTTGGCATGGAAGCCGGACAATCCGCCGTGGGAGATATTTTCAACTGGTTCGTCCATACCATTGAGCCCGGAGGAACCAGACGCGGGTCCCATGAGGCGCTTACATTGGAGGCGAAAAAGATAAAACCCGGCCGGAGCGGATTGCTAACGCTTGACTGGCATAATGGCAACCGTACGATTCTTGTGGATCAGAAACTCACCGGCTTGACGCTGGGGTTGACGCTTCATTCCACTCCCGCGGAAATCTATCGCAGCCTGATTGAAGCTACAGCGTTTGGAGCGCGGACGATCATGGAACGCTTCGAGGAATATGGCGTTAAGGTGGAGCGTGTCGTCACCTGTGGCGGCATTACCGCCAAAAATCCTCTGGTTATGCAGATTTACGCCGACATCCTGGGCCGGCCGATCGCCATTTCAGAAAGTTCCCAAACCTGCGCATTGGGGGCCGCCATTGCCGCCTCTGTGGCGGCGGGCCAAAGTAGAGGCGGGTACGGCGACTTTGGCCAGGCGATTCAAGCAATGAGCGGCATCGAAAAAAAGATTTTCCAACCGATTTCCGCCCACGCGGCGGTATACAATCGGCTGTATAAACTGTATCAGAGCCTGCACGATGCGTTTGGGGTTAAAGGTCGGCAAGCTGATGTTTCCCATGTAATGAAAGATCTTTTGGACATTCGCAACGAAGCCCGCCTCGGGTCCGCGGCATGACATAACAAGAAATATGTCCCGAATTACTTAATTGAAATAATAGGACATAATATGAGAACAGAAAAATGAAACAGCGGTATCTAATCACGGGCGGGGCCGGATTCATCGGCAGTCACCTGGCCCAGAAGATCATTGATGGCGGACATGGCGTTTATGTGCTCGATGATGAGTCCACGGGATCGCGCGCGAATGTCACGGCTCTTATGGATTCGCCGGACTTTCACTTCATTCATGGGTCAATCATGGACGATGACACGCTGGCCCGGCTTGTCGGAACATGTCATTTTGTGGTGCATCTGGCGGCTGCTGTCGGCGTCAAATATATCCTGGATCATCCTCTGGCGAGCATTATGACCAACGTCGCCGGTACAGAGCGCGTTTTGCATTACTGCGCCCGGTACGAGAAACCATTGTTCCTGGCCAGCAGCAGCGAGGTTTACGGTCTGCAAACCAAGGCGCCGTTGAAAGAAGATGACTTTTGCATCCTCGGCGCAACCTCGGTGAGCCGCTGGTCTTATGCCTGTTCCAAAGCCCTCGATGAGTTCATGGCTTTGGCTTACCATCATAAGAAATCATTCCCAGTGGTAATTGCCCGCTTGTTCAATACGGTTGGGCCGCGGCAATCACCGGCTTATGGGATGGTGCTGCCGCGACTGGTGGATCAGGCCCTCCGGGGAGAACCAATGACAGTTTATGGCGATGGCCGCCAGACCCGCACATTTACTCATGTTTGTGACGTGGTGGAGGCGATCTTTCGATTAATTGGCTCGTCGGCCGCTTGGGGTGAAGTTTATAATATCGGAGGGACAGAAGAAATAGCTATTGGCGAGTTGGCGCGGCGTATCGGTCAGGCGGCGCAAAGCCGGTCGGAAATTCAATTTATCGCTTATGAGAAGGTGTACAACCACAATTTTCAGGATATGCCGCGGCGCGTTCCGGATATCAGCAAGTTGATGCGGGCGACAAATTTTTCTCCTAAAATAGGGTTGGAGCAAATAATCGCGGATGTAATCTCCGATCGAAAGGCACAACGAGCCGGGCAAAGCGGAACAACAACCAGCGGCGAATGAGATACGAAACCGGATAAAAATGGTGGAAATTACAGCATCAATAACGTCCTATAATGAACATTATGTTAAATTGCGCTACCCGACCTGCCTGTGCGACGGCAGGCATGTTTTTGGTTTTTGTGGGAAATTTTGCTCCAGTCATTCGCTCTGGTTGGAAGCCTTGAAATTCTGGATCAGCCACAGAACCAGCCATAGGGTCAAAAACACTGCAATCATTAAAGATCCGATCATCGCAAAGTGATTTTCCATTTCCGCGACGGCGCCGGAAAGCCACTCTCCTGCGTGTTGTCGCGCCAACCCCACGATTTCCAGCGTCCCGATGACCAAGGCTACCACCACAGTCACAGAAGTCATGACCACATTGTAATAGAGGTTGCGCGTGGACTTGACCACGGCCCAACCATAGGCACGGGCCATCATGATGCCGTCGGCGGCGTCCACCAAGATCATACCGGCGGAAAAAATCGCCGGAAACAGCAGGATGGTCCAGAGAGAAAGATTTTGCACCACCGTGGCGGCGGAAATACTCAACACACCCACTTCAGTGGCGGTGTCAAAACCCAGACCGAAAAGCAATCCGACGGGATACATTTTCCAACTGCGATCAGTGATGCGCAGCAACGGCATCAATAGCCAGGTTAATGGTCCCCGCGGCGCCGCGGCAAGCGGCAAGGTCCCATCCGGTTCGTGGCGCGATTGTCGCAGCATCGTCAGCGATTCCCGCAGCATCAACACATTAATCAATCCCATAGCCAGCAGAAACAACGCCGAAAGCGACGGGCCGGCCATGTCTCCGAGCCATTGCAGCATGGGAAAATCACGGTGGATCCGGCCCGCCGTAAGGGCGATCAACACGGCCAGCAGAAGCACAATCGTGGAATGTCCCAGCGCAAAAAAAAATCCTGTCGCCACCGGCCGACGGTTGGCGTTGACCAGGCGACGAGTGACGTTGTCGATGGCGGCGATGTGGTCGGCGTCAAGGGCATGGCGAAGCCCCAGCGCATAAGCCAGCGCGGCGGTTCCCAGAAGTACCGGACTCTTCCGGAAGATGATCACCGCGATGAACCAGAGAATCAGGTTTCCCATCGTCAGCGCGCAGAGAATAACCGGCACGCGAAGCAAAATCAGACCGCCGGTTACTGAATGAGTTGATCTATTCGCCCTGTTGCGTTTGGCAATCCACTTGTATCCAGGCTTATGGAGGGAGAAATTCATTTTGTTCTCCGGGCGACTCGCCATCCCCAAAGCCGTTCGTCGAGCGGCTAATAGCGCCCCTTCCATTTATAGTAACGAATCCACCCCTGTTTTCACATGTAGGGCCGATGCCCCCATCGGCCAATCATAAAGATATGGAGCCGTGAATGCCCCCCCCCGCCGCCGGAGCGGCGCAGGGCTGGACCGATGCCCGCGGATAGAAATGCAAAACAATGCGCCGGTCGTTAGGATGTTGCCGCCGTAATGGCGACAGGCGTGACAATATTTTCGGGAGCAGCCGGAGAATCCCGATAGCTAAGAGTATTTATGAGTTCAACCGCGTTCCCATCGACCTGCTCTGCCACGGCGTCAAACGCCGCCGCGCCCCGCGTTATTGTGGTCGGCGGCGGTCTGGCGGGAATCGCCGCCGCCGCCGCCTTGGCATCCGCGGGCATCCGCGTGAGCCTGCTGGAGGCCCGGAGCCAACTCGGCGGGCGCGCCGGTTCCTTTGAAGACGCTCCGCCACATCAACTGCTGGACAACTGCCAGCACGTATTATTGGGATGCTGCACCAATCTGATCGATCTTTACCGCCGCCTGGGCACGGCGGACAAAATCCAATACCGCAATCGCATTCATTACCTGGATGAAAATGGCCGCCGTTACGACCTCTGGAGCGTACCCAGTTTGCCGGCGCCGTTGCATCTGGCGCCGGCCCTGGCGGTATTTGGCGCTTTACGCCTTTCCGAACGATTCGCCGTGTGCCGCGCCATCTGGGCCATGCTGCGCCTGGGACGAGCCGGTCGCGAAAGCCTGGCCAATGTTCCCTTCGGCCTGTGGCTGAGAGAACAGCGTCAACCGGAGAGGGTCATCAGGCGTTTTTATGATCCCATTCTGATCAGCGCACTGAATGAACAAACCGAATCCGCCAGCGGCAAGTACGCCATTCAGGTCTTTCAAGACGCCATGCTTTCCCACCGCCGGGGTTACATGATCGGCCTGCCCGTCTGTCCGCTGGAAAAGCTTTACGCTTTGTGGCCTTGTGAAGACGTCCGGCTTCATACGCGCGTAAGCGAATTGAGCTTCGATGGCAACCGCGTCACCGGTGTGATATTGCGCAACGGACAACGGCTTTCGGCCGACGCCGTTGTTCTGGCGGCAAATTATCACGCTGTTTTGCGCTGGATTCCTGAACATCTGCGGCGGGTTGATTCGCGTTTTGCGCATCTGGATCAACTGCAAAATGTGCCGATTCTCGGCGCTCACCTCTGGTTCGATCGGCCGGTGATGCGTCTGCCCTTCGCCGCCCTTTTCGATCCACCGCTGCAATGGCTTTTCCGCAAGGACGAGCGGGGCGCGGTCCTGCACGGCGTGATCAGCGCGGCGCGTCCCTGGGTCGATACGCCCGCGGAAAAACTTATGCTTTTATTTAGAGATCAGATTCAGCGCCTTTTTTCCGTTCCGGAGGCGCAAGTGATCCGGTACAGAATCATTATTGAAAAACGGGCGACTTTTTCCCCGCGGCCGGGCGTCGATGCGCATCGTCCGCCACAGGCCCCGCCGCCGGCGGGTGTTGAAAATTTATTTCTCGCCGGCGATTACACTCAGACCGATTGGCCTGCCACCATGGAAGGGGCCGTGCGAAGTGGCTACCTGGCCGCCGAGAAGATGCTCCAAGCATTTGGCACGACCGGCGGCGTACGTCGTTTTCTGGTGGATGATTTGCCCCCGGAATTTCCCATGCGATTTCTGGCGGCAAACAACCGAGTATAAGAATCCCGATGGCTATCGGGACTTGGAAAGCCGCCCCCACGGGAGGGCCGGGCAGCCGCGTGGATCGCCATCCCGCGGCCGTCATACTTTTAATAGCTATCGGGATCAATGCAATGGCCGATGAGGTCATCGGACCCACATGATTGTCCAAAGTCGAGCTTATGTGCCGGCGGCGCCCCGACGGGGAGCCCCGCCGTTTCCAGGGGGCGCCGCTTTCCCCGGCCGAACGCTCCCCTCATCCGTGTCGCCGGGGAACTGCATCTTGCGGCCGCTGGGCATCGTGGGCTTGGGCAGATCAAACGCCTCAATACTCTCCAGGGGAACCGCTGACTGTTTTCCATCATCGTAGAGCACCAGTACAATCTGGGTAAGAACCTGCCCATCGGTCACCCAACCCTCCCCCTGATTGGTGCGTACGCGGGAATGCCGGCGGGGCAGTTTTTTTCGCAGTTCCTCATACGTCTGATCTTCGTAACGCAGGCAGCACATCAGCCGCCCGCAGCGGCCGCTGATCTTCGCCGGATCGAGCGTGGCTTTCTGAATTTTGGCCGCACGCATGGGAATAGGCGTGAGCACTTTCAAAAACTGCCGGCAACAGCAGGGCTGGCCGCATTTTTCGTAATCAGCCGTCAGGCGAGCCTCTTCCCGCTCGCCCACATGCCGCAACTCGATGCGGGTATGGAACAGGCCGGCCATATCGCGCACCAACGTGCGGAAATCCACGCGGTGCTCGCTGGTGAAATAGAAAATCACCCGCTCGCCGCCCAGGAGATATTCCACCTCCACGATCTTCATCGACAACCCGTGACGCACAGCGCCCTCTTGAATCAACCGTAGATGCTGGTGCTTCTGTTCATCCAACTGCTGTTGCCTCGCCTGGTCTTGCGCAGTGGTCACCCGTAGCACCCGTCCGTTTTCGCTGAAGGGAAAATAGGTTCCACCCGAATTGGCGATATAGGCCAGCAGTTTTTCCCGGGTAATCGACTTTCCACAGCCGCCATTGCCGCACGCCGTGGTGAGCATCTCGGCTATTTCCGTTCCCCGCGGCGTGCGAACCACCAGCCGCGTGCCGCAGCCCACCTTCGTTTTCAGATCGCTGGGAAATTCCCCGATCAACCGCTGGTAGCCGTAGCGCACCACAATAGTTTTTGGCGGCGGCGCCTCCGGCGGGCGTGGTTCGGGCGGCATGGCGTCAAGCGACACAATCATATCAACATGCATAAAAGCCAAATAGGCTCTTAATGTCCAAAGATTTTGTTCAGTAAATTCGGCAACCCCCGGCCGATGTTTCGGAGCGGCCGGCTGCTCAGATGCAGTTTCGGCGCTGTGGTCGTGCCGCCAATCGCCAGGGGTACCGGCAGCGTCAAACCCGCACCGGTTACGCTCACGTCCATGCGCAGACGCCGGTCCAAAGCCACCCAGCCTGAAAAATTCATGCCAAAGGAAGTCAGGACAAGCTGCATATTTCGGTAATGGATTTTCCCCCGCGTCAGATCAAATTTTGTGGGGCGAATGCCGCTGTCCACAAGCCGCAGACGTTGTCCGGTTAGAACCCCCAGGGGCGCCACCGACCGGCCGATCAGGGCAAATAGCGGCGAATTGGAACTCAGGTGCGTGATGCTTACGGTTCCGGTAAGCGTACCGGTTTGATTGAGGGTTTTGTACTGGAATGGAATTTGCGCCTTGTCGACGCGCACATTCAGAAGACCCTTCACCTGAATCACACTGTTCGTATTGTTCCCCCCGCCCCAGGTCAGCGGCAGAAAATTCAGCAGCGTGTTTCCCATTCGGCCATTGAGGTTGATGTTGACGGCCAATGGCACCGGGTGGTGAATCACAAATGTTGGTACAGGACGATTCAAGTCGATGTGGCCGGCCAGATTCACCCGGCCCGCGTTGGCGGGTATACTGTCCGGACCCAGTTTCAGGATGCCGCCCCGCTGACTTAATTTTACCAGGCCCGGGCCGAGACTAAGTCCGTCCGTGGCGATGTGATCGAAAGCGAAGGTCGTCGGCGCTATTGCCAGCGAGCGAAAACGGCGTAGCCCTTTGCCATTCGTAAGCCGGCCGGTTATCCGGATTGCCATCCTGTGGCGCCCGGACATCACCAGGTCTTTCGGCAGCATCGGCCGCAACAGGATGTTCAGACGGGCCAGATCATAGCGCACGATCGCCCGGATGTTTTCGGGAACACGCGGCGAGAAGGAAATAACGCTTCCTTTGGCCAGCACAAGCTGGTCTGCCTTCTTTCCGGCGCCGATTGTTGCCGGGTTTTCCGATATCGCGCAGGTGCGGCGACATTCGAACGTTTTACCCGCGAGATTCAGGCGGCCCTGAATATCAGCGGCCAGATTGGTCGGCGGCAGTGGCGCGGGATTGCTCGGGAAAGAAAGCCGGTAGCTCTTGACCCCGGCTTGTAATGCCAGCGCAATTCCTTTTTTCGAGCTTCGCGCCCATCCGGTAAACTGCACGTCCCCCTGGAGCGTGCGGTTGGGCTTGATCACGCCGAGAAGAACCAGCAGCGGACGGATTCGGCCCAGATTGCCGTTGATCTTCATCGCCGGCGCCGAGACCGTACTCTTGCCGGCGGGACCGTAAGTGAGCAACACCGGTTGCGGCAACGCCACATCCACCGCGGCATCCCGGCAGACCAGCGCGAACCGCTTGATCCGCGCCTGAAAGGTTCCCCGGGTACGCACATCGCCGGCGGCGTCAATGGTTAATTGTGGTTCTCGGAATAAAGCCCCCTCGCGGGTGGGAATCGTGCTCCCGACGCTAAGGTTGTCAAAAACCAGATGACACTTCGAGAGTGTCGCATGCCCGGGAACGTAGGCGGCCCAGAGGCTCGAACCGGCCAGTTCACCCGCCAGGCGATAACGTCCCATGATCGGTATAAAAGACACTGCCAGACGACGCAGAGAGGAAAGGTTGCCGTGTTGAATCGCCAGGCGTAGTTTCGGAACTTCCCACACCCCGGCGGTGTTTCGCCGAATGCGCACGTCGCCGGCGGATATATCCAACTCCGCAGCCTGCAGAGAAAAATGACTGGTCAAAGACTCCAATCGCCGGTTAGGCGCTGCCAGGGCGCCGGCGGCGTTGAGAAGAAGCAAAGGCTCCTTGACGGGCGGTTGGCCGGGTTGCAGCACCAGGCTGGCGTTATGCAGCGAAAGCGTCCCCTGATAAGCGATGGCAGGCGACATGACGTGGCGAACGGAAAGAGTCACCGCCACCTGTCCCCCCAAGGAACGGCCATGCAAATCCACAAACGGAGCGAATTGTTCAAGCACCGGGGCCGCGGCGGCGGTAAGCCGCAGGCGATAGCTCCGAAGGTGGGCGGAGCCGGCTTTAAGTTGTAACGAAAGTTGCGGCGCTACAATAGGGTTAGCCTTGGGACCGGCGGCCTGGAACAACGCCGCGTTCTCAAATCGCCAGGTGGTTCCGCGGCGTTTCAGGGCCGCGCGCAGCAAAAACGGATTGATTTGAAACTTCCGCTGCCTATCGTGACCCCGCAACGCCCCCAGATTCATGCGAATGGTGCCAACCGACGTCTTTCCGGCGTTTTGGAGTTTCGCGTGCAGCAGCGCGATGCCGGATTGAAGATGCAGTCCACTGTGGACCAGCCCCAGCGTATGCGGCAAATTGGCCGCCAGCAGCGGCAAGTTGCAGCGCAATTGAAACACCAGGGAGCTGTGCCCCCTCCGCGCCTGGTCATGGAGCATCGCCAGGAGCGTGGAAACGCGCGCCGCGCCTTGCAAAGAAAAATCCGCCGGCAGACTCTCAATTGCCAGATTACGAATACGCAAATTGTGCCCATGCCAGAGCACGTCGATGGGAATCGTCACCTGACCGAATTGCGGATGATCCGAGTGCAGCATCTCTCCGCCCAGAGCCATCTGATCAATCAATAGTTTGCCCACAATTGAACCAGCTCCGGGAGTGGGCATATGGATGGCGATCGCACCGTGCAACACGCCCGTGGGAATCACAGGAGCATGAAATCGCGCCAGCAGGGATTGCATATAGTTCAGGTGGAACTTCTCCAGAGCCAGATGAACGGAACCGGTGAGCCGATTGAATGCTCTTAGACGGTATTGATGGAAGACGTTCAAATTGCCGGCCAGGTGAAAGGAGATAGGGGGTTTTCGCCCGCGCTTAACCTGTAGATTCACGGCCAGCGCCAGCGGTTTGCCCGCAGTGTCAAAAGCAACCTTGCCGTCGGCGCTGACGATGCGCGGCGATCGTTGCCCCGGCATGTTCCAGCTTAGTGGAAGTATATTGAATTGCAGTTGTCCCGCCACCGCCGGCAGGATACCTTTCGGACCGGCGGCGGAATTCATCGCGCCCAGCGCCGGTTTAACTATAGGGTCACTACCAGCGGGCGCCCCCAGAACAAGCGTCGAGTTCAAGGTGGATTGACCGCCGTGAAACGTCGCACGGGCGGGTGTTTTGAAAACATGGGCAAAGTCGCGCAGAAAGGCGGCCAGTTTTACGGCGGCGTGACAACGCAGTTGCGCTGTTTGGCCGGGAGGGACAGTTCCGTGCGGGCGCACCGCCCACAATCCCGTGAGCAGTTGCGCCGCCCCGCTTCCCTGTAATGAAAGGTTCCCCAGCGCACAGCGCACCGCGGCGTTCCGGATTCTGAATTGTCCCAATCCCCATGAGCAATCGGTCGAGGAGGTTAGATTGCCCAGATGAGGCTCATCGCCGGCGAGCCACGGACCGCCTAGGGTTAATTGGCGGATGGATATCACCGCCCCAACTTTTCCCGCGTGCAGACTTTTCATCATGGCGATGGCCAGGCGCATGTTCAGCGTGCCGGCCACTTTCAATCCCAGACCGGTGGAAGCAAGCGCGGGCTGAATCGCCCTGAGATCTAAATGGTTGACGTGTACATTAATCTGGCCGGAAATCCGACTCGGCGATAACAACCGGTGATTGTAAAAAAGCTTGAGTATGGCGTCAGCGGTAATTTTTGCCGGAGGCTTGTTTTGTACTCCGGCCAGCGTCTGAAATTGCACGTGCACCGGCTGGCCTTGCGTATCCAGCGACAAAATGAGTTGGCAATGACTTGCTTGCATCGCCGGCGCGGACGGGCTGGTCCAGGAGAGTCGCCGGATGTGGCAGTTCAGTCGCACGGAAAACCGCGGCCATTTCGATAGTTTTGACGCCGCTCGGGAAGGGGCGGCCGGTTTTACCGGCTTAGCCGCCACCGGCTTGGCGTGCGCCGGCGTGCGACCAGCCAGCGCCTGCATCAAGTTGAGCCTTGCCGTCCTTTGCGTTGCCAGGCGCGCCAAACGAACGCCAATGTCAATTTTGCCGAGCCGTTGATGATCTCTCAGCAGGCGCAGCAGACTTAGTTGCGTCCTCACATTCACGCCGGAGAGAACTACGTCGCCGGCGGGATCGCGGAGGGTTAAATCGCTGATGGCGGCGGGACTGAACCAGCCCAGCGACAGCCGGCCAATGGTCACGGTTCCCTTGATACGCGCATCGATCTGGGATTCGACAAACCGAACTCCCGGCCCGGTGCACAGCAGGCTGGGCAGGGCCAGCACCAGTGCGGCAAGCAGAACGATAAAAATCGCCAGAGCCCACACCTTCCTGCCGGTGGGTACGGTCCATCGCCGGCGGGTTGGTCGTTTATCCGGGGAGTCCGGAAATGAGGCGTTTTCGCCAGCCGGCGGATTTTCTGGCATGAGGAATGACTCCACACAAAGTAGGGTCTGGCTATTTTTTGGGAATCGGCCGGTGAATTCCGATAGCTGCTCGGAATCGTCACTCCGTCTTGGCGGCGGCATTTATGTCGTCGGTTCCACCCCGGTAGTCGACAGCGCCCCGCACGGCGCCGGCGGCCATTCCTGGAAAAATTGCCACACCCTATAGAGTATTATAGCCCGCTCCAGCGACTTGCACGAGGGCGGTGTACCCCCCTATAATCTTCCGTTGGTTTTACGATTGTTCCAAACCGCTTGGCAAACGGAAAAAGCCTGGCAATTTTTTGGGGAATCGACCGGTAAATCCCGATAGCCACCGGGTCGGCACGCCATCTTCGTGGCGACAATTATGTCGCGGGTCCACACCGGCGCCCTCCCGAAAATATTGCCACGTCTGTGTGGAAAAGGTTGTATGGTCATCGCGAGTTATTCCCCCCTTGCCGCCAGGCCCGGCGCGCGGCCAAACCGGTATAAACCCGGCTTCGATCTCAACGCCGTCATAGAAGGTCAAGCGCGGCTTTCCAACGAGCAGTTTCTCGAGTTGTACCACCAGGCCGAGTTAACCGATCTGGGACGCTGGGCCTTTGCGGTAAGTCAGCGTCTTCATCCGGAAGATTACCGTACCTATGTGATCGACCGGAACATTAACTATACCAATATTTGCACCGCCCGCTGCACCTTTTGCGCCTTCAAGCGCAATGACCCGCAAGCCTCCGATGCTTACACCCTCTCGCCGGAACAAATTCACGAAAAAATTTCCCAATTGGTTCAGATCGGCGGCACGCAGATTCTGATGCAGGGAGGCATGAACCCGGCCCTGCCCATCGAATATTATGAGGGACTTCTGCGCGGCATTCGCGAGAAATTTCCCACCGTTCACATTCACGCCTTCAGTCCCCCGGAGTTTGTGGAATTTGCGCGTTTCTTCCATCTGCCGGTGGCCGAAGTGCTCCGGCGGTTTAAAGACAGCGGTCTGGCCACGGTACCCGGCGGTGGAGGAGAAATCTTTTCCGACCGCGTACGCAAGCGGATCGGGCCGGGCAAATGCAGCGGTCAAGAGTGGTTGGATGTGATGAGCCAGGCCCATAAACTGGGGCTTTACACCAGTGCGACCATGCTCATCGGTCATATCGAAACCATTGAGGACCGGCTGGATCATTTAAGCCGCCTGCGCCAGCGCCAGGATTGGGCTTTGGCCAACGCCCCGGCCCATTACACGGCGTTTATTCACTGGACCTACCAACCGGATCACACTCCGCTGGATCGCAAAAGGAAATGGAATCCGGATTCGGGCAAGCCTTACGAATTCGACAATGGTCGAACGGTGCGACTGGCCGACGCCGATGAATATCTGCGAATGCTGGCCCTTGCCCGGCTGTACCTGGACAATATTTGCAACATGCAGAGCAGTTGGGTCACCATGGGCCCCAAGATCGGCCAGTTGGCGCTGTTTTTCGGCGCCAACGACATGGGCAGCGTGATGATGGAGGAAAATGTCGTCAGCAGCGCGGGAACCACCTACAAGCTTTCGCAAGACATGATTTGCCGGCTGATCCGCGACAGCGGCTGGACACCGGCTCAACGCAACCAGTATTACGAGGTACTCCAGCGCCACGATGGACCGGATTCGCCCGATCGAAGACCTGTCCCGACCGGCGAGTTCCCCCGGCGCCAACACCGGATCACGCCGGAGGCGGCGGCGGCGTATAAAAACATTGAATTGAAAATATCTATCAAAAAGAAATAATCAACCAGCCGGCCAAACCCTTTACCCGGCGTCGTTGTTTTAGCTATGGGGTTTGCTTCGCACGGGGTTTTCTCCAGCGCTGGTAGATGACTCGGGAGGCGCCGGCCAGATGCAGCGCATGGTTGTGCCGGCGCCGGGCCGGCTGGCAAGCTCCACCACCCCACCCAAGGCGCCTACCGCATGTTTAACTATCGCCAGCCCCAGGCCGGTACCGCGGTCTGCGCCTCCGCGGCTGCGATTGACCGTATAAAAACGCTCGAAAACTCTGTTGGCGTCCTCCGCTGGTATGCCACAGCCGCTATCTTCCACCTCCAGCACATACACTTCCGCCTCGGCGGCGCACGCGGAGGGGTCCGCCCCCCCCACCGAGGTGTTGCTGTTCTCCGCCTGGCCGCTGATAGCGATTTCCCGCCTGGTCGCCGCCGTTCGATGGCGACGAAACCAGCGAATCTCCACGAAACCCGTCGAGGTGAATTTAAGGCTGTTGTCGACCAGGTTTTTGAGAATAAGCATCACCAGCCGCTCGTCGGCGACGATCACGTCCGCCCCCGGTCCAACATGAAAACGCAGATCAAGATGCTTTTCGAGAGCCGTCGCGGAAAATAGCGAACGCACAACTTCCCGGACCTCCGCAAGATGAATCGGCTCGAGTCGCACCACCGCGCGCGGGTCCTCCGTTCGTGAAAGGTCCAACAGGTCCTGCACCAGAAGCTGCAATCGCAGCACGTGCCCGCCGATGATATTTAGACAGCGCAACAGGGTTTGCCGGTCTTCCACACCGGCTTCGGTGATGGTTTCCACAGCGGCGCGAATACTCGCCAGCGGCGTGCGCAGTTCATGACTGGCGTTGGCGGCAAAATCGGCCTTGATCTGCAAGTTTTGAATCAACTCGGTTTGATCTTCCAGCAACAGCAGCGTGCCGTGGATTTCGTTGCCGCCGCGCACCGGCGCCACGGTCATTTGCACCGTTCGCGGGCGAGCCATTCCATTAAGGCGGATCTGCCGCCGCGCCGGGGGATCACCCCGCCGCGCCGCCGCGATTAGCGCGGCGACTTGCGGCTGGGAAACAAGCCAGTGGAAACTCTCCTCCTCTGTTGCGCCGGCGGATGCAAAAAGGTCCATGGCGCGATGGTTGGCCAGCACGGCGCGGTCGGCCTCATCTACAATAATCACGGGATGTTCCAGCTTGTTCAAAATCGCCTGAAAGCAGCATGATTCAAATACAAGCCGCCGCTTTTGATCCTCCCCCAGCATGTTCAGCGAATCGACCAGGCGGGCCAGATGCCCGAGTCGTCCGCCAACCACCAGGCGCATCTTGGGCCGGGGCCAACCGCGTTCAATCGCTTCCAGCGAGGCGAGAATCCGTGTGAGTATCCAGCGACGGCGTACCGCGGCGACGACCACCGCCACCACCAGAAACGCCCATGCGGCGCCGAGCACGGCAAGCCAGGCGGTGCCGTGGCCAACCACCAGCGGAGACAAACCGGCAGTGAAAAACATTGCATCCGAAACGATTTTCACAAATTCCATCATCCCCGGAAGTCCGGCAAAGTCCAGTGCCGGTGGCTGTTACGATAGAGATGATTTAGCACCGTCCAAAGCGGGAACGGCTCGCTTGCGAACATGGAACCGGATCAGCGGGAGGTTCTCCCGGGACGCGGACTTTCTTCTTCCTGCGACTCCACCAGTCGATAGCCCACGCCGCGCACGGTGCGAAGCATCCATTGAAAGTCGCCGAGCTTTTTTCGCACCGCCGTGACATGTACGTCGATGGCGCGATCCGTCACGTACACATCGGTCCCCATGACACGATCGGTAAGCTGATCACGGGAAAGAACCCGGCCGCGGGCGGCCGCCAGCGCGGTCAGCAGCTTAAACTCCGTCGCGGTGAGACTCACGGGCTTGCCTTCCAGCGTGATTTCATGCCGCGATTGATCGATCAGCATCGGACCGCTGCGCAGCGCCTGCTGGCCCGGTTCAATGGCCGCCTTTCTTCGCAGGACGGCCCCGACGCGCGCCATAAGCACTTTCATGGAAAAAGGTTTGGTTACGTAATCGTCCGCACCCAGCGAAAGACCCACGACAATGTCGGTTTCTTCGCCGCGGGCGGTAAGCATGAGAATGGGAACCGCGGCGGTCGTCGGGTCGCCCTTGAGGCAGGTGGCCACTTCCTGACCGGAAAGATTCGGCATCATCAGGTCCAGGATGACCAGATCGGGAATCTGTTTACGGGCGATCTCCAAACCCGTTTTGCCGTCATACGCGGTAAGAACCTCGTACCCATGGCGCTGGAGATTCATGCTGATCAGTTCGACCAGATCGCGTTCGTCGTCGACAACCAGAATACGTTTTCTACGAGTCATAACCCATCCGCCGACTTTCCCGTTCACGATACGGCGTTCAGCTCGTACGCACAATGTCTTACCGAATGCGCGGCGTCAAGCGGGTGTTCGCCAAGTTAATCAAATCTTAGCGACCTCGCCACATTTCGCTAACATGATTTTCATGCCTTGATTATTTGACGGCATGTGTGCGGATGCGGGTAACGGACGGCAGCGCTGGGGATCTGATCCGCACCTGGCTGGAGGCCATCGTGGTGGACCGCACACCGGCTACCCACCCCAAGGCGGGCTGGATGCAAGAAAAAACAAAAAGTTATATAGATTATTATATCGCTTCGCCGCCCTGCGTCCCGTCGCTTACGCGAATCACATTTTCCAGGGGCAGCATAAAAATTTTTCCATCGCCGATCTGACCTTTTCCGCCGGGTCCGCTGCGCGCGCTTTGGACTATGGCATCGATGGTGGGTTTGACGAAGGCTTCATTCACCGCGATATCCAGGCGAACCTTGCGGATAAGGTTCACCTGCAACTCTTTGCCGCGAAAATATTCCGTATGCCCCTTCTGGCGGCCATAACCCTGTACATCGGACACGGTCAGGCGAAACACTTCCACGTTGCTCAGAGCCTGTTTAACGGCTTCCAGACGATGGGGTTGAATGATGGCAATAATCAATTTCATGCAATTCTCCAACTGTACGGACTATTTTGATAATCCCGACCCGCGGACCACCCGCGGGCTGGGCATTCTTCCCGATTCATAACGCTTCCGCCGGCTCAAATCGCGTTGCTCGGCAGCACCGCCGATGGCGCCGGGATATCGCCGACTTGCCAGCCGTTTTCACCGTGGAGACCAAAGTCCAGGCCTTCGATTTCCACCTGTTCCGGCACGCGTATGCCGATGGTCTTATCGAGAACGAACACGATAACGGCGGTTCCAACGGCGGCGAGCACCACGGCGTCGCCGGCCACGCAGAACTGGTACCAAAGCTGAATCCAGTGGCCGTCGATGACGCCCGCGGTTGTATTGATGGCCGTAGAGGCGAACACGCCCGTGAGCATGGCCCCCAGGAACCCGCCTATGCCGTGCACGCCGAAGGCGTCCAAAGCGTCGTCATAGCCGAAAATCGTCTTAAGCTGGGCGCCACCGTAGCAAACCACGCCGGCGAGGAAGCCGATAATCGGCGAGGACCAGAGAGCCACATAACCGCAAGCCGGGGTGATGGCGACCAGACCGGCCACGAAGCCGGAGGCGATGCCCAACGTGGTGGGCCGGCGGTGGTGCACCCATTCGGCAAAGTTCCAGGCCAGACCGGCCATGGCGGTGGCGATGGTGGTGTTCAGGAACGCGGCGCAAGCCAGGCCGTTGGCCGCATTGGCCGAACCGGCGTTAAAGCCGTACCAACCGAACCAAAGCAGACCGGCGCCGGTAAGCGTCAACCCCAGCGAGTTGGGCTGAATGATGTTCCCTTTCGGATAGCCCGCGCGTTTTCCAAGCATGATGGCGGCCACCAGCCCCGACACGCCCGAAGAAATATGCACCACTGTGCCGCCGGCGAAGTCCACGGCGCCCATTTGTGCCAACCAGCCGTTACCCCAGATAAAGTGGGCCAGGGGATCGTACACAATCGTGCCCCACAGGAAGATGAATGCGCACCAGGCGCTGAATTTCATGCGTTCCGCCACGGAACCGGCGATAAGGGCCGGCGTGATCACCGCGAACATCGCCTGGAACATATTGAAAATAGTTTCCGGAACGGGGAATTGGCCGCCCGCCGGCGCGCCGGGTGCGCCGGTTACCGCGGTGATAGGATTAAGTCCCAGCATCATGATCCGGCTTGGATCCCAACCGATGAACTTCTGCACAATGGGATTCGACGATGTGCCGAACGCCAGCATGTAACCGAAGATAAACCACTGCACGCAGATAATGCCCAGCGCCGAGTAAGAGGTCATCATCGTGGCCAGGAAGTTCTTCTTGCGCACGATGCCGCCGTAATAAAGCGCTAGACCAGGCATCATGATCATGACCAGGGCGGTAGAGGCCAGCATCCAAGCCGTGCTGCCGGTATCGTAGTTCTGTTGGGCCCAGGCGCCGGTTACCGGCGCCGCGGCGGACGCTGCCTGTGTGGTTGCCGGTGTGGCGGTTGCCGCTGGCATCGCCGTCGCTGCCGTTTGGGCCAGGGCGGGAGCGGTCATGGCCAACAACAGTAAAACCGCGATGAGTCCTCTTAACCATCGCATGGCCGGTTCACGTAACAGATTTCTCAAACGCATTGGCGAACTCCCCTGAACAGCAATAAGTCTTTCCTCAAATCCGGTGCACACCGGAGAAACAAACAACACGTTGGGCATCCCTAAGATGGATAGGTAAGCAAGCGTCATGCCAACTGAATATGGCGGCTATTACGACATCATAACATTAGGTAATAGTGGCGGTTACGTAATTATGGAATTTTTTACAACTTGGATCAAAAGTGTAGGGGAACGCTTATTAAATAGTCAAAAGTCTTTTTCTGTCGTCTGTTACCGGGAAGATATGCCTGCAAATTAGGCTACTTGTATTCCAATCGAAATTTGGCTTATACCCGCAACGAAGCATGGAATTTTTTTCCCAGTACCTCCACCGCCCGCCGCACTTGGGCGTCGACCTGTTCGGAACGCAGAGTAGTTTGGAGATCACGGAAAGTAAGAGTGAAAGTACAGCTTTTTTTGCCAATCCCGATCTGGCTGCTTTGCCATGTTCCCACGAACCGCACGGATTCTAAAAATTCCAGCTCCGAATCGATAAGCGATGCCCGCACGTCGGCCCAGCGGATGGAATTCTCCAGTACCACGGAAAGGTCGCGATTCACGGCGGGAAATCGTGGTAACGGCCGGCCTACCCGAATCGGACAATAAAGCTGGACCAGTGCATCCCAGCATAGTTCCACACCGGCCGCACTGTGGCGAAGATCATAGAATTTGACAACATTGCGGGAAAACTCGCCGACGAATCCAATGTGCCGATCACCGGACGAACCGTTTTTTGTCCCGCGTGTGGATACCCGCAATTCGCCCGCCGCCCCGGCCATCAGGCCGGGCCGATCCTGTGGCTTGACCGCCAGCACCGCTTGCGGATTGACGCGCGCCAGCAATACATCTACGGCTCCGAGTACCTCGGCTACGTCATTGCCGATCAGGGCTAGACGATGCTCTTCTCCGGGTGCTTCCGCAGGATGGGATCGGAGTTGCCAGTACGCGCGGGCATGTTCAAAAAGTCGGGCCTTTGGCTCGCCATTGTTCTGGTTTAACTGACGGGCGCGCAGCAAACCGGGCCAGACGCTGGGTCGCAGAAAATTGGTCGATTTCCGCACCGCGTCACTGACTTGGACCGGAACCCGCGAATGATCAAGAAAAAACTCCGCTTCCTTCTGATCGACAAAGCTGTAAGTGTTGGTCTCGTGCCAGCCGCAGGCGGCAAGGGTTTGACGCATCATGCGGGCGGCCGCGGCGGCCGGATCCATCGGTTCGATCCCATGGGAAATAACCCGCCCCACCGGTATGTTCCCATATCCCCAAACGCGGCATATTTCCTCGATCAGGTCGATTTCACGAGAAATATCGCTGCGGAAGGAGGGAACAAAGCAATCGATTCGATCTTCCCGCAATTGTGGATCGAATTTCAGACGCTGAAAAATATCCAACAGAATCGACGGGGATACTTCCACTCCGAGAATTCGCTGAACGCGAGCCAGACGAACTGACACGCTCTGCGGTGGGACCCCCGCCGTACCTTCGGCCAGGACGCCCTCGGCTAGCTCCCCGGCGGCAATCGCAACGATCAGCGCCGCGGCGCGGCGTGAGGCAAATTCGGCCATGGCCGGATCAACGCCGCGTTCAAAACGGAACGACGAATCGCTGGAAAGTCCGAGCCGGCGGGCGGCGGAACGGATGGCCGACGGCGCGAAGCGGGCGGATTCCAGCAGAACATGGACGGTACTCGAAGTGACTTCGGTATCTTTGCCGCCCATGATGCCCGCCAACGCAACCGGCGCCTGGGTGTCGGCAATAACCAGCGTTTGCGCATCCAGGCGGTGGAGGCGGCCGTCAAGAGTGGTGAGGGTTTCATTTTCCGTGGCGCGGCGAACGATGATGTTGCGGCCGGCGAGCTTATCGAGATCAAAGGCGTGCAAGGGCTGACCGGTTTCCATGAGCACGAAGTTCGTCACATCCACAACGTTGTTGACGCTGCGCAGGCCGATGGCTTCCAAGGTCTGCCGCAGCCAGTACGGCGAGGGCCCCACTTTCACGTTGCGAATGACACGGGCGGAGTAATACGGACATAAGTCCGGCGCCGCCAGTTGTACGGCGGCGAATTGGCCGGCGGACGCGGCCGATTCGACGAGTGAAACTTCAGGCTCGCTAAACCGGCGATCGAGCAAAGTCGCCAGTTCCCGCGCCAAGCCGAAATAGCTCAGACAGTCGGGGCGATTGCTGGTAACCTCAACATCCAGCACCTGCGTGGCACCGACCTGCTCGATATTCTCCACCACCAGACCCGCGTGGATGAGGGCTTCCTGGGCCTTCGGCGCCGTCACGGGTTTGTCGAGATATTCGGCGATGCGATCCAACGCTATTTTCATGCACGAATCCAATACGAATACAGCTACGCCACAGGCACGTCGCGACGTGTGTTGTCGGGACATGGACCTTGGCGCGACTCAGGAGTAAAAAGCCTACCGGAGCCATGGACTCGCGACAAGCCGTCGACGGACTCTGGTACTCGACACGACAATTTTTTCCGGTGAAGCCGAAGATGCGACGAGGCATCTGGCGCGCTATTCTGGCCGCAACATTCATGTTGCCGGTTCTAATCTCCTGAACAATCGTCACGATCGCGCCGGTAGCCATGGGCTTTAGACGGCGTCAGGACATTATGTTATCATTATGAAGAGTCGCCAAACGCGCTAGTAGCTCAATTGGATAGAGCGTCGGCCTCCGAAGCCGAAGGTTGCGGGTTCGACTCCCACCTGGCGCAGTTCCGACAGCTATCGGGATCGGGCCGTAAACAGTTACCCTGCCGGCGGTCGGCCTGGCGACGGCGGTCCCATCGGTATCACGGTTTACGTTTTGAGCGTATCAAGCATCACGATGGCCAGAGGGCCGAAGATAAGCACCGGCAGCCAGGCGCCCAGGAACGGCGAAAGACCGGAGCCGGCAAGCTGAAAACACACGAACGTGGTCACAAAACAGATGCCGGTCAGCAGGCTGCAAAAGAACATGTTTCCCACCATACGGCTCGGTTCGCGGGTCAAGAGGAATGGAATGCTGATCAGCAGCATCAGCATGTTGATCACCAACTGTGAAATGCGGGTATTCATGATCTTCTCAAGCTCAATACGAATCGCCGGCGGACTGTAAAGCATCAACTTGTCGATCTGGGCGGTGGAAAGGTAATCCACCGCTTTTTTGCGGAATATCAGCTTGAGTTGGCCGGGATTCATCGGCGTGTAGTAAATCATCTGGGGAATGGATCGGGGCCGTATGTTCGGGTTGGTTCCCCGGCGATCATTGAACTGCACCACATCGCTCATGAGCCAGCCGCCCGCGAGCGGGCCTTCGCCGATGTTTTTTTTCCAGACGGCCTTGCGGGCCAGGATGCGCGCGGTGGGCATGCCGGCAGCGGTTCGTTCTATGATGCGCACATTCCGCAACGTTTTCGTTCGGGGATTGTATCGCGAGGCGAGCACCAGGGAATGATCGCTCTCCGGAATGAAATAGATCGGCTCGTTGTGCGCAAAGATGGCCGTGACTTGCCCGTGCTTGCGCAGCAACTTATTGACAAAATGCGGCATAAGAACTTCCTGGTCCAGCACCACCAGCAGATTGAACCCGATCGCGCAGAGCACGATCGGCGCGGCCACGCGGTAAAGCGACACGCCGCTGGCCAGCAGGGCCGTCAGCTCGCGGTGGCGCGTCATTCGCACCATGGTGAATCCCGCCGCCAGCAGGGGAATCACCCCGGAAATCATCTGGAATATCACCAGGGTCCGGTACAGGTAGAAACTTACGATTTCTCCGAGCAGACCCTGGAACGCCGCCAGCATGTCGGCGTGTGCATATACGGCGCCGCGCGTGAACAGGTCGAAGTTCACGATAAGGTCCAGCAGAATGTACATGCCCACCAGCACGCTCAGCGCCAGCAGGTAGTTGAACAAAAAACGGCGGATAATGTAGCGGTCAATCAGTCGCATTCATACTCCGGTGTCGGGTCGTGGCGCCTGTGGAACCTCGCTCTTTTAAGGTTCTCATCGCCGCAGCAGGCGGCTGTATACCAGAAAATTTAAAGCCAAAATCAGTCCGTTGCCGGCCCATATCAGCGTCAATCCGGGCAAGTCCGAACCAGTAGTTCGGGTGATCATTTCCCGGCCCGTGTTAATCAACAGCACCAGGACCATGGCCGGTACAAATCCCACCACGAACACCGCCAGGGGATTGCGGTCCCGAAGAATAATCCCCAGCGCCGCCCCCAGAATCACCAACACCACGCAGGAAAAAGCGAACGATTGCCGACTTTGCATTTCCGAATCTATTTGCCGCCGCAAACGATCTACCCGCCCGTGAATGCTCTTGAGTAATCCGGCCATTTCCGGCGATTCATCTCCGCGCGCCGGCGCCGATGGATGATGCACCGCCGCCGGCGTGATTTGCAGCGACGAAAGGAACACCACCGGTGGACCAGCATGGAAGCGATGATTCAGCCGTGGATTCAGTTCGCGCAAGGCGCCGCCGGTCAGACGAAGCGATGCGTCCGGCGCCTTGCTGTTGGGTCCTTTGGCACCGGCGGCAAGGGACGGCAACAACTCGGCCCGCGGCGCTTTATAAAGCATCGTCGCGCGTCCGTGCCGGATCACCGCCACACGCACGGGCCGGTGAACGTTTCCCAGAAAGATCAGCCGCTTGTTGACGCTCAGCCGCGCCGCCGGAGAGCGAATTTCCACCGCGCCGCCGGGGCGGCTAAACGTCATGGGAACGCCGGCTTGGAAGCGGCGCATGTACCATTCGGCAATGCTTTCCATTCGCAAGTCGCGATTGAATTTTCGCTCCAGCGCCGCGATCGGATCATAGCGGAAAGGGTCGCGGCGCAGCTCCACGAGCCGGTGAAAACCCAGAAACTTCGGCCGGTTCACCAGCAGCGAACCAATCACGTAGGGCTTGCCGTCCGGCGGCAGATAACGAATTGTACCGCGAATCTGTCGAAAACTTTTGGGGGCATAAGCCACGCCGTCTTTAAGTTGAACACCCACGCGCATCTGGTTGCGATCCTTGAGTCGATCGATGATCACGTTGGCGGCCCGGGCCAGCACAATGGCGCTGGGTTTGTCTTTGATCAGTGGTGTGGCCGCCAGGCCGCGCAATTGAATAACCGTTTGCTTCACACCCGCCGGCGCCGGCGTATTGGCGGGTGACGGGATGGGGTAGGCGTTGTCGGCGTATACCACCATGTTTCCGAATTGAAACGGCTGATGCTGTCCCACGTCATGCAGCAGCATGGAAGCCAGATCGGTTTGCACCACTACTTGCGATGTTTTTTGCAAAAAAGCCGGCACTACATAGCCGACGAACAGCAGGTCTATCCCCCCCACCACCAGCCCCAGGACCAGCGCCGGTGTAACCAGAAAAGCGTAGCTGACTCCGCTGGCCCTGGCCCCGGTCAGTTCGTTGTCCGTCGCCAGCCTCCAGTAAACGATCACCGCCGCGAAAAGAGCCGCCAGCGGAATGGAATAGGCCAGCATGGCCGGTATCAAGTCCAGCAGCACTTGCAGCAACTGCACAAGACTTAATCCCTGCTTGGTCAGGGGACGAAAGGTTCCCCCGAACGCCAGAATGGTCGTGAGAACCGAGGTGGTGAGAAAAAACACCCGCCCCAATTCGCGCGCGATGTACCAATGAAGCGTTTTAAGCACCAGCGGGTCCTCTTGTTGCCGGGTGCGTTATGTACGCAATCTCAATCTTCGCCCGGTACGCGTTCCTGCCGGCCGCTCCGCGCCGCCCGGTCCATGGTATGAAGCAGATGGATCACCCGTGCGGATTTGCGCGCGGTAACTTCCATGGGATCATCCAGACGCAGATGATCGACCACATTTTCATAATATCGAATGGACTGGTGCGGATAATATCTCACCCGCATGGGGCTTTCATTGTTTACGCCCAACTGGTGCAGCGATAATTCAAAGGCGTCCTTCCCGCGATCCAGGATCGCGCCCTTGGCCCCCAGAATTCGCCAGCGCGGCTTGTCGATTTTGGCGATATTGGAAGCCTCCACCTCCAGGATGCAACCGTTCTTGAAACGCACATAAGCGTCCAAGTGATCTTCATTGCTGACTTGGAGCCATACTCGTTTCTGCGCGGTGGCGACCACCCAATCGATTGGGCTGTCAATAAGCTGCAAGGCCCAGTACATAAAGTGTGCGCCCCAGTCATAATGGATGCCGCCGGATATTTCCTTGTGCGACCGCCACCAGCCGCCCGGAGAGCCGTAGCCGCTCATGCCTATTTCCACCTTGAAGATGTCGCCAAGCATTTTCCGGTGAGTCACCACGTGCTCGATGGCCAGAAAATCGCCGTCCCAGCGTCGGTTGTGATAAACACTGAGCAGTCGCTTGTTTTTTTCCGCTGCGGCGATCATCGCCTCCACTTCGTCCGAGGTGATCGCCATCGGCTTTTCCACCACGCAGTGCCGGCCGCTGTTGAGTACCTCAATCACCATCTTGGCGTGAGCATTGTGCGGAAGAATCACGGTGAGTAATTCCGCGTCGGACTTGGCCAGCATCTCGGCGGGGTTGGTATATGTTTGAATATCCGGAAAATCCACCGCCGCCGCCTTCATGCGGGCCGGATCGATATCGCACGCCGCCACCGGAACCATGCCGACCGTTTTCATCGCATTCAAATGGTGCCGGCCCATGTTGAACGCGCCACCATAGCCGATCACGCCGCCTTTCGGGACCGGTTTCTCTTGCTGCCCCGTGCTCCAGCGCAGAGCACGCAGAAACAGCGTCTGCCATTCGCTGTTTTGGAAGTCTTCCACCGTGTGACCGAGGGAGATATAAAACACCCGTCCTTTCCCAAACTCCCGAACACAGACGACCGGCTCGATTTTTCCCTGCCAGTAGGTCTGCAGCAACGTGCGATGATCGCTCGCCGTTATTTCCATCTGGTAAAGTTCGGTTTGAACCTGGAATCGCCGGATATGCCGGCTGACGGGATGTTCGGCATCCTTCGGCTCCACCTCGAACTCCAGCGGCGCCACGCGTTGGAGCAGGCGGCATCCGAGCATGGCCATATAATCGGAGTTGCCGCGCCAACTCGCCGCCGCCCCATGGATACCCAGGAAGCCGCCGCCCCGTTTGACAAATTCCACGAGGCCGCGTCCCTGTTCGGTTGTCAACTCGCCACCCTGCGTGCACACCACGATAGCCGCATAGGCGCTCGCGGAAAGCGAACTTAGAACCGCCCGATCTTCCGTCGCGGTGACTTTCCAGCCATGGCGCTCGGCCAGATCACGGAGAAATTTCGCCATAGACGCAAAATCGTGTCCCTCTCCACCCGTCAGCAGCAGAACATTTTTCGACGATGACATATTCGTATTTGCCTTTCATAAAAACGGTTTACACATACGATAAGAGGGATGATAGAGGAATCGGTCGGCGGGTTCAAGCATGACCGACCCTTTGATTTTATATTTTGGGTGTGGGTCCGAGGATTGCCCCAGCTTTGAAGGCCGGTGGGTATGAAAAATTTCTATCGTTGGGACGGTTCCAATCTGGTACTTTCGCTCAAAGTCCGCGCCCGCGCCAGGCGTTTCGCCTGGCGCGGGGTTCTCGGCGATGTCTTGCAGGTGGATGTGCCCGCCGCTCCTGAACAGGGTCGGGCCACCGATGAACTGCTCCGCCGCCTGGCTGAAGAGTTCGCCGTTCGATCCGCCGCCGTTCGTCTGATCAGCGGCGCGTTTCAAAGTCGTAAAGTCGTGTGCATCGCCTCTCCCAGACGTCTGCCCCATTTCATCAATGCGAAGTCGGGGACGGATCAGCACTTGCACCATTCCGGAGATATTCCGGATCATGGGAAAGGGACACAGTGAGCTTGTTGGAGCGGGCGACCAGCGTGCGCGTTTTCGTGCCGGTCTCGTTGGTGAGCCGGTAGCGACCACCTTGCAGCGGCAATACGACATCGTGCGTATGGCGGGACGTGGTCCAGGCGGCGATACATTTGCCTTTCGGACCGGCGAATAACAGCACGTAATCGTCCGCTCCACCGACTTTTAGCCGTTTGACAAACCGGCAACCGCGGAGCTGAGTTATGAGTGTCTTGGCCGCAAAATAGGCGGGCTTGGGCGTGTATACGAATTTCCGACCGGTATGGTATGTATAGTGAACCAGGTCGAAATGATCCCCGAAATTTGCAGGAACAGGCCCATCATCACTCCAATCGTACCATATCGACAGGGGAACGCCTTGCGACAGGTTCACCAGAAATTGCCGCGCTAACATGCGGGCCTGGCGGGCCTCGTTGTAACCTTTCCACAGCCAGGCCCATATCCACGCGGAAGAGTAGGAATAACCCCATTCGCTGGAAATGATCGGAATCTTCCGGCCGGGAGGCTCGTACCGGGCGATCATCGCTTTTATTTTGCGATAGATCGGAATAACCGTTTCCGGCCGGCGATAGGGGTGAACGGTCACGGCGTCGAAATACTTGAGTACACCCCCCTGAAAACACCCGCGCAGAAATTTCAAACTCATCCCGCCGCTCAGAGCGGGGCCGACAAACAGTTCCCGCGGCGCCACGCGGCGGATCGTTTTGCCCACGGCCGTGGCTAACTTTGCATAGGCCTGGGCGTTGGGTCGGGGTCGCCACCAGCCGCCGTCCGGTTCATTCCACATTTCCCACATAACGCCATGACCCCGGAAATGCCGCACCGCCGCGGCGACCCATTGACAAAAAACCCGGCGGAGCTGAGCCGTGGCCGGCGCCAGGCCATGGTCGTACAGCGGATTGCCGTAATCCAGAATCCATAAAGCCCGGATATGGCGGCGGCGCAGCGCCGCCAGCAGATGATCGTAGGGACGAAAATCATAATGTCCCTTGCGGCGCTCGCTGTCGGCCCAGGTAAAATCCATGCGGACCCAGCGAAATCCCGCCGCAGCGATCATTCTCATTACACCAGGTCGGGGATTGGTAAAATGAATGTTAACGCCGAACGTGTCGGATATATGCGGGACGGGGATGACGTGGACGTGCGCCGCCGGCCTGGCCGCCCCGGCCCGCGTCGCCGCAAGCCCCCAGACCCAACCCGGCAAGAAAACCGGTAAGAGCGCCCACACACACTTTTTCCGCCACGGTATAACTGGCTCGCGCATGGAGGGCGCTCCTAAAAAGAAGCGATTCAACGTTTTTCCACCGGCAGGTATTATATCGGATATACTTAACTAATGTATGCCGCTGAATCTCGACGACATTGTTTGCTACTGCTTCCGCGTGTCGCGGCGGAAGATCGAAACCTTCTGTCGAATTGAAAAGCCTGCAACGGCGTCAGAGCTTTCCGATTGCCTGTCCGCCGGGACGGGCTGCGGCTGGTGTCGCCCGACGCTCCGGGCGATCCATCTGCAAATCCGCAGCGAAGCGTACGAACCGCGGTTGAACCCAAACGCCGGGAAGACCGGCGGCGCCGCTGATCCAATAGACGCCGCCGCTTATGCCGCGGCCCGTCGTGCATACCTTGCCAACGGAAAAGGCAAACCTCCACCCGGCGCTCTGGAGTAAGCTTGATGCCGCAAGGCGCGGATTCATCTTCTTTTTCGCCGGCGACCTTGGAGCGCATGCTCCGGCGACGCGAGTGCGGCCATGGTTGGCGAATCGCCACGGCGTTGCTGGCGGAAATGATCGGCGCGATGATCACCCCCATCCTGCTGGTGATTGTACTGACACTATTATTATTCTATATGGTTATATTCATCATAATTTCCGCGCCGCACGACGTTTATAAAATCGGAATATCGCTCGCCGCGGCGATCCTGGTCTTTTACCTGCTTCTTTTCGTCATTTCGCTCCGTCGCGAGTGGCGTATCCGCCGGCACTTCCTGGCCCTGAGTGAAAAGCGGCCGCCGCCGGACTTTCCGCCGGCCGGCGCGCACGGTCCTCCATTTTATGTTTCGCTCACGCCGGACTTCTACGATGACGACGTTCCGCCACCGTGGCTGCTCCGCCTGCCGTCTTTCTGGGCCTCCATGCTCGTGAAAGATTTTCTGCAATGGCGGGTTTACAGAAGTGTTCGCGGCGTGGATCGGAAAAGAGCCGCCCAAATTGTCCGGAAACTATCCACCGATCGCCGCACGCCTTTGATCGAGGATCTTTGCAATCAAGGGGAATCTCCCGCGTCTATATTTCTTCCGCTGTGTTATCTGCTGGCGATGGACGTCATCAGCATCAATTCCGACTGGACCAAAGCGTGGTTGAACGACCATGTACGCGTCCCTCCGCCGCGGCGCGCCGCCGCGGTCAAACTTTTCCCACCGCCGGGCCGTCGTAAGAGCGGACCGGTTTGAAATTCAGCGCTTGTTCCAGTTTATCGCAGAACCGGCCGCAGAGAATATCCTGGCTTATGTTTTTTCGCAGCGCTTCCCGGGCCAGGGCGCCCATGGCGGCAAGCTGGGTGGGCGGGGTTCGGCGGATCTGGAAAAGGATCGTTGTGGCACCGGCGATGTCGCCGTGTGCGATATGCCAGCCGATGGGATACCGATCAAGCAGATCGCTGATATGGCTGGGACTTGGCCCCAGGAAAAGGATGGCCCGGCCGACGGCCATGGCGCCGTAGATTTTGCACGGATGAATGATGCCCACCATGGGATCCCCCAGCGACACGATATGTACATCCGCGGCGGAAAGCGACGCTCCCAACTTCTCCAGCGGTTGATAGGGAAGCGTCAGAACGTTGGTTAGATTGTGCCGGCGGATGGTCTCGTCCACCTCTTTCTTGCCCAGTCCGCCGCCGACGAACACAAAGCGAACGTCCGGATCATTGCGAAAATGAGCCGCCGCCTCCAGGATAGTTCGCAGCGGATTGGCTGGTGAATGATTTCCACTATACATGAATACAAATTTATCTTGTAACCCATGTTCAACGCGAAAGGGGTTGTTCTTCGGTTCGGGAGCCGCCAGTACTTCTTCGTGCGGCCAGGGGGGATCTACCGTGAGTTTACCGGCAAAATCGCCCCGCGCCTTGAGCCGTTCGGCCATAAAGCGGTCCAGAGTGAAGATCATCGCCGAGTTCCGGAGAATCAAGCGGTTCACCCGTTCGAGCAACCGTGCCCGGAAGCTTTTTTCCTGAATTTTTCCCATCGCGATCAGTTGGTCGGGATTCAGATCCATGGCCCAGTAGGCGATGGGCACGCCGCGGAGCTTATGCAGCCAGGCGGCGGCGAAGCCGATCATCGGCGGCGATGTGCTGAAAAAAAATCCCCCTACCCCCGGCGTAAACAGACCGATCCAAAAACACTGGATCAGAAAACTGGCGGTCCCCACCATGCGGATGAACAGATTTCTTTTGCCGAACGAACACCAGGCCAGCCGGCGGACGTCGGCCCCGCGCATGTTCTCGCGTCGTGGATAACATCGGCTGGCATCTTCGTAGCCGCGGGCGGAGGCGTATACGCGAACACGATAACCCCGCTTGGCCATGGCCACGGCCACATCGGTCATGTGCTGACCGACGGAGGCGGGGTCCGGCGCAAAGGTCTGGCTGAAAATCAGCAGTAGTTTTTGATTGCCAACAGAGGCGTTCACGTCGTAAAAGTTCCCCGCTTGGGCGCCGATGGAATATTCCGTCCGCCGGGCCGATGATCGGGATTCGTCCCCGGCGCCGGCGGCGCTTCAAATCACCTTGCGGGCGTTTTTGTTGGTCATCTGGTCATAAATCCAACGATAAGTCCGCTCCATGCCGTCACGAAGCCGAACCGACGGCTCCCAGCCGAGCAGTTTTTTGATTAGAGTGTTGTCGCTGTTGCGCCCGTTGACCCCCTTGGGAGCGGAAAGGTTGTAGCGCCGCTGGAGTTTAACTCCCGCGATCTCCTCCACGATATCCACCAAGCCGTTAATGGTCACCAGTTCGTTGCTGCCGAGATTGATCGGTTCGATGATGTCGCTCCCGAGAATGTTCTGGGTTCCCTGGAGGCAATCGCTGATAAACATAAAGCTCCGCGTCTGTTTTCCGTCACCCCAGATTTCAATCTCTCGCCGGCCGGTAAGCTTCGCCGCGATCACCTTGCGGCAAATGGCGGCGGGCGCCTTTTCCCGACCGCCGTCCCACGTGCCGTGTGGACCATACACGTTGTGGAAGCGAGCCACGCGCGTCGTCAGGCCGTAATCCTCGCGGAAGTGGCGGCACATGCGTTCGCTGAAGAGTTTTTCCCAGCCGTAGCCGTCCTCCGGCAGTGCCGGATAGGCGTCTTCTTCCTTGAGCGGAATCACGTCGGGGCTTTTTTGTTTATCGCCGTTGTATACGCAGGCGGAAGAGGCATAGAAGAATCGCTCAATCCCGTTATCTCTGGCGGCCATGAGCAGATGCGTGTTGATCAGCACGCTGAGCATACATTCGGCCTTATGAGTTTCGATGAAGCCCATACCGCCCATATCGGCCGCCAGGTTGTACACAAGGGCCGCGCCGCGCAGCGCCTTGTAACAGGCGTCTTTTTCCTTCAAGTCGAGCTGTAGATTTTCAGCAGCTCGGTGGACCTGATACCAGTTGTCGCAAGGCTTGCAATCCACCGCACGAACGTCGGTAAAGCCCTGTTCCAGAAGGTCTCCCACCAGGTGACCTCCGATAAAACCGCCCCCGCCGCAAACAACAACCTTCTTTTTCTTATCCGGCACGGATGGAACCCCTGTTTATAACAGCGACAACCAACCTTCTGCTGTTGCAAATCCCGATAGCTATCGGTACCGCCCCCGAGGCGTAAGTTCGCCCCAAGCTTATCGTGAATTATCTTACGATTACTTTAGCAATCCGCCGCAAGGTGTGCAATCGTAATCACCTTGACGCTACCCCCGCCGGCTCCTATATTCCGGTATCTCGTGTTAAGATTTCTTGAAAGTTACCCCCATGCCGATACGCTTTTATAATACGCTGACTCATAAACTTGAGGAATTTGTTCCACTTTCAGCCGGCTCCCATGCCGCCGATCCTTTTCTCGGCGCCCACGTTCGCATGTACACCTGCGGACCCACGGTGTACGACTACGCCCATATCGGCAATTTTCGGGCATTTCTGTTTGCCGATGTGCTTCGCCGCTATCTTGAGCTTCGCGGTGCTCGCGTGCGGCAGGTGATGAACATGACCGACGTCGGCCACATGACCGATGACCAGGTGGCCGATGGCGCCGGACGCGACAAACTCGAACTGGCTGTAGAGCGAATGCGGGAAAGCAAGAAAGCGGGCCAAGCTCTGGTGGAGAACCCCAACGATCCGTATCAGGTGGCTGAATTTTTTATTATGGCGTTTCTTGAGGACGCCCGCGCCTTGGGTCTGGCCGTCGTGGCGGACCGCGACCAGGCCGCCTCAGAAACGGAAAAAGAACGTATCATGCCCCGCCCCACGCGTCACATCCCCGAATTCATCGGACAGATACAGGACCTGCTCGCTCGCTCGCACGCCTATGTCGGCGACGACGGCGTGGTGTATTACGACGTGGGCAGTTTCGCCAACTATGGCCGCCTTTCGGGCAATTCCATCGAACGACTTTCCCATGGCGCCGGCGGGCGGACCAATCAACTAGCCGCCAAACGCCATCCCGCCGACTTTTTCCTGTGGAAACCCGACCCAACGCACCTGATGCGCTGGCCTTCGCCGTGGGGTGAAGGATACCCCGGCTGGCATGTGGAATGCAGTGCCATGGCCCTGACGATTCTCGGCCCGTCGCTGGATATTCACACGGGCGGCGAAGACAACATCTTTCCCCATCATGAGTGCGAGATCGCGCAAGCGGAGGGGGCCACGGGCAAATGTTTTGCTCGTTTCTGGATGCACGCCCGCCACCTGATGGTCAACGGTGAAAAGATGTCCAAATCCAAGGGAAATTTTTTCACCATCCGCGACCTGACGGAGCAAGGCTACGATCCCCTGGTGATTCGCTGGGCGCTGATCCGTTCCCGCTATCGCGAGTCGCTGAATTTCACGCTCCCAAGCCTGCGGGAAGCGGCCGAAGCAATCGCCTCGCTCCGCGATCTGGCCGAAAAAACATCGCTGGTGGTGACGGGCGTGGATGAAGCCGCCGGCGAGGGTGATTTCGTTCCTTTCGGCGCGGCGCCGGCGCCGCACGAACCGCCGCTGGAAAAGGCCGACGCCGCCATGCTGGATGAATTCAACCGCGCCATGGATGACGACCTGAACACTTCCGCCGCCCTGGCCGCATTATTCACCTGGGCCGATCCGCTGAGCAAACAGAAAAAAATCGCCTATCCCCAGGCTCGTTCGGCCCTGCTGGCCCTGCGCCGTGTGGATCATGTTCTCGGCGTGATCTTCGCTCCCCTGCGCCCCTTGCCCGCCGCGCTACAGCACCAGATTGAAACACTAATGGAACAGAGAAACCAGGCGCGGCGAGAAAAGGATTTTGCCCGCGGCGATCAGTTTCGCGCCCGCCTGGCCGAATTGGGCGTGGAGGTTACGGATACGCCGAGCGGTTCGCGGTGGCGGCCGCGCCTGGCGCCGGCATAAAATCCCGCGCCCCGGTTTACCCGTGGTGGGTGGAATATTGTAGAAACACTAGGATCAGATCGTAAGCGGCGTGGGTGCCGACGTCGACTCCGAAGCCGCGGAAAATGAATACCGCCGCGAAGTAAATGCCGGCGGCGGTGCGAAAGAAAAAAGTGTTCCACGCGGGCGTTTCGTGGCCGAGGTAGTGATAAAGGGAAAACAGCACCGCCGAGGTGATGATAATCAGGGGGATCGCCTTGCCTGCGGAAAGCCCCAGCATATCCACCAACAGAATATTCAGAAGCGTGATGAGAATCAGCCGAAACAGAAGCTCCTCATAAATACCGGCGCCGACGGAAAGAACCGCCTGCGTCTGCCAGGGCAGGACCGACCCCGCCTGGGCGACGGCGGGATTAGACACCGCCGGACCGGTGGTAATCAGCGAGGCCAGAAGAAGCAGCGGCAAGGCCCAGAGAATGCTCTCGGCCAACATGCCAACGTAGAGCACGGGGTCAATCGTCCAGGGGTCCTTTCTCGAGAGATGCCAGATCAACAGGACGGCGATTACGGCCAGCAGTGGAAGGTAGCCTCCCATCGCGCCGAAAAAAGCGAAAAAACGGAGCATCAACAGAAAGGCAATTACATTCGGCGGACGACCCTGGCCGGGATTCCAGGGATGCACGGAACTACCGATCTGATAAAATAACAACAGCGGGGTAAGAAAAATCAAGCATTGCAGCGGACGATGGGTGCGGTCGAGATACCCCTCGCCGGCGCCTATCCCGGCGGGCCGGGATTGTGAAGAATTTTTTTGTTTGGCCATCAAGACGGGCATCATAAACGGAGCGGACTCCGATGCAAAATATGTTATAAAGAAGCTTCTCCGGCAACGTATAAAACAGCAAAGGGGATTCAATATGAAACGGTGTACACAACTAATGGTGGCGGCCGGTCTGGGCGGTCTGGCCTGGGTCATGTCCGGTTTGTTCCGGCCCGCCATGGCGGCGAGCCAATCCCGACCCGCCGGGACCGCTCCGGTGGAACCGCATGGCGTCATTCTCACCGTTTATTCTTCCGCTGATCCGGCCAGTTTCAACCCCCGCCAGTGGGCATACCAGACCGCGCATGGGTACGGCTCCAACCAGGTCAATCCCGACCAGGTTCCCGGTTTCGGCGTGGTCAAGCAGTTCCGCATGATTCACCTGGCCGCCGGTCTGAACAAAGTTGATTTCACCGACGTCGCCGCATTGATCGATCCCACCTCAGTGAGCTTTGAAGACCTTACCGTACCGGCCACGCAAGTACTCCAACAACAATTCAAATTCGACCTGGCGAATTCTGATTCCGTTCTGGCCAGGTACATCGGTCACAAAATTTCCGTGCGACTGCCGGCGGGAAACCGGGGGTTGGAGACGGTTAGCGGAAGGCTTTTCCATGCCGGCCATTCCATGATTCTCCAGACCCAACATGGCATCCGAATTCTTTATCCGAAGTTTCTCCAGCAGGTCCGCTTGCAATCGCTGCCGCGCGGCCTGATTACCCGGCCCACGCTCCAATGGCGGATCATTTCACCCAAGGCGGGCAAACAGGAGATTCTTACGTCGTACCAGACCAAGGGTCTCACCTGGATCGCCGATTACAACCTGATCCTGGGATCGGCTGATAAGCACGCCAGCCTGGCCGCGTGGGTGACGTTGCTGAATCTTTCCGGTAAAACCTACCGCCATGCGCATCTGAAACTCATCGCCGGCAACGTGCATCGCGTACAGTCTCCCCAGTATTACCGCCCGGAGATGTTGGCCATGGCGCCGGCGGCAGCTCTGCAGTTCCAGGGATTCCAGCAGAAGAAATTCTTTGAATACCATCTATACACCCTGCCGCGCCGCACCACCATTCTCAATAACAGTACCGAACAGATCGCCCTGTTTGCCACGCGGCGGCATATCCGTGTGCACAAGGTGCTTATCTATTCCGGTCAAAGCCCCGTCAACGGCTATTGGAACGGTCCCAACCTGGACAATTCACCAGGCGTCCATTCCCGCGGGCCGGTGGCCGTGTTTATTTGTTTTCAAAATAGCAAGGCCAACGGGATGGGCATTCCGTTGCCGCGGGGTAAAATCCGTGTGTTCAAGGAAGACCCCGCCGACTCCACCCTGGAATTCGTCGGCGAGAATCTGATCCGCAATACGCCCAGGGACTCGCGTATTTCAACCAAAGTCGGCCATGCGTTCGACATCATCGGCAGCCGCACGCGTACGAACTTCCATATAGATAATCAGGCACACATTCTGCACGAGAGTTTCCGGATTGTGATTCGCAATCACCAGAACAAGCAGGTGGACGTGCAGATACCACAATATCTGTACCGCTGGAATAATTGGAAAATCACCAGAAGCAGCGGCAAGTTCAAGAAGATTAATTCTGACACGATCCGGTTCAACGTCGCTGTGCCGAAAAATGGCCGAACCACCATCGCCTACACCGTGCGCTATTCGTGGTGAACGTCCAGGGCACAAGCGCCCATGGGCAAAGTGAAAACGCCCGCAGTCGGTAAGGATGAGTTTTTTTGTGGATCATTTCGCAAGGGCCTAAATGGGAGGCGGGCGTCTTGCCCGACTGTGGCGCAATCCAAATGGCGGCTGGGAAGGCCCTTCCCGGGGGATGTCAAAGGCCGCGGGACGTCGTCGCCGCATTATCTTTGAAAATCGTAAATCGATCCCAGACCGATGATGCGCGTCAATTCATCCAGCGCCGTTCGGGATTCGCGCAGAAGTTGCGGGTCGGCCATATCCGCCGGATGAATCTCCGCGCGGTAATGCCTCTCGACCCATTGCACAAGGCGCCGGTAAAGCCGCGGCGAAAGCAGAACACCCTGGTGCATGGCGGCGAGCTGCCGGGCATCTAGAACGACGCGCAACCGCAGGCATGCCGGTCCACCGCCGTTACGCATACTTTGGCGCACATCTGTAAAATGCACCACATTCCAGACCCCGCCGGCGGTCAAATCCTCGATCAGGCGCCGCGCCGCGGCGTGGCGGCGACACTCCATCGGGGCGATCAGAGCGAAGCGGCCATCCGGCAGCGTAACCAATTGGCTGTTGAAAAAATACGTGCGCAAGGCGTCGGTCAGCGAAAGCTGTTCCGGCCCGATCTCCACCAGACGCGGCGCCTCGCCGGTTAAACGGCGGTACAGGCGTACGATATTGTTCATCGCGCGCGGTTCGTAAGCTTCGCGGTGATAAATCAACAGCGACTGGTTGCTCATCGCCACCAGATCGTTGTGAAACGCCCCGGCGTCGATCGACCGGGGATCCCGCCCAATTGCGACAACGCAACGTGTGTTGGTTTTGTGGCGAAGCTGCACGGCCAGGCTGGCACCCAGGCTTTGCCGTGCCGGAAACCGATGCAGCCAGGGTTGTTGAACGAATGGTTCGCCGGAATCGAAAAAGAAAATCTCCAGCCCCCGCCGGCCGTGCAACGGAGCCAGACGCAGATGATTGGCGGCGCCCTCATCGCGCAGACCGATGGCCGCCGGCACGGGATCATGCACCACGAAACAATCGGCATCGTTGAAAATACGGCGCAACAGGCGCGTGGTCACCGGGGCCTCGATGCTGCGATGGAGTTGCGAAACAAGATTGGCCGGCGTGAAGTGCACGCGCCGGTCCGCCGTGTCGGCGGATGGAGAGACGGTGGCCGCATTGGCCGCCCACATCGCCGCCGCGCTGGAACAGTGGGAGAGCAGTTCTGGATCGCCACGCCAGACCTTTTCCAGAACCCGCTGATCCGATCCCTCGTAACCCAGCGCGCGCAGCAATGGCAAATAAGGCCTCTCGTGCGGCGGCAGAACCGCCTGGGGAATGCCCAATTCAATAAGCAGCCGCATTTTTTTCAATCCCTCCTGCGCTGCGCGACGCGGAAAAGACCGCCTTCCGCGGTTTCGCCGCGCGGGTATGTTTCCCCAGGCCAGACCACCGTAGTTATGCGTTGGACCGACGATGCCGTCGAAATTCACTTCCCAGGCTTGGTTCATATCGTAATTCCCGGTAAAGGCGGCGTGGGCGTCCGCACACGCACGGACTCCAAGGTCGCCACCGGATAAGAACAATAATCCACCGCCCAGAAACCGCTGGGCCGATGATTTCCACTGTAGCCGACGCCGCCGAACGGCAGCGCGCCGCTGGCGCCGTTCGTAGGGCGGTTGAAGTGGAGCAATCCTGCGCGGACGCGGGCGTAAAACAGATCGAAAAGGTCCCGGCGATCGCTCAACAGAGCGGCGCAAAGGCCGAAACGGGTCTGATTCGCCTCGTCCAACCCCTGCTCAAAATCCGGCGTGCGAATCACCTGCAGGAGCGGTCCGAAAAGCTCCTCATCGGCACGATCCGCCACGTCGGTGACATCCAAAATACCCGGCGCCAGCAGCAGACTATGGTCTGCGATACGCCGGGCGGGGGTCAACGGGCGGGCGCCGCGCGCGATAAGATCATTCTGGACAGCCAGCAGTTTCTCGACCGCCGCGGGTGTGATCACCGGTCCCATGAACGGTTCGGGTGTTTCCAACGGACCGCCGCAACGCACTCGGCCGGTCATTTCAACCAAGACGTCGATGAATCTCCGGCCGTCGGAGTTGGTGGGCACAATCAGGCGGCGGGCGCAAGTACAGCGCTGGCCCGCCGTTAAAAATGCCGACACAATGGTGTGATAGGCCGCGGCCTGCGCGTCGGCGCAATCGAACACGAGCAGCGGATTGTTTCCGCCCATTTCCAGTGCCAACAAGCGGTGGGGAAAAGGCTGATTCGCCCGCAGGATCGCCTGTCCGGCGGCAAAACTTCCGGTAAAAAAAATGGCGTCCAGACCGGGATGTTTCGCCAGAACTTCGCCAACCGATTGAGACCCTTGAACCAGGTTCATCACCCCCGGCGGCAAGCCGGCTTCCCGCCAGAGTTCGACGGTCAGTTCCGCCGTCCAGGGAGTCCTTTCGCTGGGTTTGAAAACGATGGTGTTCCCCGCCAGCAGCGCGGGCATGATGTGGCCGTTGGGCAGATGTCCGGGCATATTGAATGGTCCGAACACCGCCGCCACACCGTGCGGCTTGAAGCGCGTGCCTCCAACGGCGTCGGCGATTTGCCGCTGTTGGGGCGCACACCGCTGTTCAAACGCTTCCAGGGTAAGCTGCAATTTACCGATCATGGAGCTGATTTCGCCGCGGGCTTCCCACAAGGGCTTGCCGGTTTCCAGGGCGATGGCGCGGGCCAACTCTTCGCACCGCCGATCCAGCTCGGTGGCGAATCTCGCGAGAATCCGTTGCCGCTCGAAAAAGTTTCGTCCCGCCCAGGATGGCAGCGCTTCGCGGGCGGCGAGTACCGCGGCGGAAACCTGTTCTTCATCAGCCTCCGTCCCGCGCCATAGCACGCCGCCATCCCACGGGCTAAGCGATTCAAAAATATCGCCCCGTCCCGGCGCCCAACGCCCCGCGATGAAAATGCCACGCGCGGTGCACATAAAATTCTCCCGGTTCATCATGGGCCAGGCTCTCAGCTCCCTATGGTACGCCGGTCTGGCCGAACCGACACGAAACGAACCGCCTGGCCCGGCTCGATCCGCAAAGCCCGGGCGGTTGATGGATCGATGCAGACCCGGCCATCATCCAACACTCGCACGCCGCCCTTGCAGGCCCGAAATACCAGGTCCGTGTTCGATACCACGCAGTCCTCTCCCTGGCCAGTCCCGATAGCCATCGGGGCCAACGCCGCCACAAGCGCCTCGCGGCTTTCCCGCACCGCCCGAATTCGCGCGCGATCGCAGCCGAATACGGCGCCCGCTTCGAATATGTCGACGAGATCTTCAAAGGTAAAGCCCTCATCCTGAAGAATTTTCAGCGCCGGCTGCGTTTCCGGATGAACTTTGCCGATCACCGCTTGTGCCGCCGCCGGCAACAGTGGTATGTACAATGGATGCTTGGGCATTAAATCGGCGATAAAGCGTTTGTTAACCAGCGTTAAGTAATCAGCCTGGGGAAAATCAAGCTCAAAAAAATGCCGACCGACGGCATCCCAGAAGGGCGAGCGACCTTCGCGATCGATCACGCCGCGCATTTCCGCAATGACATGGGCGGCGAACCTTTGGGGAAACTGCGCCATGAAAACAAAGCGGCTCAGAGCGAGAAACCGGCCGTTGCCATCCTTGCGAAACTCCGGCAAAAGAAACAGGCTGCCGACAACCGCCGGCCCATCATGCAGCACGGTCAATTCCAGCAGTGAAATGGTCTTGTTGACCTTGAGCATTTCCGATACGCACGGTTCGCGCCGCAGACGGTATCCATAGAAGGGATCGCCCTCGCCCACCTTGGAAATAATGCCGCAAACGCCGACAACCCGGCGGCTATCATTTTCCTGCATCACGAACAAATAGGTTTCACCACGCGGCTGGTCCGGATGGAAAGTAAAACTCTGCCGGCTTTCTTCAATTCGCCTGCTTAACACGGACCGGTTGGGCGGCAGCGTGGTCATACCATAACCAACCTGTCGGGATATCTCTAATAAGCTTTCGAGATCCGCCGTTTCAATGGGTCGAATGACAAGCATAAATATCCTTCATGATGTTCCGTGTGCCAGCAAAGTAGTTATCGGCTATCGGCGGAAAAAAACGGAACGAACGATTTCATCTGGAATCAATAAATCAAAGTTATTGGATAGCCAGAACCATCTCGTGGTACGTGGTGCGGAATTGCGCCTGTTCGAAGAGGGCGCGCGCGGGGATATTCGCCTGGGCGACCATCAGCCGCAGTTGGGCAACGCCTTTCTTCGCCGCCCATTGCCGCGCGTACCAGAGCATGGCGCAAGCCACGCCGCGCCGCCGAAATTCCGGTTGGACCGCCATGTCATGAATGAAGGCATATTCCTTGCAGGTATAAATCGGAATCTCCTGGGTGATGGCCGCCACCAAACCGCCGGCCAGGGTGGCAACCGCCCGCCCCGATGCTTTCCCCACCATCCGCCGTACCCGCGCCGCCAAAACCAACCAGTGCGGATTGTTCAAATTGCCGGTTAACCAGCGGACGTAGCGATCCCGAATATCAGGGCAGAGTTCCCAACGCAACGGCCAGTATTGTTCATGCTGCCGCTCCACCAGCAAGCATAATTCCACAAGCGCCGGTACGTCGCGTTCCCGGGCTGGTTCACAAACAATATCATCCTTTTGTTTCATACCGCCAATTTCACCACAAAGACCAGTTGTCACGGCGGATGGAACGCGATCCTACCTGTTCGTTGCGCCTGGAGTGCTTGCCCGATGCCGATTCCATATAGCCGTGCCGCCCAAGCGGATGAGCATAAGATCAGGAAAGCGGGAGAGCAAACGAAGAACCCGCCAAGCGGAGCATGGGATGGCGGTTTTCCGGGAGCGACTCCAAACCGGGTTCGGAAAAAGCTCCCTTAAACGCCGCACTAGCCGGGAACCTCCTTCACCGGTATCTTTATCAAACATGCGAATAGGATTTATCGCCAATTCGGACAAGCCCGACGCCCTGGAAGCGGCGCGAAATCTGATGGAACGTATTCGCCGCCGGTCGGAGTGCGACGACATCCGGTTGATTGCCAACCCGTCGACTACGGAGCTGGCCGCTTGCAACCCCGATCTTCTGGTGCTGCTGGGCGGTGATGGAACTGTTCTTCGGACCGCCCGCTTTCTCGCGGAAACAGCAGCGGCGATCGTGGGGATTAATTTCGGTAAACTCGGTTATCTGGCCGCGTTTTCGATGGATCAGTTCCTGGAACACCTGGATTGCATTCTAATGAATCGCGCGCCGATCAGCCGGCGTCTGATGCTTCGCGGAGGCATCTACGAACGGGTCCCAGGCGCCAGGGGGAGTGCGGGAGCGGACCGGCTGATTTTTGAATGCGTCGCTCTGAACGATATCGTGCTCAACGCCGGCTGTCCGTTCCACATGGTGGAACTGGCGGTCCAGATTGACGCCGAAGCCACCACGACTTTTCGCGGCGATGGCATCATCATATCGACATCATCCGGGTCGACGGGTTACAATCTTTCCGCCGGCGGGCCGCTGATCGCGCCGGACCTCGACGCCCTGGTGCTTACGCCAATTTGCGCCCATTCGCTCTCGTTCCGGCCGGTGGTTCTGCCGGAAAAAGCTGTCATTGGCGTGCTTCCCCGGCGTCTAAATGCCGGCTCCACGGTAAACTTCGATGGACAAGTGTCCCAGCCGCTTGCGGAAAACCAGTATGTGCTGGTAAAACGGGCATCCCAATCGCTGCGCGTGGTGGAAAATCCGTCGATGTCGCACTGGCAATTGCTGGCCAATAAACTGGCCTGGGCGCAAAGTCCGCGTCCCTGAGGATAAGAAACCCGTCTTCTTTTAAGATGGGTTCAAAGAGTTCTCCACCGGTTCGGAGCCATCATGAATGAAAACCAGAATACCACCGGCGGATCTCCCGCGGAAACTTTTACGCTCCGCCGGGTGGATTGGTCGGCGGCATTCGAATTCAGTCTTCTGTTTCGGGCGTTTCGCCTGGCCATCGAACCTCCCTGCCTGCTGCTGGCTCTGCTGGCGATTTTTTCCATCTACATTGCCGGCCGGGCGTTCGACGTTCTCTGGGGTCCGCAGGTTCTTCGGGGCGAAATCAGCGCCTTTCACTCCCCCGCTCCCGTGTACCACGCCTTGCTCGTACAAGACAGAATCAATCGGCGGCGCATGTTCCGGCATTTGCTCCAGGAAAGTTCCACGGGCTTGTCCCGCGCCGCAATTGCACAGTTATGCCGGGACCCGGACAAAGCTTATGCGTTTCTTCGCAGCCGTTATAAGCGGCGGTTTCATGCGGCGATCCACGCCTTGAACGCCGCCCGTCCCGCCACGGGCGCGGCAGCGGCGCCGACCAGCCTGTTGCGCCGCGCGGCGGCCCGTTCTCTTTTCGAACGAATGCGGACAATACGCAACGTGACGGGCCGGGGAATATTTGACGCCCTTATGCGCTACGAAACGCGGCAGTTTGGCTTGTTGGTGAACAATACCCTGGGCTTGCTTCGCGTCGGGCGGCCGCGCGAACCGAACCGGCTATGGCGCCGCGCGGCGCGGCCGCGCGTTTCTATCGCTCTGGTTCCTCGTTCCACCAACCGGCTATGGCGCTCGCGGACGATCGCCGGCTGTTTGGCGAACATGGCGCTCACGGGACCGTGCTGGCTGGTAACCGGCGCGGCGCCCATGCAGCGTTTTCCCGGCCAGAGCAATGCCGGGACGTGGTTGCGCCGCGGCGGGTACCTAGCCAGCGTGCTGGTTTTTTTGCTGATTGTCATCGTCTGCCTGGCCCTGACGGGCGCGTTTACCTGCCGTTTTGCCGCCCTTTCGCTGGCCGGCAAAAATCCCGACTTCAAAAATGTTCTTCTTTTTTCATGGACACATCTGCTAACATTTATCAAAGCGCCCCTGCTTCCATTTTTGACCATCATCGGCACGGGTCTGGTGCTGATTCTTCTGGCTCTCCCGGGAGCCATACCCATGTTGGGCGAAATCATGGTGGGAGCGGAATTCCTTATTTTTCTGCTCGGCGGATTCATCATCATGCTTATGATTCTGGGGCTGATGGGCGGCGGTGCTCTGATTTACCCCACTCTGGCCGTGGAAGGATCCGATTCCTTTGATGCCATCAGCCGCAGTTTCAGTTACGTATACGCGCGGCCGTGGCGGACGCTTTTTTATTCGCTGATCGCTCTGGTCTACGGTGTATGGACGTATCTGTTTCTGACGGCGGCGCTGACCTTGCTTCTGGCCACAACCCACCTGTGCGTCGGTTGGGGTATGAGTCTTTTCGGCCTGTTGCACGGCTGGTATTCCGGAGAGAATAAACTCGACGCATTGTGGGCGGCGCCCAAGTTCGGCCGGCTCATCGGACCGGTCAACTGGTGGGCCATGAACGGGTCGGAGTTCATCGGCGCACTGGCGATGTACTTCTGGCTTTTCCTGGGCGTGAGTCTGTTGGGCGCTTATGTGATCGTCTACTTCTTTACAAGCAATACTATTGTGTATCTGCTGTTGCGGCGTCGCGTGGACGGCCAACCAACCGATGAAATTTATCTGGAGCCGGCCCCGAGCGATGTCTAAACCGCATACCCACCGTACCGCCGCCAAGCCAGCCGAATGGATCCATTCCCTCGGCGCTCTGGCCGAGTTGTGCACTCGCCTGCGTGCGGCGGGACGCTTCGGCATCGATACGGAATTCATCGGTGAAACCTCCTACTGGCCCATCCTTTGTCTTATCCAGATTTCCACAGATCATCATGTCGATCTGATCGATCCCCTGGCGCTGCCGAATCTGGACCCGCTGGGCGAACTGATCGCCGACCCCGGCATCGTTAAAATCTGCCATGCCGGAGAACAGGACCTGGCGATCCTTTACCGCCATGGCGGACGTCGTCCGGCGGGCGTGTGGGATACCCAGCTTCTGGCCGGACTCATCGGCATAGGCTATCCACTTTCCTATGGCAAACTTGTTGAATATTTCTGCGGCGTAAACCTGGAAAAAGCCCATACCTACAGCGAATGGCGCCGCCGACCGCTCACCCCGGCCCAGCTGGAATATGCCGTGGACGATGTGCTGTATCTGCCCTCCATGGAGCGGGCCATTTCGCAGCGGCTCACCGAACTTAACCGCAATAACTGGGCGACGGCGCTATGCGACGAGCTTTGCGCCTCCGCCAGCACGCCGCCCGATCCCCGGCAGATGTACTTGAAAATCAAGGTCTCCAAATCGTTTGGACCGCTGCAAATGGCCGTTTTACAGGCATTGGCCGCCTGGCGCGAGCAAATCGCTTTCGAGCACAACATGCCGGCTCGAACTCTATTACCTGATACGGTGCTGCGGGATATCGCCAAGCTCATGCCGCAAAGAATTCAGGTATTGAATCGCCTCGAGGATTTTCCCCATCGGGAACGTAAATCCTATGGGCCGGCGATCATGGAACTGATCCGGCAGGTAAAAGATTCTCCCCCCGAAAGCTATCCTCCCCCGCCGCATGAACTGGATGATTCACCCGATGGACGTTCTTTTGAAGAAACCATCTGGGCGGCCGCCCAAGTGATTTGTCTCGGTCAATCGGTGTGTACACAGTTGGTGGAATCGCAGAGCCGGGTGATGGCGTTGGCCGACGCCCTGCGCGCCGGCGCGGACGTAAGCGGTCATCCCGTCATGCAAGGCTGGCGGTACGAGTGTCTCGGGCGCCACCTGGAGGCTTTTGCGCATGGCCGCAGCCAACTCAACCTCACCTGCTCTGGATCCAGGATGCAACTGCGGTTGCAGTAAAGTTTCATGTGTGGAATAGCCGGCATCATTCAATGGTCGCAGACTCGAGCCGCTCGGGACCAGCTCGGCGCGTCTCCGCCGCCCCTTGGCCCTTTTGAGAGCAATTCGCTGCGCCCAAGACTGGACGAACTGCTCCGCCACCGCGGGCCGGATGCCGCTGGAACCTGGACCACCAACGGACCGGAACAAGTTCTGCTGTTGCACCGGCGACTGGCCGTCATGGATCTGGCCGGCGGCAGCCAGCCCATGGGCAATGAAGACGGGAACGTTCAAGTCGTATTCAACGGCGAAATTTATAATCACCGTGAACTGCGAGTTTCGCTGGAATCACGCGGCCACCGCTTTCGCAGCGATCACAGCGATACAGAAGTGCTGGTGCATGGGTGGGAAGAATGGTCCACCGCCCTGCCGGAAAAACTTCTTGGCATGTTCAGTTTCGCCATCTGGGATTCCCAAAACCATGCGCTATTCATGGCTCGCGATCGTATGGGCCAGAAACCTTTATTTTATTCGCAGTTGCCCCGGCAAGTCGCTTTCGCCAGCACGCTACCGGCCCTTTTGGCCTGCCCCGGTGTTACGCCGCAATCTTCACCCGCCCTGATCCAGGCCTATTTAATACATGGCTATCTGCCCCCGGCGCATAGCATTTACACCGCCATCCGACAGGTGGGTCCCGGCCGATGGCTTTGCTGGCGTCAGGGACACCGGGAAGAAGGGCAATATTGGCAGCCTGCCGCCGGTGACGAGCCAGGCCGCCAAGCCATCTCCGGCGATGACGCCGCCGCGCGTATCCGCAGGCAACTGCAAGCGGCAGTAACCTCGCAAATGGAAGCCGACGTGCCCATCGCCTGTTTTCTCTCCGGCGGAATCGATTCGGGCATTGTCGCGGCGCTCATGCAGAAAGAGCTTCGCGCCGCTGGCGGCAGGATCAAAACCATCAGCATCGGCTTCGCCGATGCGGTATTCAACGAATCCGGCCATGCCCGCACCATCGCCGCCGCCATAGGCTCGGAACACCATGAATTCCAACTGGCCCCATCCAACGGCGCGCTGGATACTCTTGCCTGGTTGATGAACTACAGCCTGGGGGAGCCATTCGCCGACTCCTCCATTTTACCGACCTATTACGCCGCCAACTGCGCTCGGATGGTGGCGCCGTGCGCCATCAGCGGCGATGGCGCCGATGAACTTTTCGGCGGTTACGATCGCTACCGAGCCATGCTGCTGCTTTCGCGTTATCGAAGGCTCATTTCCCCGGCTCTCACGGGCGCGTGGCTGGGCCGGTTATCACGGCGCGAGCGGTTATACCGGCTCCAGGCCGGGGCGGCGCAACGCCATTGGGCCGGTCAATACGCCAATATGCTCGCCGTGTTCAACCCTGCCCAGATTCGCGATTTATTTCCCGCGCTGCCGGCGCGCGATGTCGGCCTGGAATGGGACCGGATGGACTTGCCGCCCGGCCCGACTTTCCGGCAGGTCATGCGCCTGGATCAACGTCATTACCTGCCGGGCGACGTGCTCTGGAAGGTGGATGCGGCCTCCATGGCTTGCGCTCTGGAAGTGCGCAGTCCTTTTCTGGATCATCGAGTGGTGGAACTCGCCAACGCGCTTCCGGGGAAGCTTATTCTCAACGCCTGGCGGGGAAAACTGGCGCTGTGCCCCGCTTTTGGCGATCTGCTTCCCGCCCCGACATTCCGCCGGCGCAAACATGGCTTTGCCGTGCCGATCGGTTCGTGGTTGAAAAATGAATTAAAAGGGCCGTGGCATGATCTGGTATGCGGCGGCGATTCGTTGACAAGTCAATTCGCGCGACCGGGCGCGGCCGAACAGTTGCTCGCCGAGCACAGCGCGGATCTACGCGACCATACCCATCGGCTTTTTTCGCTGCTGATGTTGGAACTCTGGTATCGCCGTTTTCGACCGCAAATAACGGCTCATTGAGTCACGAAAGGACACGGCGCGTTGCCGATGACGCAACTCACCCGTCCACCGGCTCCAGTCGGGCGTGCTCCAGAAACAGCGACCGGCGCCCCGCGGATTGAAATTCCACCACCACGCGGGTCTTTTCGCCCACTGGCGTTAATTCCGCGATGCGTCCCACGCCGAATTTCTGATGACGCACCAGCGAACCTTTCCGGAATCGCGCCGGCGCGGAGGCCGGCTCCGCCGCGGCAATGGATCTCCTGGCGGAATCCCGATAGCTGGCGGGTTTCGTTCGCAAGGGCCGCGCCTGATCTATGGTTTCATCGCGATACCCAGGTGAACCGGCGAGTCTCTCCTGTGCCAACAAGTCGATCCTTACCACGCATTCATCCGGTATTTCTTTCAGGAAACGCGAGGCGACGCGTCCCTCCGAGCGCCCCATGATCATGCGATAGCAGCTATGACTGAGAATTAACTGCTGCATGGCGCGGGTCATGCCCACAAAACACAGACGCCTCTCTTCCTCCACATCCTGCGGCCGGCCTTGAAAACCGATCGCCCTTTCATGCGGCAAAATCCCTTCTTCCATAGCCACAATGGCGACCACGGGAAACTCCAGTCCCTTGGCGGCGTGGAGAGTCATCAATGTCACCGCCCCGCTTTTCTCGCCAAGCCGATCCACATCGGATACTAGAGCGACCTGCGTTAAATAATCCGACAGGCTGCCGGAGGGATTTTGCCGGCCGTCCTGGGCGTGGCGCGCAGACAGGTCATATTCCGTCGCGACGTTGATCAGTTCCTGAATATTGGATTGCCGCTGGAGCGATTCCTCATCCATGGTCCTGGTCTTTGATTCACGGATGAATCCCGCCCGGTGAATAACTTCTTCCATGATGGCGGCGACCGGCGGGAAGCGGCGCGATCCGCCGGAGCCTTCTCCGGCGTGCGGAGATACACTCTGGTCTGTCGCGTCCCGATGGCTGGCAGGTCCTGGCGGGCTATTTTCATCGGCATCGGCGGAGAAATTGGAGAGTTCGGTGCAAGCCGTCGCTTCCGTGGCAAGGGCCGGATCATAAAGAGGGTCGAATTCATTGGTCCCGATAGCGCCTCGGTCCGCCTCTGGCGAGCCAGGGGGCAGCCTGTCTGCGTGCGACGCACAGGCGGGCGGGATCGCCAGGAGCCGCAACGAATCAATCAACGCCGCGAATTGTTGGAAAGCCTCCACGGCTCTTTTGGTCAGACCCGGTACTTCCTCCGCCCGCCGACATGCCGCCGGCAGACTGATGCCCGCATGGGCGGCGTAGTCGGCCAGGCGGGAAACACTCGTGCCGCCGAGTCCGCGGGCGGGCACGTTGATGACCCGTTGAAAGCTCAGAGTATCATCCGGATTCACCAGGAGTTTCAGATACGCCAGCACGTCCTTGACTTCCTTGCGGGCGTAAAATTCCGTGCCGCGAACAATCTGGTATGGCAGGCCGGCCTCCATCAGCGCTTCTTCGAGCACGCGCGAGATCGCATTGACGCGGTAAAAAACCGCCATTTTGTCCCAGGAAATTCCCTCCCGCTCGTGCCAGTCGCGCAGCCGTCGCACAATCTCCCGGGCCTCCTGCTTTTCATCGGCCGAGCAAATATGGATAACCTTGGAGCCAATGGTATTTTCGGTCCATAAATCCTTGTGTTTTCGCTGACGATTGTGGGAAATCAGCGACGAAGCGGCCTGGAGAATTGTCTTCGTGCTCCGGTAGTTCTGTTCCAGAAGCACGACTTTGGCGCGGGGAAAAAACTTCTCAAACTCCAGAATATTGGAAAGATTGGCTCCCCGCCAGGCGTAAATCGACTGATCCGGATCGCCGGTGGCGCAGATGTTTTCATGCTCCATGGCCAGCATGTGGGCAATGACGAACTGGGCGTGATTGGTATCCTGATATTCATCGATCAGGATATAACGAAAGCGACCCTGGAGCTGGTTTCGGACTTCGGCATTGTCGCGCAGCAGCAGCGCGGTTTTCAGCAGCAGGTCATCAAAATCGACCGCTTGGCTCGCGCCGAGCAACTCTTCATACACCCGATAAACCCTGGCGACGCTGGTATCAAAATAGCCGGCAGCGGCGGCGGCGAAAGCGTCCACCCGCTGGAGCCGGTTCTTGGCGCCGCTGATTTTGTCCAACACCCGCGCCGGCGCGAAGTTTTCCGGAGAAAGCCCTATTTTTTCCAGAGCCTGCTTAATGAGCTTCAACTGATCGGCGGTATCCAGGATACCAAAGGCGGCCGGCAGGCCGATCGCGGACGAGAATTCGCGCAGCAACCGGGCGCAAAGACTGTGGAAGGTTGAGACCGTGGGAGCACCGCCGTGGCGAAGGGATAACCCCGCCAGCAACGCCAGCGTGCGATGGCGCATCTCCGCCGCGGCTTTATTGGTAAACGTGACGGCCAAAATGTTCATGGGCGCGATGCCTTGGGCCGCCAGGTAAGCCATGCGCCGGGTAATGGTGCGGGTTTTGCCTGAACCGGCACCGGCCAATACCAGCAGCGGACCGTCAACGTGCGTGACCGCCGCGCGCTGGGCCAGGGTCAAATCGCCAAGAATTGCATCCCCATTGTCGGCAGTCATGAATGTCACACACCCATCCAGGCGGCGTATCTTTGGTTCCGCCCCATACGCAAACTTTTCATCATATCCGATCTCGAAGACCGATGGCGTATCGTCACGGTTAAATTTGGCGGCATAGGCACGGCGGCATAAGCCATTCCCTTGACCGACAGCCGGAACCACGATATGTTAGGTATTTGTACGGTATCGGGGAGTGGATGATGCTGCGTTATCTTTTTGTTGATATGAACAGCTTTTTTGCGTCCGTCGAGCAGCAGGAATCACCGGAACTCCGCGGCCATCCGGTGGGAATCATCCCCATGCCCTGCTCCACAACCTGCTGCATCGCCGCCAGCTACGAAGCCAAGGCCTACGGAGTCGGCACAGGCACGCCCGTGCGCCGGGCCAGGGAACTTTGTTCATCCCTCATCCTGATTGTGGCGCGCCCGCAAGTATACGTGGATTACCATCATCGCATCGTGGCGGCGGTGGAGTCATGCCTTCATGTCGATCAGATTTGTTCCATCGATGAAATGTACGGGCGGCTGCTGGGCGAGGAACAAAAGCCGGCGATGGCCGCGGCCATCGCTTACAAGGTCAAACATGCGATTCGTGACGCCGTCGGACCTTATATACGTTGTTCCGTCGGGCTTGGTCCCAATGTGTGGCTCGCCAAGGTGGCCAGCGACATGCAAAAGCCCGACGGCCTGACCATCATTCTGCCGGAGCAAATGCCCGCGGCGCTCTACCGCCTGAAACTGACCGACCTGCCGGGCATCGCCGCTCGGATGGAAAAGCGGCTGCGCCAACATGGCGTTGCGCACGTCCACCAACTCTGCCAATTGTCCGAGCCGATGCTGGCGGCGATCTGGAACAGCCAAGTGCTTGGTTCCATCTGGTGGCAACGGCTGCACGGGCAGGATCCGCCGTTCCGGCCCACCCATCGCCGCCTGGTGGGGCACTCCCACGTGCTGCCCCCGCCATGGCGCTCGGAGGATCGCTGCCACGCGGTGCTGGTGCGCATGATCCACAAAGCCGCGGCGCGCCTGCGGCGCCTGTGCTATTCGGCGGGCGATCTGCTTGTATTCGTCGACTACATGGATCGTCCGCCGTGGAGCCGGCGCGTTTTCCTGGGCCAGGCGCGCGACACCCTTACCGCGGTGGAGGCGTTTAATTCAATCTGGCCGGCGCATCCGCCGGGCCGCCCGTTCCGTGTGGGCGTGGCATTCGAACGTTTATGCGCCGATCACACGGGCACCCTGCCGCTGTACGCCCAGCAAGCGCAGCGTAACGTTCTGGCCGATGTGATGGACCGGATCAATCACAAGTATGGCCGCGATAAGGTCCATTGGGGAGAAATGATGGGCGCACAAGAAGCGGCGCCCACGAGAATCAGCTATACCCAAATACCCGCCTGGGAAGAGTTTGGCGGCGCGGAGTGTGGGTGAGAAGATAACGACATACGCCGCGCGCCATTGCCGGCGGAGCTTTGGTTCACGGCTATTTGCCGCTAGAATACATTGTTTTGTACGCGACCTTACGCGGCAACAAATATGAGGAACCGTATATGATTTCCCGGCACAAAACCCGGCAGGTAAAAGTGGGCAATGTTCTTATCGGCGGCGGCGCTCCCGTGACGGTGCAGTCGATGACCAGCGGTTACACGCATGACATCGACAACTGCGTGCGCGAGATCAACAAGCTGGCCGCGGCCGGGGCGGACATGGTGCGCGTGGCCGTGCCGGAACGAAAAGATACCGCGGCTCTCCCGGAAATCATCAAACAGGTAAGCGTACCCATTGTGGCCGACGTGCACTTCCATTTTCAGCGGGCGCTGGAGGCGATTGCGGCGGGCGTAAGCAAAATACGCCTGAATCCCGGCAATATCAATGACCGCAAACAGGTGGAAATGGTTATCGATGCCTGCCGCGAACGGGGCCTGCCCATCCGTGTGGGTGTGAATGAAGGCTCCATCGTGGAGCGGCGCGACAAGCAGAAGCGCCGGCGCGAACTGGGCGCGGTATTCGGCGACAACCGGCACGGCCGGTTGCTGGCCATCATGATCAGCAAGCTCGAAGAATACCTGGATATTTTCTACGATCGGAATTTTTACGACATCGTGATTTCCGCCAAATCCATCGATCCCCTGCTGGTCATCGACGCCTACACCGAAATTTCCCGGCGATTCGATCATCCGCTGCACCTGGGCGTAACCCATGCCGGACCGCGGGAAACCGGAACCATTCGCAGCGTGGCGCCGCTGGGAACCCTGCTGGCCAACGGTATCGGCGATACCCTCCGCATCAGTTACGCCAGCGACCCGATTTACGAGGTGCAGGATGGCCTGGAACTGCTCTATGTACTGGGATTGCGCCAGCGCCGGGGCGCGGAACTGATCGCCTGTCCCACCTGCGGGCGCATCCAGGTGGACCTGTTCACACTGGTGCAGCAGGTAAACCGCAAACTCCAGCAGGAAATAACCCTGCCCATGAAGGTGGCGGTGATGGGCTGCGTGGTGAACGGTCCGGGCGAGTGCGAGGGAGCGGACGTGGCGATTTTCGCCGGCGACAAACGCGGCATCATTTACGTGCAGGGTGAAAAGGTGGCCAATGTGCCGGAGGATCGGATCCTCGATACCCTTTTAGAGCACTGCAAGGCGTTTGAAGAAAAGGTGCGCCACGGCAAGGCTCGCCTGGGCGAGAAGGTGGTGGATATCATTCCTCCGGACCCGCTGGGGCAACTTGGTTCCGGTTACGCTAAAATATCCGCGGAAAAAAACGCCGGCGACTCCGGAGGCGTCGCCCTTCCGGTGGTCAACAAGTAAAGTTAACGGGAGCCGGCGCCGCGATCGGGCCGGAAGAAATCTGATGTTTGAGAATCTTACCGAGAGTTTTTCAACCCTGCTGCGTAACCTGTCCGGCCGCGGGCGCATCAGCGAGCAAAATGTCCGGGCGGCGATGGACGACATCCGCAACGCCCTGCTGGAGGCGGATGTTCATTATGAAGTGGTGCAGGATTTCACCCGGCGGGTGCTGGAAAAATCCATTGGCGCACAAGTTCTCGCTTCGCTCCAGCCCGGCGAACAGATGGTCAAAATCGTCTTCGACGAGCTGGTCGCCCTCATGGGACCAGTCGATACCCGCATTTATTATGTCGATCCCCCCCCCACCATCATCATGATGTGCGGCCTGCAAGGGTCGGGAAAAACAACCACGTGCGGTAAATTGGCCCTGTACCTGAAGGGCAAGGGAAAAAATCCACTGCTGGTAGCGGCCGATACCCAGCGCCCCGCCGCTATCGATCAACTCGTTGCGCTGGGTGGACAGATTGAAACACCGGTTTATCGGGAGGATCCGCAGGCCGGTCCCGTGAGCATCTGCCGCCGGGCAATTGATTACGCCCGCCAAAACGGCCGGGACGTGGTTATTCTCGACACCGCCGGCCGCCTGCATCTGGACGCCCCCCTGATGGATCAGCTCCGGCAGATCGGCCAGGTGGTCAAGCCGCATCAAATTTATCTGGTGGTCGATTCCATGGTCGGCCAGGACGCCGTCAATTCCGCCCGCGCGTTCAATGCCCAACTGGAACTCGACGGTGTGATTCTTACCAAATTCGATTCGGATACCCGCGGCGGCGCGGCGCTGTCGGTCAAGGCCATCACCGGAAAACCGATCAAATTTCTCGGCGTGGGCGAAAAACTTCAGATGCTCGAAGAGTTTCATCCGGATCGGATCGCCCAGCGCATGCTGGGCATGGGCGACGTCCTCACGCTGGTGGAAAAGACCCAACAGGAATTCGACCAGACCAGAATGGCCCGGATGCAGGAAAAACTGGCCAAAGCCACTTTCACGCTGGATGACTTCCTCGACCAGATGCGCTCCCTCCGGAAAATGGGACCGATGAAGCAGGTGTTGGGAATGTTGCCCGGCGCCGGCGCGGCGCTTAAGAACGCGCAGGTCCCGGAAGAAGAGCTCGACCGCGTCGAGGCGGTTATTCAAAGCATGACCCGCAAGGAACGTGAAAATCCGGATATAGTGGACGGTTCGCGCCGCCGGCGCATCGCCCGCGGCTCCGGCGCAGCGACCGAAGATGTTTCACGACTGATCAAGGGTTTCGCCGCGGCGCGCGATATGGCGAAGAAATTGGGCGGCCTTTCCATGGGCGGGCGCATGCGCCTGATGCAGAGTTTTGGCACGATGGACATGCAAGCCTTGGCCGCCGGCGAATTGCCTACTCCCCCCGCGGATGAATTCAAGCCGCGCAGTGGGCGGTTAACGCCTCAACAGAAACGCCGCCTGCGGGATAAACGCCGACGGGGAAAATAAAATTTCCTAAAAAACAGGGCCGCCGCTCAGAGGCCATCCGCGGCGGCCCGGTTGTTGTGTTATCGGGAAACTATGCCTACGACCCGGCTGGTTCGTGCGACTCGTTGGCCCGGGGATGGGCCTTTTCATAGGAATCCTGGAGTCGCTTGGTGGTCAAGTGCGTGTATATCTGGGTGGTGCTCAGGCTCTGGTGGCCGAGCAGTTCTTGGACCGCCCGCAGGTCCGCGCCATGGTTGAGCATGTGCGTGGCGAAGCTATGCCGCAGCGTATGAGGGCTGATATCCAGGTCCAGATGCGCCTCGATGAGGTATTTATCGAGTTTGCGGCGGACGGAACGGGTACTCAGTCGCTGGCCGTGCTTGTTGATGAACAAAGGCGCGCCGGTCGGGTCGCCGGAGTTCGCCGCGCCGCGCATCCGCACGTATTTCTCAATCGCCGCCAGGGCGGTCGGACCTACCGGAGTCAGACGTTCCTTGCGGCCTTTTCCACGAACTTTGAGCACCGTCCCAACAAAATCCACATCCTGTATATTCAAACCGACAAGCTCGCTCACGCGCAAACCACTGCTGTAAATTACTTCAAGCATGGCCTTGTCGCGGGCGCCGAGCAGATCGGTATCTTTGGGAGTCCCCAAAAGCTGGGTGACCTGATCTTCGGTCATGAACCGGGGCAGGCGTTTTTCCAGCTTGGGAGTCCGGATCGTCAGCATCGGGTTGTTGCCGGTCAAACCGCGTTTATTGAGAAACTTAAAGAAACTGCGAAGTGTGGCCAGCTTACGGGCAACCGTCGCCTTGGAATAATCATGCTCGCGCATGTGGCGGAGATAATTCCGCACGTCGTCGGCGTTCGAGTTCAACAGAAGCCGTTCGATATCTTCCGGCGGAGGTTCGGGAACGGCTGGAGTGTGATCATTGATGTTTGAAGTCGAAGGCGGTGTCACCGGATGGCCGCCGGGCAGCGTGAATGTATCGGGCACTCCCGCCAGGAATCGTCCGAACTGGCGTAAATCGGCGCTGTAGCATTTGCTGGTGTAATTCGAGAAGTGCCGCTCAAATTGCAGATAATTCAGGAATTCCACAACGCGCTGGGGCAGAGTAACCGTATCCATGAGCAATACGCCTCGTGACCGGATGCGCAAGCCCCCACCATCCTCGGCGCGGAGCCGCGGCCATACGGTCGGGTTTTCGACCAATTTACGAGCCACATCCATCTCGGCTCACTTACCCAGGTTCGCGGACGGGCGCCATGGTCAACGCGAGCGGGCGAACGGACGTCGATGCCTCCGCCCTTGCCTTCGATTGCTCGACTCGCACCGCCAAACGCCCCCGACTAATTCAAACTATTTATCGGCTTTTTATCGTTTGAACCTGAAGTTGCGCAGATTCCCCACAACGACTTTACGTGAATATCGCGATCATCATGAATTTTTGCGGCGCACACGGCGTCAAATATCGGACGCCCAGAGCGTATGCAAAAGATATTTTTCGGGGAAACCTAAAGAGAAATCAGTTGTCGTATCCCTCGGCGCGCCGTGCGGCCCGATCCAGAAAAAACTGTTTGGCTTCGCCGATGAGATAGAACGATCCGGTTACCGCGACCAGATCTTCACGGGTGATGGCGCGCGCGGCTATTTCCATGGCCTCCCGGAAGTTCGCCGCCACCTGGGCCATTTTGCCAAATCGTTCCACGTAAACGGCGGAAAGCTCTTCCGGTGGAACACATTTGGGATTGTTATGCGCTCGGGTAAAAATAACCTTGTCCGCTCCGAGCGACACCTGTTCGAGTATTCCGTCGATGTCCTTGTCGCTGTTGCAGCCGAAGATAACCACCATGCTGTCATACGGAATGTACTGGCTGATACCCCGAAACAACGCCTGGATGGAGGCGGCGTTGTGGGCGCCGTCGATGATCACACGCGGATCGCGCCACACCAGTTCAAGCCGCCCGGACAAATCCACGCGCTGCAGGCCGGCGACGGCCTGGGCGTCATCGAAGCGCAATCCCCGGGTCTTGAGTTTATCGAGCATGGCCAGCGCCAAACCGCAGTTGATCGCCTGATGTTCGCCGATCAGTGGAACCATCAAATGTTCAAACCGCGACCGCGCCGTGGCCAGCGATACGCGCACGTGCGGTCCCTGCGCACGGGTGACTTCAAAGCGATGGCTGAATTCAATGTCCCGACCGACAAACTCCAGCGGTGCGTGCACCCGCCGCGCCGCTGTTTCCAGAACGGCCTGAACCTCCGGCGGTTGAAGGCAGGAGAGCGCCGGCACATTTTGCTTGAAGATGCCGGCCTTTTCCGCGGCAATTTTCGCCAGGGTATTGCCCAAAACCGACGCATGATCCATGCTGATGCTGGTGATGGCGGTGACTTCCGGCATAATGACATTGGTTGAATCCAGCCGGCCACCCAGGCCGGTTTCAATTACAGCGATGTCCGCACGCTGCTGGGCAAAGTAACAAAATCCGATGGCGGTGAATATTTCAAAGAAAGTCGGATGATCATATCGCATTTTGGCCAGAGCGGCTTCGACCCGCCGTACCAGGCGAATCACGTCGCCCTGTGAAATCATCTGGCCGTTGATCCGAATACGCTCGCGAATATCAATCAGATGGGGACTGGTATACAGCCCCACTTTGAATCCGGCGCTTTGGAGCATGCTGGCAAGCATGTGGCAGGTGCTGCCTTTGCCCTTGGTCCCGGCCACGTGCGCGGTCTTGAACTGCAGGTGCGGATCACCCAACAACTTGAGCAGCCGGCGCATCCGGTCCAAGTCAAACGTGGTGGTGTTGTAGCGGACGATGCGCATCCGCTCATAATCTGTTTGTTGACGAAGAAATTCCAGGGCCTGTTGATACGCGCGATTCTCCCGTCTTGACCGCTCCGCCGCCTGGTGTTGACCCCGGTGTTCTGGAACTGGTTGGCGATGGCCGTTGGCGCCGGCGCGTCTGGTTTTTTTCAATTTAAGATGACGTTTTTTTTCAACGGCATGGCGATCGGCGGTTCGCCCATCTTTGCCGCGGAGTTTGGTTTTTTTGGATTTTCCGGATACAACCATAGACTATTTATACTAACATTTTCTCAAACAATCTGCAAATGACCTGCGCGCCGGTTGTGGCGTTTCAAAAGAAATGTCAGGGGTTAACGTTTCAATAGAATTGTCTGTAGCGCCGGCTTGTTGATGGTTGCGGCGAATCTTATGATGGCGGGTCAGGAAAGTACCTAGGATTGCGGTTTAGAACCTATCTCGAAAGATAGCCGGAGCCGCAATCTCTTTTGTTATAGGTTCTTATGAGCACCCCCGGTTCCGGTGAACCCCAGGCAAGAAAAAGCAAAGAACCTCGCCGCATGGCACTGCTCGGCAGCACGGGTTCCATTGGCGTTGGCACGTTGGAGGTGATCCGGCACCTGGACGGCGAGTTTGAAATTACCGCCTTGGCCGCCTCCCAAAACTGGCGAAAACTCGCTCAGCAGGCGCTGGAATATCGACCCCGTGTGGTGGTGCTCAGCCAGCCGGCAAGCAAACACGATGCGGCCGCGCTCGAACACGCCTTGCGCGGCCGGCGTATTGAGGTTCGCACCGGGCCGGCGGCGATGGAAGAAGTAGCCGCGCGTGATGATGTGGATATTGTGGCGGTGGCGGTAGTGGGCGCGGCCGGACTCAAACCGGCGCTGGCGGCGGCGCGTGCGGGTAAATGGATCGCCTTGTCCAACAAGGAATCGCTGGTGGTGGCCGGCGGGGTGGTCATGCCGTTGGCGCGCCGGTATGGCGCCAAGATTTTGCCGGTGGATTCCGAGCATTCCGCCATTTTTCAGGCCTTACGCTGCGGCCGGCAAAAGGAAATCCGGCGGATTATCCTTACGGCCAGCGGCGGCCCTTTTCGCACCTGGCCGCGGGAAAGAATGAATCGAGCCACCGTCGCGGAGGCTCTGGACCATCCGAACTGGCGAATGGGTCCGAAAATCACCGTTGATTCGGCCACACTAATGAATAAAGCGCTGGAAATTATTGAGGCGCACTGGCTTTTCGATCTGCCAGCCGAACGAATTGACGTGCTTATCCATCCCCAGTCCATTATTCACAGCATGATCGAATTCGTGGATGCCAGCATCATCGCCCAGCTTGGCGCACCGGACATGCGCACGGCGATTCAATATGCGTTGACCCATCCGCACCGCAGCCAAAGCTGCAGCCGACGGGTGGATTGGTCGAAGATACAGGAAATGACCTTCGAGGAACCGAAAGACCATTTTCCCGCTCTGGCTCTGGGTTACGAGGTGGTTCGCCGCGGTGGAACCAGTGGCGCCGTGCTCAACGCGGCCAACGAAACGGCCAATGCCCTGTTTCGGGAAGGTAAAATACCGTTCGGGCGGATTGTTCGGCAAGCCGCGCGAGTGTTGGAAAAGCATCTCCAGAGCGGTTTTATCGCCCAGCCGACGCTTGCCGATCTGCTGGCGGCTGATGCCTGGGCGCGGCGTGAGGCGATGCCATGAAAACAGGTGGTGATATGCATACGGCGGCACAGCTCAGACGTCATCTGACAATGGGCCGGACAATTCTACTGACAATGGGACTGCCCCTGTTTGTGGGCGCTTCTCTTCTGGGGGTGATGGACAGCGTGCGTAAATCTCTGCTGCTGCTGGTGGGATTCGGTTCGGTGATTTTTTTCCATGAACTGGGGCATTTTCTGGCCGCTAAATCGTTCGGTATCCGTTGCGATGTGTTTTCCCTGGGGATTGGACCGCGGCTCTGCGGCTGGAGAAGGGGCGTGGGGTTTGCCTTTGGGGCTGTGCCGATTGGACCACGCAACGAAAGTGAACAAGAAAGTGAACAAGAAAAAATTCCGGCGACCGGAGGGAAGAAAAAAATCGGGGAAACAGACTATCGGCTGGCCTGGCTGCCGTTTGGCGGCTATGTGCGAATGCTCGGCCAGGATGACCTGGATCCGAGCAAGGCCAGCGCCGATCCGGCGTCGTTTGGGAAAAAGCCGATCTGGCAGCGGATGGTGGTGATTTCCGCCGGTGTGGTTATGAATTTGATTTTTGCCGTGATTCTTTTCGCGGCGATTTTCCGCATGGGTGTGAAGTTCCCGCCGGCGGTGGTCGGATCAGTAGCCTATAACAGCCCCGCGCAAAAGGCCGGCCTGCACGCCGGCGACCGTATTATTTCCATCGATCACCACAAACCACGCGGATTTCTGGAATTCACGGACTTGGGTGTCGCCGCGGCGCTGGACAGCCCCGGCCGGCCGGTACGTTTGCAATACGTCCGTCCAGGAAGCGCCCGGACGCACAGCGTTCGACTGATTCCAGTGAATAATCCCGATACCGGCCTGCTGGCGTTCGGTATCAGCGAGGCGCCCCGGTTGAAAATTCCCCAATTCACTCCCGCGGGTTTGAAAACTTTCGTCAGGGAAAACCCCGAATTCAAAGGGCTTGTTCCCGGTGCGAAAATTGTTTCGGTCAACGGAGTAAAAATTCGCAGTTGGGCCGGCCTTCATCAGATGATTGAGCGCTCCGGTGGCAAGTCGTTGCGGGTCAAGCTGGTGCGGCCGGTCCCACCGGTGCGGACAGCGACACTGGTTCTCCCGGCGCACCTGACCTTGCGCGACTGGGTTAATCAAACACCGGACATCCTGGGGATGCATCCCCTGACGAAAATCGCCGAGGTTCTTCCCGGAGGCGCGGCGGCCGCGGCGGGCGTCAAAAAAAATGATCTGGTTGTGCGGTTGGGAACTCTGGCCTACCCGACCATTCACCAGTTCATAAAACTGATAGAATCGAGCGCCGGCAAGCCGCTGGCCATGATTGTTCTTCGCGGCGGCAAACAAACAAAGTTATTCGTTAAACCGAAAATATCCTCCTGGTCCATTTTTTCAACGCCCCCTCGAATCGGTGTCGCCTTGACGCCCTGTTTTGACCGGGCAATCGTCGGCCAAGTAAATAAACGGGCGCTCCAGGCCGGCGTCAAACCCGGCCAGATGCTGGTGGGAATTGCCCTGGGGTCGCACGCGACCAAAGTATTGCCCATTGGCAGTTGGGGCCAACTGGTTAATGATCTGGGAGGATACGACGGAAAGACGGTGGTTTTACATTTCGCAAACCGGGGCGCTCCAGTGACTACCGCGTTTACCTCCGCCGAGAAACTGGGCTTGCGCCAATTCCAGTATCAAATCGGATTGCCGCTGGAACCGCTGCTGGAACTCCAGCGAAGCCGCTCCCTGGTGGGAGCGGCGATCATGGGAATCGATCACACCTGGCGGTGGATTGTCCGTACGTACCTGACACTGCGGGGACTGGGCGTGGGAACCATTTCACCGCATCAACTTCACAGCGTCATTGGAATCGCCAAGGTGGGATATGAATTTGAGAGCCGGGGTTTTACCTATCTCTTGTATTTTCTGGGACTTATTTCAGTTAATCTGGCGGTCATCAATTTTCTGCCGTTGCCGATTCTGGACGGCGGATTGTTTGTTCTTCTGATTGTCGAAAAGTTCCGCGGAAAACCGCTTTCGGTACGCGTGCAGACGGCGATTCAGGTGGCGGGAATCGCCTTGATTGGCGCTTTATTTTTGTATATCACCATTTTCAACGATCTGCCGACACTTTTTAAATAAGCCTCTCCCTCCATCCTGCCTCCGACGGCGCGTGGATAAGAGTGTCGCTTACGTTCTTACGTTCTTACGTTACACCGACGCATGGTTGCTTCGCCGGAGGTTACGGAAGAGTTAAATCCGCGGACGCGTGTCGCAAGGCGACGCCGCAAAACCGAATGTGAATAGCATGCGAATATACGCGGCACAAGGGGCGGATAAGAACCGCCTATGAACCCATGCCGCTCCGGATAATTCTGGGGTACATAGTCCCCTACTGATTCTCCGTGTCCTCGCGCCATACCCGCTCTCTTGATATTTTTACTCCCAGTAATAGTTTCCATCATAATAATTACAATGCAAATTAGACGGGCCTTTCCACTCCACCGATCCGTCGTTATACAGAATATTCGCCCCCCGCGCGCCACCCTGGCCCATGTGGTTGGATATGGGATAAGGTCCTGGCGAAAAAGAGGGGCCAAATCCCCAGTATGGCTTCGTCGCATTAGTAATCGTAAGATCGCTGCCCAAAATAGAATCAACCGAGCGATGGATATTGTTCTCCGATGTGAACGGATGCTGCGGATCAGGAAGATAGGTGCTTGCCGTCAGGCCCGTCCAGGGATTGGTTACATTTATGGTTGTGGATCCCGGAACCGCTCCTGTTCCTGACGGATTGGAAAACGAGCTCTGGGAAAATCCAAACCAGTAATTGTAGCTGAAGAAGATGGCCTGTAGAAAAGCCGAACCATGCGCCGAAGTAAGGGTAGCTTGCCAAGCCGTAGGCTGTTCAAACCCATTGGCCACCCAGGTGTTGGGGTGAGTTAGATATGGCATCGGAATCCACGACATGGGAAAGGTTCGAGCTTCTTGCCCACCAGCATTGATTGGGCCGCCAACCAGACTGGTATTCCCATCAAGCGTGAAATAACTCGACTGCGGGCAGAAAAAGACCGCCGGATTCTTGATGATGCCGGTGGTATACAACATGCCAAAACCAAATGGATAACCACCATAGTTATTCATCCCGCCACCGCCGCCGCTGCCGCTGGAGTTCATATTGCCGAACGGACCAAGGGCCTCGTGTATATATCCCCCCCCGTGATCCGCCGGAGTCCATCCCGCCGGATAAGGATAGTTTTTGTATGAAGCGTCATACTCGGCCACCCCCTGCCCGAGCGACTTCAAATTCGAAGAGCAGATCACCTGGTATGCCAGGTTTTTAGCCTTGGCCAGCGCGGGCAGCAACAGCGAGATCAGAATGGCGATGATCGAAATGACCACCAGCAGTTCAATGAGCGTGAATCCCGAGAGCCAGCGGGATCGGTTTTGGGGCTGGCGTCCGCGCCGGTCAATCGTATTGCCAGCGGATTCCTGCGTGTTGGTTGTGCGCGGCAGCATGATAAGAACTCCTTCTTTACACTACTATTGTCACAATATATCACCCTTTCTTACTGGGCGTCAAGTCAATTGCGGATTTTTTTTCTCACGAAATGGTACGGCTCGTCCGATATCCCCGACTTCTCGCCGTTCCGAGACAAATACCTAAACTCTTGCGCTCGTGAAGTTGTTACTCCCAGTAGTAGTTTCCATCATAATAATTACAATGCAAATTAGACGGGCCTTTCCACTCCACCGAGCCGTCGTTATATAGAATATTCGCCCCCCGCGCGCCACCTTGGCCCATATGGTTGGATATGGGATATGGTCCCGGCGTACCCAAACCAGCGCCGAATCCCCAGTACGGCTTTGTCGCATTAGTGATTGTAAGGTCGCTGCCCAAAATAGAATCAACCGAGCGATGAATATTGTTCTCCGATGTGAACGGATGCTGCGGATCCGGAAGATAGGTGCTTGTCGTCAGGCCCGTCCAAGGATTGGTTACATTTATGGTTGTGGATCCCGGAACCGCTCCTGTTCCTGACGGATTGGAAAACGAGCTCTGTGAAAACCCAAACCAATAATTGTAGCTGAAATAGATAGCCTGTAAAAACGACGAACCATGCGCCGAAGTAAGGGTAGCTTGCCAGGCCGTAGGTTGTTCAAACCCATTGGCCACCCAGGTGTTGGGGTGGGTTAGATACGGCATCGGAATCCATGACATGGGAAAGGTTCGAGCTTCTTGCCCACCAGCATTGATTGGGCCGCCAACCAGACTGGTATTCCCATCAAGCGTGAAATAACTCGACTGCGGACAAAAAAAGACCGCCGGATTCTTGATGATGCCGGTGCTGTACAGCATGAAAAAACCAAATCCATAACCACCATAGGCATTCATCCCGCCACCGCCACCAGTCCCGCTCGAGTCCATACTGCCGAACGGAGCACAGGCCTCGTGTATATACCCTCCCCCGTGATCCGCCGGACACCATCCCCCCGGGTAAGGATAGTTTTTGTATGAAGCGTTATACTCGGCCACCCCCTGCCCGAGCGACTTCAAATTCGAAGAGCAGATCACCTGGTATGCCAGATTTTTCGCCTTGGCCAGCGCGGGCAGCAACAGCGAGATCAGAATGGCGATGATCGAAATGACCACCAGCAGTTCAATGAGCGTGAATCCCGAGAGCCAACGGGATCGTTTATGGTACCTACTTCCCCGCCGGTCAATCGTATTGTTGGCGGATTCCTGCATGTTGGTTGTGCGCGTCAGCATGATAAGAACTCCTTCTCTTTACTACTATTGCCACAATGTATCACCCTTTCTTACTGGGCGTCAAGTCAATTGCGGATTTTTTTCCTCACGAATATGGTACGGCTCGTCCGATATCCCCGACTTCTCGCCGTTGCGGGAGACAAAATCATGGCGCCCTTGTAATTTATGAAAAAGGTGTTAAGTTTTTCTTTCAAGAGGTACCGGGCGGAACGTTCCGCGGAACGGGGAGTATCCGAAGGCGCGGCGATTCAGCCGGATTTTGTGGTTATTTTTACGACCGTCGCGGACGGAAAAGGGGGTATCATGATCCTTCCATACAATTGGAAAGAAAAAATGAATTTTTCCAACATTCGCCAGGCGATTAACAAGAATGCGGCTGTGGCGGGCATCATTGCGGCGGTCGTTATTATTGTGATGATAGCGTATCTTATCCGGCAAATGGGTCCGCCAGCCTTTAAACCGGGGGGGGCTTATTATTTCAATACCGCCCCGGGCAGGCATTACGGCGATATCAGCATTCATTCCGCCGCCAAATATCCGCCTTTGATCGACCCCAAGACAGGTAAGCCAACCCTTGTCTTGGCCATGTTCTATACCTGCGGAAGCTGCAAGAACAAAAAGCTGGTATATCTGCAGAAATACACCAGACAGGCTAAAGCCCTGATAAAGGAAAAAGGCTCCCGCGCCCTGCTGAAGATGGGCATTGCCGGTTTGGTGGTTCGTAAGCCGGCGAAAGGATCGCGGTGGTATCCATTGAACAGTCCGCAGGGACAACGCATCACCACCCCGCCGAAATGCGCCAAATTGAAGCCATGTGTCCCTGGATAAAAATGATCCCTCCGCTGTTCTCCAAAGAGGTTAACGAGGTCGATGTCTTTTGCGCCGATCGATGAAGTGCTCGCGGCGCTGCGGCGCGGGAAAATGGTGGTGCTGGTTGACGATGAAGACCGCGAAAATGAGGGAGACCTGGTTTGCAGCGCGGAGTTTGTCACACCGGAAATCGTCAATTTCATGTTGCGCGAGGCGCGGGGGGTTTTATGCGTGGCGCTGACCCCGGAAAATTGCCGGCGGCTGGAACTCTATCCCCAAGCCACCTATAACACCGCGCCGCTGGGAACCGCCTTTACCGTAAGCGTCGACGCCCACCCGCGTTTTGGCATCACCACGGGCGTATCCGCCCGCGAGCGGGCCGCAACCATTCAGGTTCTCATTGATCCGAAATCCACACCGAATGACCTGTGCCGTCCCGGGCACGTCAATCCGCTGCAGGCCCGACCCGGCGGTACGCTGGAACGCGCCGGTCAAACCGAAGGATCGGTCGATCTGGCGCGGTTGGCCGGGCTTTATCCCGCCGCTGTCATTATTGAAATCATGGCTGCGGACGGCAGCATGGCCCGCCTCCCGCAGTTGCGGGATTTCTGCCGGCGGCGCCATCTGCCCCTTTGCTCCATCGCCCAGGTGATTCAGCACCGGCTGCAACGCGAGGCACTGGTGCGGCGGGTGGACTTCATGCCGATCCACACTACATACGGAAAATTTGATCTTGTTGTCTACGAAACCGTGCAGGACCCTCTTTTGCACGTGGCGTTGTGCTGCGGAGGCGTGGGCCGGCTGGATCCTGTTTCCGGAAAGCCGCTCGGGCATGAGGAACCGGTGCTGGTCCGGGTTCACTCGGAGCATCTGCTGGGCGATGTGTTCCAGGCGGATTTCACCGCAAGCGGGCGCGAACTCCAGAACTCATTGCGAATGATTCACAAACAGGGAAAAGGAGCCGTTGTGTACCTTCGGCAGGAATCGCGCGGCCTGGCCCTTTTAGGCAGGCTGCAAGATCTTAAAACGCGAGATCGGCGAACCGCGCCGCTTGGGCCACAACCAACTGGTCCCATGCGCAAGTCCCATCGTGCGGCGATGACGCGACGGGATATCGGCATCGGCGCGCAGATTCTACGTGACCTGGGGCTGACCCGGTTGATTCTGTTGACCAATCGGCCTAAGAAACTTCATGGCCTGGATGGGTTTGGGCTATCGGTCGCCGAACAGCGGCCTATTCCTACCGCGATCTAACGCCGGGTTTTTCGGCGACTGGAGACGAGGGGAATCGAACCCCCATTTGCGCATTGCGAACGCGCCGTCCTCCCATTGAACGACGTCCCCATTTCTCAACTGTTACCATAGTCATTTCCGCAGCCGCTGGCAAGGCCCAAGGCCGCTATGGGAACGGGATTTTAGACCTGGTACATTTTCATGCTTGTTTCCAAAGACGCCAGCGTCAGCGGAGCGAAATCGCCCAGCAGCGGACGCACATCGCACGTGTTGTCCTGCGCGGCCATGATGACCTGATCGATCTGGAACGGCAGTCCCGGTAAGGCCAAACGGGCCAGGATCCGGCCCAGCCAGAAGGGAATTCCCACCGCCGCGCGCGACCGGCCACGCACTATGGCGCTGGCGATGGAAAGCATTTCGGGCCAGGTCATGGCCCGCGGCCCGCCTACGACGTAGGTTTTTCCCATCGTCCGGTCGTTTTCCAGCGAGCGGACGAATATTTCCGCCACGTCGCCGACATAGACAGGCTGAATTTTCGTAACGGCGCGCTGTCCGAAAAAACCGCCGCCGAAAAATGGCATAAACAGAAACGGTGGAGCTTGCCCAAGGCTCCAGGCGCGGAGCATGGCCGTGAATTCACCACCCGGACCATGAATAAGACTGGGGCGGAAAATGGTCCAGGCCGGCGAGCCGGCACGAACCAGTTGCTCTCCCCCCCACTTGGTGCGATGGTACGCCGAAGGAGCCTGCGGTGCCGCCCCCAGCGCCGACATCTGAATATAACGCCGCACACCGGCCTGTTCGGCGGCATGCAACACGTTGGCCGTCGCCTGCACGTGGGCTTGCTCGAATCCCAGCTCCGGCGTGGGACGAATAATCCCGATCAGGTGAATGACCGCGTCGCAGCCCGCGACGGCGCGAATCAACGAGCCGGGATCGAGCGCGTCCGCCCTTATCCATTCGATATTGGCCAAGGTTGGATCGGATACACTCCGCCGCGCCGCCGCCCGTACGCGGTATCCGCCGGCCGCGAGTCGCGCCACGACATGCCGGCCGACAAAACCGGATGCTCCGGTGACCAGAACTGTTTTGCCAATCATACGCAAACCCTATTCCACCGCCGGCGGCGCTATTCCTCCTCAGACATTCATATCCGGAGTTCCGGACACACACAGAACAGGAAATCCACCAATGACTTATGGCTAAAGTTAAGGACCTTGGCGGATGTCACTTTTTCTGTTCGACAACGCTTTGGAATGACCCGTCGGCCAGGCGCGTGGTAACGCGCCGGCCGGAAACCGCCTGCTGTACGCGGCTGATAATCGCGCCATGTTCATCCATGGTAATGGAAAAACCTCTCTCCAGGACGCGGTGCGGACTGGCCAAATCCAAACGATTCGCCAAGCTGGAAAGCTCCATCCGTGCGCGTTCGAGCCGTCCGGTCGCCGCCGCCGGCAGCGCCGTTTCCAAGGGTTTCAAACGCGAGAAAAACTCCACGAATCGCCAACGCGGCGAGGCCGCCTGCATCCGGCCGGCGGTCGTATGCAAGCCGGCCAGCGCTTCTTTCACGCGCCGCAAAAGCATTTCCGCCAGCCGCCGCTGGGCATCCTCCAGTCGCCGCCAACCTTGCGCGACCGCATGTCGCGGCTCAATCCGCCGCACCTGAACGGCGCGCTGTTCGGTTCTGCGCTGGTTGATGGCCAAGGCGCGCCGCAATCCATCCACCACCCGGCCGCGGAGCATGGTCAAGAAATGATTTTTTTCCGCCAGTAGCCGGGAAACGTGCGTTTGCATCAGTTCCCGGTGCGAAGCGAGTTGATCCCGGAACACCCGCACGTCCGGGATGCTCAGCTCCGCGACGCCCGTCGGAGTCGAACCGCGCAGATCGGCCACCAGGTCGGCAATGGTGGTATCCGGCTCATGGCCGATGCCGGTGGCGATCGGAATCCGGCTCGCCGCCATGGCGCGGGCGACGACCTCTTCGTTGAAGGCCCATAGATCTTCCAGGGAACCACCGCCGCGCACCAACAGGATCAAATCCACGCCGCCGATTTGTGCGGCATGGCGATTGACCATTTCAATCGCCTGGGCGATCTGCCCCGCCGCTACCGCTCCCTGCACCTGCACCGGCAGGAGCATCGTATGGAGTCCTGGAAAACGCCGATATGCCGTGCTCAGCACGTCGTGGAGGACATCGCCGGTGAGGCTGGTAATGATGACCACGTGCCGGGGCAGCTTGGGTAAAGGCCGCTTGCGGCCCGGATCAAAAAGTCCCTGGCCCCGGAGTTTTTCGTAAAGCCGGCGAAAAGCCAGCTCCAACTCGCCCGCTCCCCGCGGCAGCAATCGATTCACGTAGAGTTGCACCTTCCCCTGCGACTCATAGACGCGAATCGTCCCTTGCGCCACCACCGCCAAACCATCCCGCGGAGAAAAGCCCAGGCGAGCAAGGGCATCGCGCCACAGCACGCAGGGCAATTCGGAGGCGGAATCCTTAAGCGTGAAAAAGGCATGTCCCTTCGAATAAACTTTGAAATTGGATATCTCCCCCTGCACCAGCAAAACCGCCGGCAACTGCGCGGCCAGCGCCTGCTGAATCATGCTGTTAACCTGACTGACGGTTCGAATCGGCCCAAGCTCGGGCACAGACGGCTCCACCGCAGGCGCCGCGGCGTTTGTCCGACGCGACGACCCCCGGTCCCGGTCGGGGGAATCGTCCGGTTCAAAAAGATTGGGAATCATGTTTGTCCGTTCCAAGCGGTCAACAGCAGTCAGGAACCTTGCCCATGTTTAGGGGCCGTCAAGAAATAACCTTTCCAATCTGACTTGGTCTTATGGCCTCTGGCTACGTTGCCCGCTCGTTACAGATCCCTGCGGATATGCTCCTCGCTGGCGCCTTGCCAGAGGCCAAAATCCCCGCGTCATATTTGTAAACCTTATTTATTGACGGCCCCTTATTCTTCGCCGGCGATTAAATCCCGGTAGGTTTCACGGCGGCGGATGACGCGCCAGACTGAACCGTCCACAAGAACCTCCACGGCGCGCGGGCGGGTGTTGTACTGGCTGCTCATGGCGAAGCCGTAGGCCCCCGCCGAAAATACGGCCAGCAACGCACCGCGTTGCAAGACCGGCAGCCAGCGATCGCGCGCCAGGTAATCGCCGCTTTCGCAGATGGGGCCAACCACGTCGACTTTTTCATCGCCGGGGATGCGCAGCGAGCTGAGCCGCCGCGGCGGGACCCGCGCCGCGCCGGGATTCACCGGCCAGATAAAATGATAACTTTCGTAGAGCGTCGGGCGGATCAGATCGTTCATGGCGGCGTCGACGATAATGAACTTTTTTTTCCCCCCCTGCTTAACGTATTGGACGCGGCTGACCAGAATTCCGGCGTTGCAGGATATGGAGCGGCCCGGTTCGAGAATGACCCGCAGGTTCCGGCCGGCGAGCAACGGAACGATGGCGGCGGCGTATTCGGCGGCGGACGGGGCTTCATTTCCTTCGTAAAAAGCGGCAAAACCTCCGCCGAGGTTGATGGTATCGATCGCCACGCCCCGGTGGGCCAGACGATCGATCAGCGCCAGCGCTTTGCCGATGGCGTTTACATAAGGCCGGGGCGATTGGATCGGCGAGCCGATATGCAGATGCAGCGCGTGCAGGCGGGCGTGGGCGGCGCGGGAGGCCTGGCTATAAAAATCGGCGGCACGATCAATATCAATGCCGAACTTGGTTTCTTTTTTTCCGGTCAGCGTCTTGCGGTGTGTGCCGCGGCTGGACACGTCCGGATTGATACGCAGCGCGGCCTGGGCCACGACGCCGCGCCGACCAGCGAGGCGATCAAGGTTCCAGAACTCCTCTTCGCTTTCGATGTTGAACCAGCCGATGCCGGCGGCGAGCGCTTCGTTGATTTCTCCATCGGTTTTGCCCACACCGGCAAAGACAATTGTGGCCGGATCGGCGCCGATCCGGAGCACGCGAAACAGTTCTCCGCCGGAGACCACGTCAAACCCGCTGCCGCACCGGCGAAGTTCGCGCAGGATGGACAAGTTGCCGCAGGATTTGACGGAATAGCAGATCAACGGCCGCAACGGCGCGAACGCCTCGGCGAACCGCTGAAAATGGACGCCCAGGGTGGCCTTGCTGTAAATGTATGCGGGGGTGCCGACGGATCGGACAATGTCGTCCACGGCGACGTTTTCGCAATACAGCTTCCCGCGGCGATATTGGAAATGGTCCATAACGAAATCATACCCGCGGATTCAGGAAAAAAATCGATGCAGATAATCGAAGGCTTCCCGGGCGGCCTGCTCGGCGGTGGTTTCATAGGGATATAGTTCGACGGTAACCCAGCCGTCGTAATCAATTTCCCCCAGGGCGGTGAACAGAGCGGAAAAGTTGATCGCGCCATGGCCCGGGATCAGGTGCTGGTGCACGCGATTGGGGGCGATGTCCTCCAGGTGCACGTGGGCGATCCATTGCCGCTGCGCGCGGAGCACGGCGGCGGGATCTTCGCCGACGCAGAAAAAGTGACCCACGTCGCAATTCATTTTCAGATTCGGATGCGCAACGCGCTGGAGAAAATCGACGCACTGGCGGCTGTTCTGTATCAGAAGGCCCGGTTCGGGTTCGACCAGCAGCATGACGCCGGCTTGCCGGGCCGCCGGCAGAACCTGGCGCAGGCCGTCTTCGTAAAGCGCCAGGGCCTCCGGGCGATTCATATCGGAAAGCGGTCCACCCGGCTCCAGCGACATGGTACGGGCGCCGAGTTTTGCCGCCAGGCGAATGCAGTCGAGGGTATGATCGATGCGCATTTGGCGCTGGCGCGGATCTTTTTCAATCCAGGAGGGATGGTAGGTGTCGCCCAGAGCGAAAAGCGTAAAGGCATTGATGTTGGATACGCGGAGTCGATAGTCGGCGATCGTTTTCACCAGGCCGGCTACGCGCTCGTCCGGCATGTGCGGGGGCCAGGCGTGGGGGATATCCGCCATGATTTCGACGCCGCCGTAGCCGGTCCGCGCGATCACGGCAATAGCATCCTCCAGCGAGATTCGTTTGAACGCATTGGTAGAGAAGGCGAGTTTCATGATGGAGGATTCTCACGGAGCGGTTGCGGCGGCGGGTGCGGATCCACGCGGGGGCGCCCCGGCTCACCGGAACGCGGCGCCCTGGCCGCGGAATCGTCAATCGGTGATCTCGACGCCCATGGACCGGGCGGAACCGGCGAGAATTTTTTCCGCGGCTTGCACCGAGGAGGCGTTGAGATCGGGAATTTTTTCCTGGGCTAATTTGCGAAGCTGGGCTTTGGTAAGTTTGCCCACTTTATTCTTGTTCGGTTCTCCGCTGCCTTTTTCGAGGCCGAGCAGATCTTTTATCATGACCGACGCGGGCGGCGTCTTGACGAGGAAATCAAAGGTGCGGTCGCTATAGACCGTCACTTCGACGCCAACCACCTTGCCCTTGAGTGCGGCGGTGGCGGCATTGAACCGCTGGATGAATTGACCGGGATTGACGCCGTTGGCGCCCAGCACGGGACCGATGGGCGGAGCCGGGGTCGCGGTTCCGCCGGGGGCCTGCATTTTGAATTTTTTGACTACTTCTTTGACTTTAGCCATGTTTGCATCCTTCTATCACATATTTATACTTATAAATTAAAGCATATGGTCCCGCGGGTTTCCGCAACCCGCTTCGGATCCACCGCCCTGAACCACACGCACGTTCCAGCGGCCATCGTCAGGGCGGGGCGCGCGCCATTGTCGCCAGCGGCGTTTGATCGCCATGGTTCCAGCCGCCAGGGCGGTTAGAGCCGCCGCGCCCAGGAGCAGTATGCAAAACACAAACAACCCGGCCAGCAGCAGGGGCGCCAGCACGAGCAACGCCACAAGAATCCCAATCCCGCGCGGCGTATGCGGGAACCGACCGGGGCGGGAGGCGGGATGCGACTGGTGAAATACTATACGAACCATATTTTCAACCCGCCTCGGCCGCGATCAAGGCTTTGGCCATCCCGGCGGACCGGAACGGATCGCACGGCCGGAACGATGGACCGCGCCGGGCTCCTTACTGCATTTTCTCAAGCTGCCAGTATTCCACTTCCAAAGGTGTGGCGCGGCCGAAAATGGTGACAATGACGCGCACCACACCCTTGTCGGGAAAAATCTCGTCCACATTTCCCTCAAAATTTTCGAACGGACCTTCCCATATCTTGACCCGGTCTCCCTTCTGAAAATCGACCTTGACGGTGGGGCCGGCCTCCGGTTTTTCGGCTTCGGCAATAATCTTTTCAACCTCCTTGGGCTTGATTGGTTCGGGGCGATTCTTCTGACCGATAAAGTCGCCGACATCCCGGGTTTCCTTAAAAAGGTCCCAGGCCCGTTCCTCCATCTCGCCGTCGCTCTTGAGCTGCATTTCCACAAACACGTAGCCGGGATAAAGCTTGTGTTCCGCAACCTTCTGCTGACCGGACTTCACCCGCTTGATGCGTTCGCGCGGCACCAGTATCCGGCCGATGAGATCGCCGAGATTTTCCATTTTGACTTTTCGTTCGAGCGCCTCGCGCACCTGGTCTTCGCGGTTGGACGCGACGCGCAAGACGAACCACTGTTTGGTCGATTCCGTCGTCTGGACCTGCGATGGCTGGTCTGTCATTCGATTTTTCCCGCTGTGAATCACCTGATTACATGGATGGCCTTGAAAAACTGCACGAATCCGCCATCGATAAGAAACAGCAGCAACGCCAGGCCCAGCGTAAGCATAATCACCAGCCGGGTGGCCCGAAACACGGCCGGTGGAGTCGGCCAAACCACTTTGCGCATTTCACTTTCCGCAAGGATCATAAAATCGGCATAGCGCGGCTTGTTGACCACCCAGAAGCAGAGCCAGGCTCCCAGAAGGGCGATGATCAAGGCCACCACCGCCTTGACGTAACCGGGATCAAGAGCCATGAAAGTGTTCAAGGCCCAGCGCATCCCCAGCAGAATCACGCAACCGATTCCGATGACCGTTCCCAGGCGGACATACTTACCCTGTCCCTTTTTGTAAATACTGAATGCCGACATGAGCTATCCGCCGTTCCTGTTCATTCGAGTTTCCGCGGGCGGTTTCCTATTCGCCGGAACCAACCCAAAACCGCCGATTCAGAAACACGACAGGCGGGATTCGAACCTGCAACCCCCGGTTTTGGAGACCGGTGCTCTGCCAATTGAGCTACTGTCGTATGTACCGGCTCAATCCATGACGACCATCCTGTTCGCCCGGAGATCGATCACCCTCGCCGGGACGACCAGCTAAAGTATAGCACCCGATGTTCAAACCCCGAAGCGGAATTCATCGCTCCCGGGACGATCGCCCGGGGATTACTTACCTTTCTTCATGCGATGATCGGTATGTTTCCGCAGTCGTGGCGAAAACTTCCGAAACACCTTTTTCATATCCATCTCTTTCGGATTTATACTAATCCGGTAATTCAGGTCCTTGGTCTGACTACACTGCAACCATACCCATTCACGTGCCATGAGAGAAAACTCCAAGCATCGGCGGCCGGGTGAAACAATAAAAAATACCTCGCCCAACCCCGGCCGGCTGCGCCGCTGAGGCCAAATCATGTCGCCATGATCCGGTCCAATCAAGCGATGATTTTGGTCACCACCCCGGCGCCTACGGTACGACCGCCTTCGCGAATGGCGAAACGCACGCCCTGCTCCATCGCGATCGGACAATCGCCAAGATCAACCGTAATCTTCACGTTGTCGCCGGGCATGACCATTTCGGTGCCGGCGGGCAAATCCAGCGAGCCGGTTACGTCTGTGGTGCGGAAATAAAACTGCGGGCGATAACCCTTGAAGAAAGCGGTATGGCGGCCGCCCTCTTCCTTGGTCAGCACGTAGATTTCAGCTTCAAACTTGGTGTGCGGAGTAATGGAACCGGGCTTGGCGATCACCTGACCGCGTTCCAACTGTTCCTTTTCAATACCACGCAGCAGCAAGCCGACATTATCGCCGGGAATGGCCTGATCCAGGGTTTTCTGGAACATTTCCACGCCGGTGACGACGGACTTGAGCGGTTCCTTGTGCAAGCCGACGATTTCGACATCATCGCCCACCTTGATCACGCCGCGCTCCACGCGTCCCGTACCGACGGTCCCGCGGCCCTTGATGGAGAACACGTCTTCCACCGGCATGAGAAAGGGCTTTTCTTTTTCCCGGACCGGCTCGGGAATGTAACTATCGAGCGCTTCGATGAGTTTCATGATTGGTTCAATCGCTTTGGCGTCCGAGGGATTTTTCAGGGCTGCGGAAGCCACCCCGCGGATGATGGGTATTTCGTCGCCGGGGAACTTGTATTTGGATAAAAGTTCGCGAATTTCCAGTTCCACCAGGTCCAGCAATTGGGGATCATCCACGAGGTCGATCTTGTTGAGGAAGACCACGACCCTGGGCACATTTACCTGGCGGGCCAGCAGCACGTGCTCGCGCGTCTGCGGCATCGGGCCGTCCGCCGCGGAGACCACCAGAATGGCGCCATCCATCTGGGCGGCGCCGGTGATCATGTTCTTGACGAAGTCGGCGTGGCCGGGGCAGTCGATATGGGCGTAATGCCGCTTGGACGACTCATATTCCACGTGCGAAATGGCGATGGTGACGATTTTGGACGGATCGCGGCGTCCCTGTTTTTCGGAAGCTTTGGCAACCGCATCATAGGAAATGGCCTGGGATAGTCCCTGCTTGGCCAGAACCGCCGTCATCGCCGCGGTCAAGGTAGTCTTGCCGTGGTCGATGTGCCCGATAGTACCGACATTGACGTGGGGTTTCTTACGTTCAAATACACCTTTGGCCATGGATGCAACCTCCTGTGGTCAAGAAAATCCTTACATTACCAGCGGTGGCGCCGAAAACTTCTCGGGACCAGCGCAACATATAATCTGTTTCTCTACCCGCCGCCAGAGAACTCCCGGCCACCCGTCTGTCCCGCCGGTTATTCGGAAGGCGGAGGGGTCCGGGCTCATCGGCACAGTCCCGCGGAAAGCTACTGATGGGACTTGAACCCATGACCTCGTCCTTACCAAGGACGCGCTCTACCAACTGAGCTACAGCAGCGCTCGCCCGCGGCGAATCGAATGCCGCCATCCCGACCGTTTCCCCGCCACCAAGCCGCGATGACTCTCCACCGCAGGGAAGAACCGGCCAAGCGGAGTAAGTCTACCGGCTTAAAACGCGGTTCGCAACCCGTGCGTTAGCGGTATCGCCCGGCTTGGCAATTTTTTCGGCCGGCAGGGAAATACCCGCCCGGGCGCTTTCGCACGCAAAGAGGCCCACGTGGAAACGGCAATCTAGTGCTCTGTCAGGACGACACCCGGTCCCGCGCCGGCTATCGGGATTCCCCGGCTGCTCCCGAAAAGAATGCCGCACCCGGTAACAGCCACGGGTGGATTACGGGATTCGAACCCGCGACCCCGAGGACCACAACCTCGTGCTCTAACCAACTGAGCTAAATCCACCGTCCGAAATATCATAGAACCCATCTCAAAATAGATTGCGGCCGCGACGGCGAGACTATCCATTGAGAGAAGTTCCAGGCTCTGTCCGAAAAAAACGCGGCGGGATCACAAAATTCCGGTATCCTCCCGGATTTCAGCGCAACACCACGATTTCCACTCGCCGATCCAACGCCAGGTCCGTAGTGGAGACCATATCGTGGTCGCCAAAACTTACCGCTTTCATGCGGCGCCGGGATATGCCATGCCGGGCCAGGAAGTTCTCCACCGACCGCGCCCGCGCCAGCCCCAGCAAATAGTTGTTGCGATAAGGATGGTGAATGGGGCGGTTATCGGTAAATCCTTCGATGCGAATTCGCCGGCGGGCGTAACGGGTTCGTAGCAAATAGGCTACATGCAACAATACGTGGAGCGATCGTGGTTGCAACCGCGCGCTGGCGGAGGCGAACAGCAAGTCGCTGGAAAGTACGAAGCGGTGCATTTCGCGGCGCCGGTGACGAACCAAACGGCGCGGGGCGACCCTGGCTCCGGCGGAAGTTCGATTTCTGAATGTCGGCAACATGGTCGTGTAACCGGTCGACCGGGCAGCCTGCGTGCTTGCGGCTTGTTGCGCCTGGGCCGCCTGCTGGGCCGCGGCGGCGATCTGCTGTTGCTGCGCGAGCTGCGCTCGCGTGGACGCCAGACCGGCCTTGGCCTCGCGCAACTGCTGCTGGAGCTGCTGATTCTGTTGGAGAAGCTGGTTGCGTTCCGCCTGGAGTTTGTTCTGGGCGCACCCGCCGACGAACACCGCCAACAGCAGCGCCATGGAACCGCCAAGGGACCACCGAATGAAACGTGTCATGGTGGAAAACTCCTTTATACCACTGGAAACTTTCGGCCGGTCTACCTGACCTCGGCCCGAATTTACGGTTGTTTGGTCCTTCGCCGAGCCTGGGTTGAGTCATCAAGCCACATAGACGGCATATCAAACCGTGCCTACCCGGCTTTGTCAAAAGCCCGACAACGCAGAGTATAGTCGAAAACCATCCTTCCGGAAGCTCGTGCCACCATACTCTATATGTGCGCTCATTCTACTTGAAATGCCAGGCTTGGCAAGCATGCCCAAGCGGGGTCAATCGTCGATCACCACCGCGTATAAAAACTTCGGTCCATGTACGCCGGTGACCAGGTTCATTTCAATATCGGCCGTTTTACTTGGACCATTGATGATGACCACATTGGAGGGCATTTTCCCAGCGGTGTCGCGCAGGATCCGCGGCATCGCGTCGATCATATCGGCTACGATGCGACCGGCCGGAAGCAGCACGATGTGCAGCGGAACCGTCAGCGTTGTCGAACGCCCGAAGCCGGGGTCGCTCCAGACCATCATCGCACCGGTGTCGGCCAGGCCATAGCGGCAATCGGTGATCGACGCATCACACTCGAAAACGGTCCGGGAGCAGTTTTCCTCGGTCCAGCGATGCAGCCGGTAGCCTTGGTCCCGCAAGTGCGCGGCGATCTGGTCATCAGGAAGATCGGCCAAATTGAGCATGATGGACTGGATTTTCGTCACGGCCATTTCCGCCTGTGCGGCGCCCGCGGACAGGCACGCATCAATCGCCGCGGTGATTCCGGCGTTTCGCGTTCGTCGCACCTGGACGCCATTTTTAGAGGCCAGATCGATCCATCGCTCCACCCGCTTTGGATCATCCGCCCGCACCTGCCGGAGGAATCGTTCCTGACGCTGCGGTCTTTCCGACGGCGCAGGGGCCTCGCCCCGCGCCGAGTGCCCCAAGGCATGACGGATGCGGGCAAGAAACTCTTCGCGGGCGTCCTGAGGTTGGTCGGTGGCCATCGAGTCTTGCGGCATGGGGGTGGCTCCTGGTGTGACAATTTTTCGGGGTGGTACAATTTTCCGCTATTGGAACGGTATTCGGCCGGATCGCGGTTTCCGCGACCGGCTGACCCATGCGGACGGGGTCGTCCGCGTTCCCGGGCGCCCCCGAAAATTGTCACACCCCTGGTTCCTGGCGGAACGCTTCTTGTTTGAGCGGTTCCCCGCCGGTACTATAAAATTTTAATTATGCACAAAAAACTGCTTTCTACCAGCGTTTATTTCCTGTGGACGTGGGCGGCGGTAGTACTGGCGGCAAGCGGCCTGTCCGCCGGCGGCGCGGTGCGGGCAGTCCCGATCGGCCAGGGGGCGCGCAGACCGGCAGCCATCGGGATGGCCGCCAGGGCGGATCGGCTATTGGGCCGGCAGGTCGATCTCCAGTGCCCGGCGCAATTCATCACGGCCCTGGCGCTGGACCGGCAAGGCAATCTCTGGGTGGGAACGGAAGATCACGGTGTGTACCGCTATGACCCGCGGCTACCGGTCCGACGGCGGTGGACGCAATTCGGCGCCGCAAGCGGCGTGGGCGACAACAACGTATACGCCATTGTGTGCGACCGGCGCGGTCGCATTTGGGTGGGCACGCTCACGCATGGCGTGGCGGTTTATAACGGGCAACACTGGCGGCGGTACAACGTGATTCCGCATCCGCGCCGGAAGGTGCTTGCCGGGCCGATCGGATCGCGCATTTTTGCCATGGCGGCTAACCCCGTGAACGGGGATGTATGGATGGCCACGGACGCCGGTATAAGCCGGTATCGGGGGCGTACCGATCGTTGGCAATACATCACTCGCGCCGGCGGTTTGCCCGGCGCGCAAGCGATGGCGCTGGCGTTGGGGCCGCACGGCCGGCTTTATGTAGCCTTGCAGGTGGGAGGCATTGCCATCTCCACTCCGGCGCGCCATTACCGAAACTGGCGTGTAGTTACCGGCCCGCGTGATATGCCGGGGCGGGCTACAGGCACGGGCTTGCCATGCCGGATGATTAACGCCTTGCTGGTGCTGCCGGACGGGCATGTTTATGCGGCTACCGACAACGGCCTGGCCAACAGCGCCGATCATGGCCGGACATGGCGTTTTGTGCATGGTCGCGATTTTTCTCTGGAAATAGGCGGAATGGCCAAGCCGCCGCGCAATTTCCGCCGGCCTTCCGCGGCCGAGGAAGCGCGAATGCCGCCCGATGATTATGTCACCTGCCTGGCGGCGATGCCGGGAAGCGCCGTGCAGAATCTCTGGCTGGGCTGCCGGCGCAACGGTTTTGCGGATTTGCATGTAAATACAGGCCTGATGACTCCGGAGACTCTGTGGAAGACGCCCCCCGCCACGCGGCCGGCGGGGCCGGGAGCGGCCGGCCCCAAGCGGGCGGCCCCGGCGATCGGTGCGCCGGCGGAACTGGACGTGGGAACCAATTTTATTTCCGCGCTGCTGGCGCTGCCGGACGGGTCCGTGATTGTCGGGCGCTACGGCGGCATGTTGACGCGCTACGAGCCGCGGGGTTATGCCAAGTCGTTGGGCGATGTTCTCGCCACCGGTTCCAACGGTAACGCCAGGTCCGTCGGCGAACGATTTCCAGCGCCGGCGGCAACCTGGACGCCGGCGGAGTTCGCCCGGGCACTGACACATCTCACCCGCCTGCGACAATCACTTCCCAGGAAAAGGACTCCAGCCTTTTTCCTGGGCGACGACTGGACGACCAAAGGGGATTGGATCGAACATTATGGACTGACGTATACCGATCTGTTCGGCACCAATGGTCAGTTTCACGATGTGCGTGATTTCCAGGTGCAGGTTTATACCGGGCCACATGTCGGCGCCCGCGGCGCGGTGTATGGGTATACGATGTGGTTGCATACGAATAAACCGAATTGCCTGTTTGATCCGCAGACTGGAACACGACGCTACTCGGAAGTCAATGACGGCGGGTGGAGGTTGCCGTGGTACTGGCAGGGGCCGAACCTGTGGATCGCGGTGAAGTTTCCGAAGGGCAACTATGTCGCCGATTGGTATTTATACAACAAGGACGGTCACAGCGGCGGCAACCGGCGTCGCGATTTTGTGATGAATGTGCGACCTCCGGCGGCGAACCGACAGGCGGCAATGCGGGAAAAACCGCTGGATACCACACGGGTCGTGCACTTCTGGGGTGGAGTGTATAAGCGGTTTCTGGTGCGCGGTCCGGGGCGATACTGGTTTCACATCCGGCGGAATCATGGCGAATGCGTGACCGTGTCGGGCTTGATGATTGATCGTTGGAAGCGGAACAGCGCCGCCGGGAAGATCAAGGCGCCGGCGGCCTTGCGGCCGGCGGTGGCGTTGTGGCGGGCATGCCGTAGAAGAGCGCCGCCGGATGCGGCCTGGGCGGATCAGGCCCATGTATGCCAGGTGGAGTGTCTGCGGGCGGCGGTGGCGGCGGCGGCCCCCTGGCAGGCGCGATGGCGAAGTGTTCTGAACATCTGGTGGCGGCGGGATCGGGAGAATCTGCGCAAACTGATTCAGAAGAAGCTCTCCCAGGCGGTCCGGGCCGATCCACAATTGTACTCGTTCATTCTCAGTCCGGCCCAGCGGCACAAATGGTGGCCGAACAATCGGGTTCGGTCCGGCTCCCAAGCACGGTGATCCATATCGGCCCCGGCGCTATTTTCACCCCATCGCCGCGGACATGGCTATCGGGCGGGAACGTCTGGAGCGGATTACGGTTCCACGCCCACCACCACCAGCGGCACGGCCGGCGTGCCGCGGCCCTGGCGCAGAAGATCGTAGAGGCCCCCTTCGTAGTAACCGACGCCGGATGACATCCGGGATTGCAGGGATTTCATGGGCAGAATCTCGATGCCCACGTCGATCACGTCACCGACAAAAAAGGCCATGTGCTTGACGAACATGTCGTATGCGACAAACGCATACTTGCCAAACTGTATTTCGAGCGCAATTCGATCTTTGACGAAATCAGTTTGATTGTACGAATACATCGCCTGAATTTTCATCGATGACCACCGTTCGGCAGTGTAGGATCGTAAACGGGGCGTTCCATGGGACGGGTTTGCAGCACACCGGTCCGGTAGTCCGCAATACGGGCGCGGGCAATCTTTACATATTTCTCTTCGATATCACAGCCATAACCGTCGCGATTGTTCTTAATCGCGGCGATAACGGCGGAACCGACACCCATGTAGGGGTCGAAAACACCATCCCCGGCGCGCGTCATGGAGAGGACAAGCCGTTCAACAAGCTCCACGGGAAATTGGCAGGGATGAATCGTCTTTTCAACGTGGTTGGCTTTTACATTTGGAATAACCCACACGTCGCCGGGATTTTTCCCCAGCGGATTGCACGAGAACATACCGGCTTTGGGGCCTTTGAAGTATTTCTTTCCGGGGTATTTTGGTGGGATACGGATCGGGTCAACATCGAAGACAAACTGGTCGGACTTGGTAAACCACAGGATCGTTTCGTAACGTCCCGAAAAACGCCGCGTGCAATGCAGGCCGTGTTCGAAATGCCATATAATGCGGTTCCGTAGTTTCATTCCAAGCTTTTTGAAAATCGGGTGGAACATGATGTCCAGCGGGACCACCTCGCCGTCGATGGTGATATGGTTGCCAACCTGCCAACAAATCGATCCCGCCGGTTTGAGCAGACGTACACAGTGGCTTATCACCCGTTCCTGTGTTTCGAGATAACAAGTCAGTGAATCCCGCCGCTCGTATTCTTTACCGATGTTGTAGGGGGGAGAGGTGACGATCAACTGGAAGCTCTGATCCGGAAATTTCGCCATGAACTCGAGGTTGTCGGCACACGCAACAGCGTGCTTGCCGACACCGGAACCTAAGCTATTCCGTTTGATTTCGCCGATCGGAAAAAGCGTCTGGCCGATCATGATGGATACCCCGAGTTCCAAAAGCCAGTGGTTAATATACCCGAATCTCACCCCTGGAGGGATAGGCCGACTTCGCCGACGCTTTCAATTTCATTGCCCCATTGCAACCAGCCGGGGGGCGTGCCGGGCGAAAAATTCTAGGTACGGTCCATCACTGCATCGGCGGAGGGTGGCCCCGGCTCACTTCCATCTCCGCCAGGGGCGGAAACCTTCGTTGACGACCACGTTGCGCACCGGGCCGAGCACCTGTGAGTTGAGCATGTCGAACATGTTGCCCATGATGTAGCGGATGGCATAGCGAACCGGTTTGGCGTCGGGGTCGTGGATGAACGGCAGGATGGCGTAATCCGCCACGCATTTAATCCCCAGCGTCAGGGCGAAAAGAACGTTGTAACGCGTCAGGTTCCGCCCCAGCACGTGCAGGATCGGATGATGGCGCTGCATCCACATGGCGAAGACTCCCGCGCCCAGTCCCGCCAGCAGACCGGCGACGTTGGCCAGGATGGCCAGCACCGCCTGGTAGGCCGCTCCGCCGCGGCGGGTAAACGCCAGCACCAGATTGAAATTGGCGATTTCAATGGCGCTCCACGCCGCGCCGCCGAAAAACGCGCCGGCGAAACCCATGTCAAACGTGCGCACGCTGATGAAAATCCAGACCAGCAGCGTCAGGCTGTGCAGCGTCGAAGAGATCATAATCACCGGCTTGCAGCCAAGACGATCAATCAGCCGGCCCCAGAACGGATAGCCGAGAATCTGCCCGAAGTTGGTGGTAAGCATCAGCATCAGACATACGGCCAGATTCGGATTGGCGGCGAACCAGGAATGTCCCCCGCCATGGCGCACCAGGCTGAGCATCATGACCCAACTGAATGTGCCGGCGAAGGCGATGGCGAACGTGAATAACATCGAATACAGCACGTAAAGCAGAAACGGCCGATCGCGCAGGGGTAAAAGCAGATGCCGCCAGACACCCTCGGATTGAGGGTGCGGTTCCAGCGGCGGTTCCGCGACGCGGTGATAACTCTGGATGTCGATTACACCGCTGATAGTCGCCAGCAAAAACAGGCCGCTGATGGTGAAAATAAGCGGCGGCATTCCCGCCCAGCGGCTCACAGGGCCCAGCAGCCGATCCAGGCCGCCGCGATGCGCGGCATCCAGCAGCACGCCGACCACAATGGCGGTAACCGCCGAGACCATGATGCCCAAGCGGTTGCGCCGCGAAAAATATTTGCCACGCACGCGAGCCGGAACCAGTTGGGCCATCCACTGCGTCCAGGCGGGGCTGCCGATATTGCCCGCGGCCGAGGCGACAAACAAAAGGATCACCATGGTCAGAGCGCCCGCGCGATCGGCGGCGGGAAACAGCCAGGGCAGCAGGGCCAGCGGCAAATAAAGCACGCGCTGAGTGGTCAGGCTCCAGAGGAATATGTTCTTCACCTTTCCGGTTCGCTGGGTGTAGAGTGAGCCGGCAAGCTGGAAAATGGCGCCGAGGTAACCGGCCGCCGCCAGATAACCGAAGATCAGGTCGTTGGCGCCCAGGTATTGCGCCAGCAGGGTGGCGGTGGCGCCCGTGGTGGAAAACATCCAGAAGGCGCCGAAAAACCAGGCGAAAATGATGTAATAAAGGCTGCGGCGAAGACCCGCCCCGCCGATGCGCCCGGGCGGGTGACGCTTCCGGTGGTCCGGCGGCGATGGGGGCGAGTCTTTATTGCCATCGGGACCGGCAATTGGTCCCGGCGAAGCCGCGGCGTCCCGCGCTGACGGCGCCGCGGATCGCAGCGCCCGGTTAAGATTCATTTTTTCCCACCTGCGCGGCGGATGCCAGCCTGGCTTTTCCCGCTATTGCCATACTTGGAAGCGAAGGATTTCTGTAACACCAGACCAGCCGGCGAGCGGCGCGCTGGCGCCGCATTACGGCATACACAAATATTCAAAACGCGGGCGGGCCAGATTAAAGAGCGTCTTCGGCGAGACTTCCAGCGCCGGCGATTGCAGCGATCCTTGCGCCTTGATTAGGTTGAAGATATTTTGGGGAGGTTTGAGTTCCACGATGGTCGGATTATAAATGTTGGCCTTCTTGGCCACCCAGTGATACGCGGCCGAAAGATAACCAATGTGGTCCACGAGGCCCTTTTTGAGAGCCGCCTGGGCGGCCCATATTTTGCCGTTGGCGATTTGCGCCACCGGCTCGGCCAGACGCGAGCCTCGTCCCTTTTGCACAATACTTTCAAAACGCCGGTGGTCGATATCCAGCAGGTGCTGGATATACGCTTTGACTTGGGGTGTAAACTGTGAAAAGGGCGAACCGGCCTCTTTCCACACCGCCGGCTTGCTGGTGATAAATTCCGGTTGCACACCGATTTTTTTCATCAGACCCGTCAATTGAAAGCCCGGCATCATCACGCCGATGCTTCCCGTGATGGTGGTCGGCTCGGCGTATATCTCTTGAGCAGCCATGGAGATGTAATACGCCCCGCTGGCCGCGAGCGAACCCATGCTTACCACGATGGGTTTGTTCAGCATTCGCAGCTTCAAAAGCTCATGATAACACTCGTCGGCGTCGGTCACGCCGCCGCCCGGAGAATCCACCCGCAGCACCACCGCCTTGATATTCGGATCGTGCTCAATGGCTTGCACGTCGGCGCGCACCTGCTCCACCATGGCGCCGTCAACAAGACCGGAAATGGGAATAACCGCCACCTTATCCTGCGTACCGCGGCGAATCACGATTTCGCGGACATGGCCGGTGTACATCAGCGTGGTGTTCAGAGCGCACAGTCCACCCAGCGCGAGAATCAACACAAAATTCAGAACAATCGACGCCAAAAGAATCAGGTACAGCAGACCGCGCAGGAACCAGCGGCCCGCTTTGGGCGCATTCTGATATACCACCACCGGTGAAGGTCCGCCGCTCTGAGTCATGGGCAGTCTCCTGATCGCGCGCGTCGCCTTTTCCCGGCAAAAGCCGTTGCTTTAGCTTTAGACGAGCGCCATTTTCTTGAGGTTTTCCAAACTGATACGCACGGCGTCAAGCGGCGGCGTCTCGTAACAGTTATCCTGTTCGACAATCCACCAGTGCAGATTGGCCTTTTCGGCGGCGGCGGCAAGGGCTTTCCAGTTTAAAATACCGCTGCCCACCGGTGCAAAGCGCCGCGGTGATCCAGCCGCCATATCTTTGGCGTGCAGCAGCGCGACCCGCGCCGCGTGCCGGTTAAGGTAAGCCACCGGATCCTCACCGCCGGCCTGCACCCAGAAGGTGTCGAGCTCCAGCTTGAGATTTTGCGCGTCGGAGTTGGCCAGCAGAATATCGAAACCGGATTTGCCATCGAATTTCTGGAATTCAAAATCATGATTATGGTAAGCCAGCGTCACTCCGCGCTGCCGGCACGCGGCGCCGATGTCGGAGAGCTTGCGCGCCGCGGTGGCCCAGTCGGCGCCCGACTGGCGCCGACTTTTCGGCATTGACGGGCAGGTAATGCTGGTCAGCCCCGCCCGCGTGTAGTAATCCAGAACCGCCGGGAGGTTTGATTCGAGATTTTCAAATCCAACGTGTACGCCCACAAGGGACAGGCCCATATCCGCCGTCTTGGCGCGAAGTTCATCGGCGGGGAGGGCGGACCGCATATCAAGAAGTTCGATGCCCTGGTAGCCTATCTGAGCCACTTTCCGGCACGTTCCCAGAAAATCTTTCTCCGACATGGAACCCAACGTGTACATCTGAAGAGCCGCTTTCATCTTAGCCACGGAACCGTTCTCCTAAAAAAGAATCTCCCCGGCGTTGCAACGCCGGGGGTTAACCTACAACAGAGCGCTATTATAGGAGACGATATCTAACTTCGCCAGCAAGCGCTCGGGCGGGTCCGCGGGTTGCTCTCCCACCGGGTTGATCTTATGCTCACCCGCGCCTGCGGCAAGCCGCGTGGCTGGTCGTTTTGAGTCCAGGAGAAGCCATGCCAAGTTCTTCATCCCGGTTCCGATCCTGGCGCCGTTTCATTTTATGGGCCGGCGCTTTTGTGTTGGCCGCCTTGGTACCGGATTCTGCGGTAATGGCCGGTGGCGCCGCCGCGGCCGGGGGAATCGCGTACTACTACCCCAATCCTATCCTTATGGCGCTGGACATCGTGGTGATCGTGATGTTGGCGAGCGCTTCGCTGGCCAGCGTGGCGCTGATCATTGACGCCGCCATCCATCTGCGCGCGGCGAAAATCGCGCCGGTGGAAACCACCCGGCGTCTCCAAGCCCTTATCGAAGCTCGCCAATTCCGGGAGTTGATGGATTTCACCGCCACCGACGCGTCGTTCGTAAGCAAGGCCCTGCACGCCGGCGTGCGGCGCGCCCACCTTGGCTATGCGGCCATGCGCGAAGGACTGGAAAACTCAGCCACCGAACAGGCTTCCAACCTTTTCCGCCGTATTGAAATGCTTAACGTCATCGGCAATATCGGTCCGCTGATCGGGCTGCTCGGCACGGTTCTGGGAATGATCATGGCCTTCTACGCGCTGCATCATGCCGGCGGCCAGGCCCGGGTAACCGATCTATCCGCCGGCATCGCCACCGCCCTCTGGCATACCTTCGGCGGCCTGGCTGTCGCCATTCCCTCGCTGATCGCCTTTGGCTTTTTCCGCACCCGCCTGGACAAGATCGTTACGCGCGCGTCGTTAAGCGCCGATGAGCTTCTGGAAAGTCTCCGACCGTCCGAACGACCCCCGGCCGCCGCCGGCGAAGCCGATATTCCGGCGGAGCGGGTTGAAAATCGCCATAAGGAGCCGGTTGAACCATGAAACTCCGCGGCATTTCCCCCATGGAAAGCGAGCACGTCAACATTACGCCGCTGATCGACGTGGTGATGTGTCTGATCATTTTTTTTCTTCTGGTGGGTCACTTCGCCCGAAAGGCCGCCGTGAAAGGCGTAAAAATTCCCGTGGCTAAAAACGGCGGGGCGATGGGCGATAAAAGCGGCGAGTTGATCATCAACGTCGTGCCGCGACCGGGAAAAATTCCGGGCGTCCAGCCCCGGCCCAGAATCGTGATCTGGGGCGAACCGTTGACTTATCCCGTTCTGGCCGGCGTCCTGCGGGCTTACAAGGCGAAACATCCCGACTTGAAAATCGTGATCCGCGCCGACCGCTCCATCCACTACCAGTTCATTGCGCCGATTCTCAGCGATTGCGCGCAGGCGGGCATCGCGAGCATCCATTTTATGGCCCGTCGTCCGTCCTGAGTGAAAATAGGGACGCGAATTCCGGATCAATTATCAGTCGGATCAATTATCAGACCTTCGGAAATTTTTCTTCACTTGACATCTCTTGGATTATGGCTACACTTGCACATTGAGGGCTAAGTGGTATTCCTTTCTTTAATGGGCGAGAGAGAGAATCGCCACTGTTCTCACCGAGAGCGCTGTATTTCATGCGCTCATTAAGTTTTCTGACAAACGGCGGTCGGCGCCAGCGCTATGTGGTGCTGCGCGCGACGGACCGCCGCTTATAGGCAGGCTGCGCCATCCGCCGGATGCCGCGCCTTTTTTGAGGGTACATGGTTATGTCCACATTCACTGGTAAATTCCGACATCTTCTCCCTGTGATGGTCGCTGCGGTCGCGGCGGCGGGAGCGCTCGCGGCGCCGGCCGGGGCGGACACCATCCAGACCATCAGTGTGTCGGCGACCAACGTCGGCGGTTCAGACTTTGCGGCCAACGCCGTCATTCAGTTCGATCTGAATTCGACGGCGGGTACGATATCGGTGTCCGTCGACAACACGACGGCGGATACGGTTGCGGCCAACCAGTTGCTGCGGAGCGTCTACTTCGAGATCGGCAATAATAGCGCCGACCTGACGACCGCTTCGCCTTCCATAACGGATTTCCAGAACGGGGAATTGGTACAGGTGAACTCCACCGCCACCGGCGGCTATAGCATCACTTCCACAACCACTGATCCCTGGTCGGTCGCATCGTCGGTTTCCACATTCAACTACTCGTATGGCAGCGGGACTTACAGTATCTCCAATGCCTACCGGCTCGGTGTTACGAGCATGCCGAAGCATTTGATTATCGGTCCGCCGAATGGCACGCCCCCAAGGTACAGCAACGCCAATGGCAGCATTGCCGGCAACGGAGCCCATAATCCTTTTCTTGGCGATACGCCCACATTTGTTTTGTCCGCTTCGGGTTTGACATCCAGCGACAAAATTGAAGCCGCGGCGGTCGGTTGGGGTACAGTGGGAGGCAGCGGTTACACACCAACGCTTGTCACAACCACCATTCCCGAACCGGCCACGATCGGTTTGCTGGCTGCGGGCGGTTTGGGGTTGCTGGTGGGCAAGCGGCGCCGGCGGGGCTCTTAACGTCGCAACGTTTCCTGTGGCGGCGCCGCGGATGACGGCGCCGCCACATTCCGACCACATTTATAAGAACATATATGTTATAGCTCTCCATCATGGAGAGCTTTTCTTTTTTTTCTTAACTTCTCCGCCCCGCCTGGCCGAAGAATAAGACAGTCACATTCCGTGGAGTTACACATCCTCCACAACCGCCGTCCGGGAAGGCGGCGGTCGGATAATAGGACAATATCCATCGGCGGCCGGAAGGAAGGATCGAACGGTGTCCCGCTCGCTTCGGGTTCGGTTCGGTTACAGGCCGTCACGACAAGTAAAACGCGCCGCCGGGTTGCCGGCGGGCGGAAAACATATCTGAATTATAAGTATTGTTATTGCGCAAAGGAGCGTTTATGAAAAGTTTCGCGGGTTCTAAGACTTCATGCTGTGTATATGCGGCGATTATTGCGGCGGGGCTCGCCGCGCCGGCGGCACAGGCGAGCTTTGTGGTGCAGTTCGAAGCCAACAACAAAGGCGCCATCACCAGTTTCACAGGCGTCGGCGGCGTTATTAATCAGTCGAATGTGACGGTCGGCACATTTGACATCAGCATCTACGACGCCACATCCAATTCCGGCACATCGCGGACACCGCAAATCAGCACGGTGAGCGTGAGCATCGCCAAGAAAGGTAGTTCAAAAAAAACCGACATACTTGCGATCAATTTATGGGACACCGGCTTTTTGCCGATTGGTTCTCCGCTGACTCTGGCCGGTTCCGGAAGCGTCACGTTTAACGCCGCCACCAGCGGCGATTCCGCCACATTTGCCAGCGGCGCCGATCCGCTCGACGGCACATACTCTCTGACCACTCCGTCGCCGCCGGTGCAGACGGGTTCCTCCACCGCGACCTATTCAAGCGGGGGTTTTCCCCAAACACAGACACTGGTTGAGCAAACGGCCGTGTTCAGTCCCAATGGAACCAATCCCTTTTCCATGGGCAACAACTTGGAACTGAGTCTCGCTGGCGGTTCGAACGTCACGCTCAGCTACACCACCACCGTTCCCGAAACAGCCTCGCTGGAGCTGCTGGCCGTGGGCGGCCTGGGATTGCTGCTCAAGCGCAGGCGGAAGGGGCAATAGCTTAAACGACTATGCACTTGGCCCGGCCCGTGTTTTTGCAAGGGCCGGGCTGCGGGGAAAGAGAGTAGAAAGTTGGTAACCGTTCACGCACCGGATGTTTTTGGCGCACGTCCCGGCGGGCATGGGTTTTCCCGGTGTGCCGGGACCGCCAATCACCGCGCCGCCCCAGTCACGCAGCCGAGTGGTGGAATCCCGCGGCCGTTTTGCGTCCACCTTCGGGCGGCTTTTCACGGTCGTGGATGGTAATAGAGCGGTGGTTGGATTACGAGGCATGATGGTTTGCGGTTACGGACGGCCGTGGATTTCCATCCACGGCTGCGGGGGGGGGCGACCATGGGGCAGCCGCGAGGATCGCAATCCCGCGGCCGTTTTCCGCGCCGCCGTGAACGGTTACGGAGAAACAACAATGGCTCCTACAGTACGGCTCGGAACGAGCCTTTCTCAATAGATATACTATTAAAGCTCGCGCACCAGATCATCGCGATGCACCACTTCATCGTACCACGTGTCGCATTGCAGCAACCGTGCGAATTCCCGCGATCGATGGCCCTTGATTTTTTCGACGTCGGCGCGGCTGTAATTGCTAAGCCCGCGGGCGATGAGTTTGCCGCTTTCGTCCAGGATCGCCACCGGGTCGCCGGGCGTAAAGTCGCCGTCGGTTCCGATGATTCCTCCGGCCAGGAGCGATTTATTGTTGCGCAGCGCCGCCGCCGCGCCCGCATCCACCACCATTGTCCCGCACACCCGCGCCGTCAGACCGATCCAGCGGCTGCGGGCGGAAAGGCGCCGCTTGCCCGGCAGCACCAGCGTACCCAACGGTTCTCCGGCCAGCAGGCGGCGGACAATCCCGGGCACTTTCCCATTGGCGATAATTACCGGTTCGCCGGCGGTTCGTACCGTTCCCGCCGCCAGCAATTTTCCGCCCATTCCGCCTGATCCCCGGCTGCTTTTGCGATCCCGCACCAACTGCGTAACCGATTCGTCCACGTCTTCCACCAGCGGTCGCACCTTCCCCGCCGCATCCAGCAGACCATCGACCACGGAAAGCAGGATCAATAAGTCCGCCTGCAGCAGATTGGTTACATGCGCCGCAATCAGGTCGTTGTCGCCGAAACGGATTTCTTCCACCGCCACGGCATCATTTTCGTTGATGATGGGAAGCGCCGCGCAGCGGTGCAGGGCATGGATGCAGTTTCGCAGGTTCAAATAGCGCGGGCGGTCTTCAAAATCATACCGCGTCACGAGAATTTGCCCCACGTGCAGGCCATGCGGTTTGAAGGCCGCGGCGAAATAATTCATCAACAGGCCCTGACCGACGGCGGCGGCGGATTGCAGCATCGGCAGGTCCCGGGGACGGGTCTTGATCTCCAGCTCGGTCATTCCCGCGCCTATGGCCCCGCTGGAAACCAGCGTGATGCGAATTTGTTCCCGCCGCCACAGGCCCGCAAGGTCCGCGGCCAGCGCCACGATCACGTCATGATCCAGTCTGCCGTCCGGTCCGGTGAGCGCATTGGTGCCGATTTTGACTACCAGGCCGGACACCTTCGCCAGAAACGCCGCTCGGTCCATCGCATTTGCTTCGCCGGTGCTCATCGCCGATATTGGAGCATAAATCGCGCTGCGGAACCAGCGATCCGAATGGCATGAACCGCAAGTACTGGCGGAGAATACGATAGAATCCCGATACCCGCCTGCCGGCAGGCGCGGGCTATCAAAAAGGCTTTCCAAGAGTTTCGATGAGGCCGCTGAAACTTACATCGCGCACCATGGTCGGGGGGCTGTACTTTGGCCGGCCGGCATGGCGGGTCATGGCGTGGCCGGAACCACCGGATACTCCGGCGACGGAGGAAAAGAATCCGGAGATTTCGCGGCCGGAAAATCGCCGGCAGCTTGGCGATTTACTCCTGCGCGTATGCCCCGGTACAACTGGTTCCTGGACTCCCGCGCTGGTTCGGCAACTTGCGGACTTGGCGGACCGGCGCGCCCGGCTGTTGATTCTCAATATGCTGCCGGTTCAGCCGGAATCGTTGCTGCCGGCCGCCATGACGCAGTTTCAATCCCGGGATCTGGTGGCCGGCGTGGAGCTGGTCGCGCAGTGTCTCGACTCGCCGCGGGTGATGGTGGCGCTCGATCGCCATGATCGCCCCACTTGGCGGGCGTGGCGGCGGCTGGCGGACGGGCGGCGCTTTCGCATCCATACCCTGGTCAATCGTTACCCGCAGGCGCACCCAGTGATCCTGGCGCGGTGTTTGACGGGAACGGTTCTATCACCCGCGAGTCTTCCATCCGGCAGGGACATCGTGCTGTTGGATCCCGTCACGTGCTGGGCGCTGGGAAGATTTCTGCGGTGGGGCCGCGCGACGACGCGCCCCGTGCAGGTATTTGTCAGTGGGCGGGAACCTTGCCTGGCCGAGGCCCGTGTGGGACAGCGGGTGGCCGATTTCCTGCGGACACTGGGCATTCCGCCGGACGCGGGAGAGTGCATCCTCAATGGCATGCTCGCCGGCGAATGGATCGATCCGGAGCGAACCGCTATCCGCTGGGATACGGAATTGATTTCCTTGCGCCCGCCGGCCGCACATGAGCCGGCCGTGGACTGCATCCGCTGCGGCTGGTGTGTGGGCGCTTGTCCCGTGGGCCTTAATCCAGTGTCATTGCTGGCGGCGGCGCGGATTCATGACGGGTTGCCGGTGGGAGATCGGCGGGAAGCGGTAGCGTGTATTGATTGCGGCTTGTGCAGTTACGTGTGCCCGTCGCGCCTGGATCTGGCCGCGACGATTCGCACGCTGCGTGTGGAGCAGTTGGGCATGGCCGCCGCGGCGGCGGAACTCGTCTCCAAGGGATGAAAACGGGAGAAACAATTCCCGATGGCTTTCGGGATGGCTTTGGCTGTTTTATAGGAGGCATCAAGCTCCTGCTTCTGGATCATCCATCCTCTATAGACGCCGGCGTTGACCCGGCGCCCGCGACGCGAGATGAATCGCCCGGAGCTATTCTCGGACGACATCCTCCGTTTCTTCTTTGGCCGGCGGCGCGGCGCGAGTTCTATCAAACCATCGCTTATACGGCATTGCTGCCGTTGGCCTGGGGCATGGTGGTGTTTGGGCGCTGCGCCATCGCCGTGGTGGCCTGCTATGCCGCCGGCGCTATCGTCGCTTACGCGCTGCTTCAATGGCTGTTCCGGCGAAATCTCGGCAAGGCGGCATTGACATTTCACCATACCCTGGCTTGTGCATTGATCGCCGCGGCCTTGGCCTACCCCCTGATGCCGTGGTACATAGCCTTGGGCGCGGGTGCCGGGGTAACGCTGCTGATGGCGGCGACCGGTTCCATCAGGCGCCCGTGGCTGCATGTGGGATTGCTTGCCGCCCTTCTGTTGGTGGTGCTGTATCCCACGCCGCGTCGCTGGCCGTTGTTGGCCAGAAACCACCTGGTGCTCGGCAACGCGGCGCATAATCGAAGCGGATCAATTTACCGCTGGCCGCGCTCCGGCGGGCCGGGCGGTGTCGACGCGGTGCGGTTCGAGCGCCCCGGCCTGGTCCTTCAATCGCTCTATGCGACCATCGCGGCGAATCCCCTGAGTGGCCCATCGCGTTTACGGCTGCAACGGGCATTCGCCTTGGATTTGCCGGCGCCGGGCGATCTGTTCCTCGGCGCTGTTCCGGGCCGTATTGGAACGGTCGGCCTGCTAGCGATCGTTCTGGCGGGGTTATGGTTGTCCTGCCGGCACATCCTGCTTCCCGGCGCCTGGGCGCTGTTTTTGCTCGGCGTGGTGGTGGGGCTGGTGCTTGGACCATTCTCGTCGCACGTGTTTGATCACGAATTCTGGCAGAGCCTCGGAGGTCTTTGGTACCTGCCACCGGAACGGGCGTTGACCTTGGTGGTTGATGAGTTATGCAGCGCCGATTTTCTGTTTGCATCGGTCTTCGTGCTGGCTCTGCCGGGGACGATGCCGATGGAACCGATGGCCCGGCGCGTATTTCTTCTCGCCGCGGGAATTCTGGCGGCCTTGGCGCACCGGCTGGCCGTCCCGGCGCTGCCCGCAACGCTCACGCTGCTGCTGCTCCAACCGCTGACCCCGACCTTGGACGTTCTGTTTCACCGTCGTTCGTGGGTGAGACCGTGATTTGCTGTTTCCCGCGGCGGAAGGGACAGTAGCACAGCGGAATGGAATGCAAAAGGCACCGGCGGAGGCCCGGCTCGCCGCCTGCCTGTCCCGACCGCCCGCGGGCAGGCGGGTAACTATCGGGGTAGCCAGCGAGGCGCAAACAGGCCGGGACATCGCACGACGCAATGGAAGATTCTCATGCAACAAATATTTTCCGGATGGCGGCTGTGGCGCCTGGCTTGGGTGGTCCCGATAGCCATTGGGATTTTATCGGCCATGTTGTCGCCGGCGGCGCCCGCCACGAACCCGGCGATCCCCCCTCCGCTTAAAAATCGGCAAATCCCGGCGCGTGGCAAAGGTCTGTCTCCCGATGAATCGGTACGGACCTTGTCCATCGGGAGACGAGTCCCAACACGTTTGGAGGAGGCTTTAACGGATCTTTCTTCCGATCGTTATGCGGTGCGTCAACGCGCCAGCGCGGCGATCCGCAAGGATTTAGCCGGGCAATTGGGGGCGATCATCCAGGCGGTTGGACCGGAAAAGAAGAATCGCCTGATCAAACTGCTCCGATTCGACTCGCAACTATCGCGCTGGGCGCGGGCGGTGCTCGCTCTACCGCCGCGACAACGCACGGCGATGTTCGCCTGGGGGCTTCAGAGCAAGGTACTGCCTTGGGCGGCGGGAGCGTTTTCATCGCGATCGACCCGGCGCGCCGCGGCGGCCCGCCGGCTGGCGAAAATACCAGGCTCCCAGGCCGATTGGCTTCTCCAGCGGCTGCTGGCCAGCGGGCATCGTCTGGTCTATCTCTCGGCGATGGCCGCGGTGTGGGATCGTCCGCCAACCCCGGCAATGGTGCGGATCGTCTGGCGGCGCGCCTTCTCGACCGGCAATCCTATGCCGCCCTACGATGCGAACCAGCGAAGCGTGTGGTTTCACGGCCGGCGGATATTCGTGCCGAAAAGTGTGAACTTCTGGCAACAGTCGCCGGACAGCGGTTTTGCCCGGCAGCTTCTGGCGCATTGGAAGCCGCCGGAGCTGGCTGAACTGCTGGTGGACTTCCTGCGCAGTGCGGCGCAAACGCGCCCTTTGGAGAATCCGTTCTCGAACCCCGGTATGATGCAGATTCCCAACTACATCCGTTTGTTCCGACTATACAAGCCGCCGGCGGCGGCGCCATACCTGCTGCGCCTGCTGGCCACGCCCCCGTTCAACAATATTAATTTCAATTTCAACAACACTCCCTTGCACTGGGACAATCACCTCACGCCCCTGTACCTGTTGATTCTGGCCGCCGGGCAGGATCCGGCGAAATACCATTTTTACCGGTCGAACCTTTACGGCGGGCGATGGCTGCTGCATACCCAGAGAGAGGAAAACAAGGACATCAAAAAAATGATCTCTTGGTGGAAAAAACGGGGCGTCCTGGCGTGGACTCCGGCGACGGACGCTCGGCCGGCGACTCGCCCGGGAACGATCCCGCCATAAGAGCTTTTCCCGGATAGGATCTAAAACCGATTCTCCCGCCCCATGATTATCCTCCGCTTGCGGTGCGGATATTCACGCATAAGCAATGATAAACAACCGGCGAAAGGGAAACAGCAGTCGGCCATCGGGGCGGCGCGGATAGGCGCCGGCAATGGCCTGAAGATAATCAGCCAGGAACCGCTCGCGATCGGCCGGCAAAGCCAGCGCATCGAGAAACGGTCGCAAACCCGTTCCCTTGTACCATTCCACAATAGCTTCCGGACCGGGCAGAACATGCTGGTATTCGACGGCCCATAAGTCGATACGCGCCGCGTGGGCGCAAAGCGCGTCGTAGTAGAATGGCAACTCATGGACATGCCAATCTCGAATATTGCCGTTGAAGCGTGCTTTCCACTCCGGCGCTGCCGCCATCCGGCGGATCAAGCGCTGGGCCGGCGGCTGGTTATTGGCCGGCAACTGCACCGCCAGGGCGCCGCCGGGCGCAACCTGCCGCAGCAGGCGGCCCAACAGCTCGGCATGTTCGGGCAGCCATTGCAGGGCGGCGTTGGAAAATACCAGGTCATACGGGCGGTCGGTTTTCCAGGCGGTGATGTCGCCGACGATAAATTCCAGTTGCGGATAGTTGCGCCGGGCGACGGCGATCATGTCCGTTGAGCTATCCAGCCCGGTAATGGCGGCCCAGGGCCAACGTTGCGCCAGCACATGCGTGCTGTTGCCCGGTCCGCATCCCAGGTCTATGAGCCGCCGGGGATTATCCAACAGGACGCGATGGAGCAGATCACGACAGGGCTGCGTGCGTTCCTCGGCGAAGCGGAGATATTGTTCGGCGTTCCACGTCGGCATGGCTCCATGGTACAGCAGTCCGCTTGGCAGGGGAACAGCGGGCGTTTAATCTACACCTGTTTTCGGGGGATTTTCATGCTGGCCAAGGTGCACAGTTTCGTCCTGCAGGGCATTGACGCCCTGCGCTGCGAGGTTGAAGTCAACATCGCCAATCGCGAATATGGCGATCCGTTGATTGTTGGCCTGGCGGATAAGGCGGTGAGCGAATCGCTCGATCGTATTCACACCGCGATGGTCAACAGCGGTTTTCCGTTTCCGCAGCAGCAGTTGCTGGTCAACCTGGCGCCGGCGGACATTCGCAAGGAAGGCAGCGCCCTGGAATTGCCGATCGCCCTGGGAATTCTCCAGGCCGGACGGACCATCACCGGCGAAGGCCACAAAAAATTTCTGGTCGCGGGAGAATTGGCGCTCGACGGTTCGGTACGCCCCATCAAGGGCGCGTTATCGATGGCCATGCTTGCGGCGCAGAGCGGTTTTGCCGGCGTGCTGTTGCCGCCGGCCAATGCCCGCGAAGCCGCCGTGGTGCCGGGTGTCGATATTTTCGCCATCGACTCTCTGACGGCCCTGGTCGGATTTTTCAACGGTCAACTGGAACTGGAGCCGGAAGCCGCCGAAGACGCCGGGAGCAACGCCGACACCATCAACTACGACGTGGATTTCGCCGACGTACGCGGCCAGGAGTTGGCCAAGCGCGCACTGACGATCGCCGCCGCCGGCCGGCACAATGTACTGCTGCTGGGCCCGCCGGGGGCCGGCAAGACCATGCTTTGCCAGCGCCTGCCGACCATTCTGCCGCCGCTGACCCGCCAGGAAGCGCTGGAAACATCGCGGGTTTACTCGGCTTGCGGCCTCCTGCCGAAAGAAACCAGCCTGCTGCGCACGCGACCGGTGCGCACGCCCCATCACACGGCCAGCGGCGCGGCCATGGTGGGCGGCGGAAGCATTCCGCGACCCGGTGAAGTGTCTCTGGCTCATCACGGCGTGCTGTTTCTGGATGAATTGCCGGAGTTTTCCCGCCACGTGCTGGAAATGCTGCGCCAACCGCTCGAATCGGGCACGGTCACGATCGCCCGGTCGCATTCGAGCACAAGTTTTCCGGCGCGTTTCATGCTGGTGGCCGCGATGAATCCCACCGCCGGCGGCAAGGGCACGCTGGATCGACGCAAGGCCAGGAGCACCGAACTGGCCGCGATGGACAAATACATGGGTAGACTTTCCGGACCCCTGTTGGATCGCATCGACATTCATCTGGAAGTGCCCGCGGTCACCTATCGCGACCTGACAAGCAAGGCCGCCGGCGCCAGTTCGGCCCAGATGCGCCGGCAGGTGCAGCAGGCGCGGGACGTGCAGGCCAAACGCTTCGGACCGCAGAGCACCATGACCAACGCCGCGATGAAAACGCAACAGATCAAGGAATTCTGTCCGTTGGATGACACCTGCCTGTTGCTGATGAAACAGGCGATGGAGGAACTCGGCTTGAGCGCCCGAGCTTTCGATAAAGTCCGCCGGCTTTCGCGAACCATCGCCGATTTGGACGGGGTGGAGCACATTGGTCCGCCACACATCACAGAGGCGATCGGCTACCGGCTGCTGGACAGGAAGTATTGAGCCGCGGCTCATCCCATTGCAATTGGGAATTCAAACTTTATGGATGGGATAATGCCGTACCCCCATTAGAGCCTATCCTGGATAGGCTCTATGCCGGTCATAATAAACCGGCCACCCTGGTGGCCGATTACTTGTGGTCGTGAAATCGCGGCATGCGGGGACTGACCGAACTATTCATTAACCCGCGGCGGGAACCCGCGGCGGGCAAGGCCCGCCCGCTAAACCGGGATGTACTTGATTGCGTCTATGACGATCATATATGGTCATCCACGGCGGGGCCGCGCCCCCGATGAAATGGTTTATCCAAAGCACAAAACCGCAGGTGAGCCAGTTTCAATCCGCATCGGGGCCGCGAGCCCCTCGATCTGATGCAGCGCACAACGGCGGTTGCAGTAAAGGTGATCATTCAACGAGGAAATGGATACCGGGTCAGGATGTTCCATATTCATACCCCTGCATCATTTCCAAATCACCGCAAACTCCGTTTAGCGCCATCGCCCGGCAAGGGGTGTCCCCGTTACGACCACGCGGCGGGGCCGCCCCGCCCGCTAAACCGGGGTACGCGGCCACGGCCGGACAAATTCCCAACGCTGCCGCGGCAGACCCGCCTTAACCGGGTTGGCGTTGGTGTATTGGATCGCGAGCTGGATGGCATCCACATCATTGAGAAACACATGCCATCCGCCGCGCGCCCATATCGGCTGATCCGGGCGGAGGCCTTGAGCGCCGAGTTGTTTGGTCGCGCGGCTCTTGAGGTGGCCGACAACTTCCTCGATCGTCCGCTGATGCCGCAATATCACCGCGTGCACGTGATCCGGCATGATGGCGCAGGCCACCATCCGAAAATCAGCCTCATCGCACGCCACCTGAAATCCACGGCTGATGGCAGCAATCTGCGCGTTGGTAAACCGCATCGGGGTGGAGGCAAGGGCGTTTTTAGTCCGCAGCCGGTCCGCGCGGTCGTGTGGGATCGCGGCGACGGATCGCCGGGCGCCGCAGGCAGTCCCGCCGCCGGCGGCGTAAAAAAGGTCCCACGATCGCACATAATCCGACCATGATCCGCGCGGATCATTGGGCAACCAAAATCCGTAGGCACAAAAAATGCTGTGATACGCCAGCACCGCCATGTATGAATCCCCGGTTTAACGGCATCGCCCGCGATACGTCAACGCCCCGTTTGGCGGGTCCGCCATGCACAAATCCGTGTTTAGCGGGGCCGCCCGGCGGTCCGCGAACGGCCCATTTATCGCGGCGTGTCGGAACCGCGAGGCGCGATCGTTCATGCCGGCGGCCCGTTTTTCACCGGCAACACCCGTTTACGTTTAGCGGGCGGGCCTGCCCGCCGCGCCATTCCCGGCATGCCGGGATTCAACGCGCGAGATCTGGAATTTTCGGTCCATATAATAAATATCATACGATCTCCGACATGAGAGGCCCTTTCCTGGCGACGCCCGAATGCGGGCGTTTTTCATAAGCGGCGGCGCACAGCAGCCGGATCATTCGGTGAATTGCCTGCCGCTGGGATTTTACCGCGCGCCACGACGCCGTCACAACTGGAAATATCATCCCCTTCCGCGCTCCGCGCGGGCTTGGCAATTTTTCCGGACTGGGCGGAATTCCCGCAAAACAAGCCCTGTTCGTCACGCCGCAGAGCCTTCCCGATGGGTACAAGCGGGTGGGGACATCCGCGTTCGTTAAGGATGCCCGGAAAAATCGCCACACCCATCCGCGCCCGGTTGCCGGTTCATGCTGGCGAGGGTGTGTAGAATCGTTTATTGTTACGCCCAGGTTCGGGATCGGAGTTGATACCGCCGGCCGCGGCTTGCGACCGATGCCCGGCCGGGATCGCGTTCCGGGCCGAACCGTTGACGAATCGACGAAATGCCCGTCGTGGACGACGCGGATCGACCCATGGGTATGATGGACATATAAAATTTGGTTTCGCCGTGGATCAGGCAATAGCGGGAGTGTCTCACATGAATGAACTGGAACCGGTCAGTGGCGCCCCACCGGCGGTTTTAACCCCCGAAATTCAACTGCTGGTCATGGACGTGGACGGCGTGCTGACCGATGGCGGCATTATCCGCGACGACAGCGGCCAGCAGATCAAGCGATTCCACGTGCGTGACGGAACCGGCCTGGTGATGTGGCGGCGGCTGAACCGTCAGACGGCGCTGCTCACCGGAAAGGAAAGTCTGGTGGTCCAGCACCGCGCCGAAGAACTCGGCATTCAATACGTCTACCAGAACGTAAATAACAAGCTCGAAATCTACGGCGATCTGCTTGCGCAACTTGGCTTGAACGACGCCCAGACGGCTTACATCGGCGACGATTTGCCGGACCTGCCGGTGATGCGGCGCTGCGGCTGCCCCATCGCCGTGGCCGACGCGGCGGAGGAAGTTCGCGCCGCCGCGCGGTACGTCACCAAATATCCCGGCGGCTACGGCGCCGTGCGCGACGCCGTGGAATGGCTCTGCAAGCGAATGGGCCTGTGGAACCAGGTGCTTGCCCGCTACACTTGAACCAGGCCATACCGCGGCTGACTTTCGGCCGTTCTTCGGCGGCGGACAGGGATGGACGGTAGTCTGTCTCAAAATGTATCGTGGCCGCGCCGCCGGGCATTTTGGCCGGCGGCCAGGATAACGCCGGAGCGGGATTGCTTTGGGCGAGGCTGACGCATTCCCGCAGCGGGAATGATTTTCAAGAATCGTTTTATGCACAAGAAAATCATGCTTTATCTGGTGAGCCTGGCCGTGATCCTGGCCATTTTTTTCGCCTTTCGCGGCAACCTGTTTAACTCCGGCCCCGGCGCGGTGCGCCGGCACGCGAAGCCGATACCGATGGCCGGGGGCCTCGGCGGGTCCAACCTGGTTATTCAAACGCGTAATGCCCAGGGAGCGTTGCTGTACGTGCTGCGCGCCCGGCGCGCCGTGCCGCAACGCGGCGGTCGCTACCAACTGCAAAATCCCGAAATGCAATTTTACAGCGCCAACGGCCAATCCATCATGGTAGCCAGCGAGCACGGCGGCGTGGTGGTGAATCAAATCGGCGGTCCGCTTTCCAATAAGCTGTATCTGAGCCGGGGCACACTCCGGGGCCATCCCACCATCACTCTGGGTCCGCTGGCCACATTTGTCGCCGGTTCCACCACGCGCCGCCACGGGCAGATTCAGATGAGTCTGACCGCGCCCCTCAAATTTAATTACCAGGAAGGATTGCTCACCAGCCACGGCGTGGTACGCGTGCGGGGTGATCACCTTTTCTTCAAAGGCGCCGATCTGACGGCTGAATTCAACGTCAAGACCAAGCAACTGGAGTATCTTCAAATCGCCCGTGGCCGGCGACTGGTTCTGACCAATGTAGGCGGCGCCGCGGGGCTTGCGGGCCGCTCCCCCCCACCCCAGCGGGCGACTTCGCCCGGTTCCGCCACCACGCAATCCGTCGCAACGGAACCGGCGGTCGCGCCACAGCCGGTGGTTTACCGATTATTGTTCGGCCGACACGTGCAAGCCGTTCTGGGCGCGAAAAGTCTCCAGTCCAGCCGGCTGGGGATTCTCTTCACGGCGGGAGTTTTGGGCGCCGGCGGCAATCCCGGAAAAGCGGGGCCGGCGAAGCAACCGGCGGCAATGTCGACCAATAGGAACATATCCCCGGCGAGCCGATCCGGCCGTCCGCCCGCAACCAGGCCGGTCGCCGCACATCCCCTGAAAGCCGCCACCGGTCCACAACATACCCTGGTGGTCACCTGGGTTGGATCGTTGGTGGTCAAACCGCTGGCGGGCCGCCGCGAGCGCCTGCTTGGCCCGAGCGATGTGATTTTCCGCGCCATCGGCCGCGCCGGCCGACCGGTGGTCATGCACGATGGGCCGGATCGCATCGGAACGGCCAGCGTGGTGCGCTACGAAACCGGCAATCAGCAACTGATGATGCGGGCTACCGGTCTGGCGCCTCTTACTTTCACCGACAAAAAGATCGGCCGGATCACCTGCCGAAATCTCCGTTACAGCAATCTGACACACCGGCTGGCGCTGGGCGGCCCCGGCCACCTGCGCGTGGCGGCCGCGGCTCTTGGAAAAAATAACAAGGTTTCCTGGACCGGTTCGTGGCTGAAAAACCTGCGGCTGGTGTTAAGTCCCACCGTTCGGCAAACGGGCGGTCGAACGGCCAGACTGGCGCTGCGCCGGGTGCGAATGACGGGAAAAGCCCGGCTCAAGAGCAAGGGTTTGAAAATCGCCGCCGCGCGCCTGGAGGCCGCCATCGTCGGCACCTCGAACCCCCGCCAGCGCCAGGCTCTTTCTTCCTTTGGCGCCCAGGGCGACGTGCGCATCACTTCCTGGTCGGATGGGCGCATTCATCCTCCCGACCAATTGCGCTGCGACTCCCTGGAGCTGCTTACCGCCCCATCAAAAAACAGCTCTCGGATTGAACCCAACCGCCTCGTCGCGGACGGCGCGGTCCGGGTGGTTTTCCACCAGCCGGCCCGCGGCGCCGGGCATCGCGCGGCAACGTACATTCTCCGGGCCGCTCACCTGCGGGCGGGATTGACCCGCGATCGGCACGGCGGATCCGCAACCGGCAAGAGAATGAAAGCCGCCCCCCCCGCTTCTCCGGGCCGTTATCGCGTGACGAGCTTTCACGCATGGAAGAATATGAATCTGCACATTATGCAGGGCGGGCGGCCGATTGTCGCGACCGGCTACAGCCTCGCCGGCAATCGCGGCGCCGGGACGGCGGTTCTAAGCGCCGATCCCGCCGGCGGGCTCTGGCCGGTGTTGGCGCAGGCCGGCGACCATATCACAGGGCAACGTATCTTTCTGGCTAAAAAAGGCCGGTCTTTGAACATCCGCGGTCCCGGCCGGTTAATAATGCAAACCAGCGTGGCCGGCATTGGTCCGAAGTCGCCGGCAATTCCGGCCGGCGGAACGCCGCAAGGAAACCGGCGGGCCACCATGGTTCTTACCTGGGAGCGGCGCATGTCATTCAGCGGAACCCGGCGACGCGCCGATTTTCACGGGCGCGTGCGGGTGAAGCTTAGCGGTCGCCCGCGCCGCCAGAGTCAATTGACATGCCCGGAATTGACGATTCATCTCTACCGCAAGCCGCACGCTTCGTCCCTGCACCTGGCAAGATTGACCGCCGCAATCACCCATGCCGGATCCGCGGTGGTCGCCCGGGATGCGAGTTATAACAAGGCTGGGCTGCTGCGCACCCGTCTTTACCTGCGCTGCTCCCGGCTGCGTTACAATGCGATCAACGGCCTGCTGCGGATTCCCGATCCCGGCAAAATGGTTTTGGAGGATTATGCCGGAACGGCTCCCGGCGCGGCCAAAATCCAAAGCGCCGCCAAGCTCGCTCCGGGACATGGTCAAAGCGCCTTTTCCTGGCGGCATTCGCTGGAATATCACGCCCGAACGGCCATCGTGGCCATGAACGGTCACGTCCGGCTGGTTTTCCGGCCGATGACGCCGCTTAAATCTCTAGCGCCCTCCGCGCCCGGCCGGCATAAACCGGGACAGAACTCCGGACTGGTGCTGCTGGATTGCCGCCAACTCATGGCGCAGTTGACACAACCCGGCGGCGGCAAAAATACGGGGATGGAAATGGGGCTGGGCGGACCACGGCGCCTGGCGCTGGTGCAGGCGCAAAACGCGGCGCTGGAGCTGATGGGCATTCGCCTGGAAGCGGACGTGCTCAGGTTCAACGCCCGCAAGCGGCTGGCCACCGCCAGCGGACGCAACGGGCAATACGCCATCATCAACGATGCCAGCGGACGAGTGCATGGCGCGGCGCGGAAAATTATCTGGAATCTGGCCAGGGGCCGCGGCGGCGTGAAATTCATCCAGCCGCGGGGAGTTGTTTCCACACCGTAGCCACTCGGCGGACCCCGCCTGAATTTTCCGTATTGATATAAGGAAATGTATTATGATGGTCCCTGGGCCGCGTAACATTCCGCATCGTAGATGGACCGGCCTGAAAATACTCGCTCCTGCCGGAATCATGGCCCTGGCGCACGCGGGCGGGGCCATGGCTTCCACGGCCCGGGCGCCGCGGGAATATTCCCTGGTTCTATGGAACTGGACCGCGCCATGCGCCAATCGCAATACCTTTGGCCAATGGGCGGGGGACGGCAAGCATATCGGCGTGACCACCATCACCATTTCGGCCCCGTGGAACAAACTGGAACCACAAAGGGGACGATACGAATTTTCCTATATTGCCAGACGGCTGGATTTGGCCCATAAGCTGGGCCTTCGCTTACGAGTACTTATCAATACTTACTATAACGGGGCACGGCCGGGTTGGCTTAAGGTGGATAACTGGCGCGGGCCGCACGGGCACACGCTCGTGAATTCTCCCGCCTCCATTAACGACCCACGATTCTGGAAAGCCTTTGAACCGCTATGCACGAGGCTGGCGGCCAAATTTCGCGGTCGGCGCGTGATCTGGAGCCCGTTCATCGGCCCGGATGAGGAACTGAAATACGGCGGTTGGGCCACGTTTGATCAAGCAAGCCTGCGGCTGTGGCGAAAGAGCATCGCCGCCCATCCCCGTCCCGGGTGGCTCCAGCGCGTGGTGGGCGGCGCCCGATTGCCCGTGACACCGCCGACGCCGGGACCTACCCATGGTCTGCCGGATAGAAACCCCGCGGATCGGGCGTTTATCGCATTTCGCCAGCACACCTGGCGGGTGGCGGTCCGGCGCTTTGTGCGCGCCATTCGTAAAGGCGATCCGCATGGATTCATCAGCGTGCCGCTGGGAGAAAGTTACCGTTCGCAGAGCGCGAAGTTTGCCAATCTGGATTATTACGGTTTGTCCCGCGGCGCGAATGAAATCATCCATAGCTGGGATTTCTACATGCACTCCGCGACGCATCCGCATGAACATCAAGCCTGGCAGGCCGCCGCATCCATCGCTGCTTTTGAGGGCATCACCGGCCTGCCGGTGCTTTTCGAATTTGATTCGCCGGTCACCATGCGAAACGACGGTTTTTCCGCTCCCCTGCTGGAACACATTGCCGGGGATGTTCTCCAATGCGGCGGCCACGGTTTTCAGGCGGCCAATTTCAGCTATTATCATCGGATGCCGTCCCGGTATCCGTACCTGGCGTTCCTGGGGAAAATTCTTTCCGACACCCCGGCGTACGCCCCGGCGCCGCCGAACCGCACCGTGCTGCTTTTTGTCTCTAAATGGGCCGATTACTCGTACCGCGAATCCACTCCATGGTTGCACCTGGCGCAGTTTGGTGCCTGGCGAATGCTCCGGCGGAACGGCTATGCGGTGCGGTTTATCTGCGAGGATGATCTGCGGGAGAATCTCACCGGTTATCGCGGGCTGTATGTGGCTTTTTCACCGCCGCAGATCATCCCGTCCTCCGAATCCGCCCGTCTGGAAAAACTGGAAAAATCCATCCCCACCATTATTGAGGAACCGGCCATTCCCGCGGTGAAGCCGGATCGCATGAACACGTATGCGGCCCATACACCCATCGGCCGCTTGCTGACAACGGATGTTCATTTACCCGTTGCGCCGATGAAAAAAGTGCTGCTAACCGAACCGGGACGGCGGGTTGTCCTGGGCTATCCATTGGGTTATATGTGGATATGCGGGCATGATCACAAGGCGCAGCAGCGGGCGCTGCAGTGGGCGATTCACAGAAGCTTTGGATGGTCCCGATAGCTATCGGGATTGGCGTGCGGCGCCGCCATGGGGCGTGTTCCAATAGTGAGGCGGGAGCGCACGCCGGAGATTGCAGATGGCCGATGTACAAAATCAAACCGGGAAAATGCGACGCGAGGCGGGCGTCATCGGTCTGTTGTACGCCAGTCTCGGCGGTATCATCGGCTCGGGCTGGCTTCTCGGCCCGATGCACGCCGCCGAGACGGCTGGTCCGCTGAGCATATTCTCCTGGGTCATCGGGGGAGGGGCGATTCTTCTGCTGGCGATGGTATACGCCGAATTGGCGACTCTCTTTCCGCGCAGCGGCGCGATGGTGCATTTCCCGCATTTGAGCCACGGTTCGTTGCTGGCGCGAATATGGAGCTGGATTCTGTTTCTTGGTTACGTCACCGTGGCGCCGGCCGAGGTGATGGCCGTGCTCAATTACGCCAACAGTCTTCCTGTGTCCTGGATGCCCGCCCTTGTGCGCCTAAGCAAACTGCAGGTACACGTGCTTACGCCCCTGGGCATGGTGGTCGCCATTGTCATGCTGGGCGGATTTTCCGTGCTGAATCTCTTCGGTATCCGCTGGGCCATGCGCATCAGCAACACCGCCGGCTGGTGGAAACTCGGCATTCCGGCGCTGACCGTCGCGACCCTGCTCCTGAGCGTGCGGCACACGCACAACCTGCATATCCATTCCGCCGCGTTGGGCGGGTATTTCCGCGGCATGTTCACCGCCATCGCCACGTCGGGCGTGGTCTTCAGCTACCTCGGTTTCCGCCAAGCGGTGGCGCTGGCCGGTGAAACATCCAATCCGCATCGCAATATTCCCATTGCGGTGGTCGGTTCGGTTCTCATCGGCATGGTGCTGTACGTGGGGTTGCAGATGGCGTTCCTTCTGGCGGTGAACCCGGCGGCGCTGCATCAATATGGCTGGGCCAAATTGGAATCGGTCGCATCGTTCGGTGTGGGAACAGGGCCGTTCGCCGCGCTGGCCCGGGCGATCGGCCTGACCTGGCTGGCCTGGTTGCTCTATGTCGATTCCATTGTTTCGCCGGGGGGGACCGGCTTCATCTACGCCGTGACATCGTCCCGGGTGATCCAGGCGATGGGCGAAGACGGTTTTGTTCATTCCTCAATGAAGAAACTCAACCGGGCCGGCGTACCCTGGGCGGCCGGTCTGTTGAGCTTTGCGGTTGGTATTCTGTTCATGCTGCCTTTCCCCTCGTGGAAAAAGATGGTGGGTTACATTTCCGCCGTCATGTTGCTCTCCTACGGCATCGGGCCGATCGTGCTTCTGACGTTGCGGCGGATTATGCCGGAAGATAAATATAAGCGCCCCTTCCGCCTTCCAGGGGCGGGTCTGCTGGCGCCGATTACGTTTGCCGTTTCCAACGTGATCGTCTATTGGGCGGGCCTGACGAAAGTAAGCATTTTACTGGCGCTGCTGCTGGCGGCCTTTGCCGGCTTTGTGCTCTACCGGGTTTTCACCCGCCCCCGGAGCCTGCGGGAGTTACCGTGGCGAAACACGTGGTGGGTGCTGCCTTACCTGGCCGGTATATGGATTCTGGATTTTCTCGGCTCCCGGAGCATGGTCGGAGGCTGCGGAATTCTCAGGTTCCCCTACGACGTGCTGGCAATGGTGGTTTTCAGCCTGGCGATTCTGTACCTGGCCATCCATTGCGCCATACCCATGGAGGAAGTGGAACACTATATCGAAACGCAGGAAATATAAGCGCCTTGGGTCGTGAAACGGTAAAACGGTTAGCTTTTCAACCGTAGCGCCAACGTGCTACAATTGATATATGGCTAACGCCGCCGTGCTGGGCATTGCTCATCGTGGAGCATCCGGCTATGCTCCTGAAAATACCGTCGCCGCTTTTGACGAAGCCATTCGGCTTGGCGCTCCCGCCGTGGAATTCGATGTCCGCCTGTGTGCCGATGGAATTCCCGTTGTACTGCATGATCCGACGGTGGATCGAACAACCAACGGCAAGGGCGCCGTGTGCGATTTGACCCGGTTGAGCTTGTTGCGGCTGGACGCCGGTTCATGGAAACATCCGCGGTTCGCCGGCACGCGCATTCCCACGGTTGACGAAGCGCTGCGGGCGATCGACGAGCCGGCCATCCCCGTGCTTGAACTAAAAACGCCGCTCGATCCGGCGTTGCTCGAGACGTTGCTGCGGGATAACGATGCGCTGAGGCGTGCGGTACTGTTGAGTTTCGATCCGGAGATTCTTGCCGCCATGCGCCGCCGCATGCCCACCGTAACGCTCGGTCTGCTGGGAAATTCGTGGCGGCCGGATATGCCATTGCGCTGCCGCCAACTCGACGCCCGGATTCTGGCGGTGAACATCACGGCGCTGACGCTCGAGCGGGTAAAGCAGGCCGGCAAGGAAAATCGGCGATGCTGGTGTTACACCGCCAACGACGCGGGCACGGTCGCCGCGTGTGCGGCCATGGGCGTGCAAGGCATTATTACGGATTTTCCCGATCTGATCCGATCGCGAAAATCTCTCGGCTGACCGGCTGGCCGGAGGTATCGCGGCGGATGCACCCACGAAAAGTATCGGTTTGCGCCGGCCAGAGCAGAGCGGCATAACGGACAGTTACATAAAAAACGCGGCGCAACCACAATACCGGCGGCGCCAGGATCATAAAGTAATACGCGGTGAGGTTGACGGAATGCTGGATAATCAGATCACGGGACTGCTGGAAATATCTGAAAAGGGGCACGGTTTTCTGCGGATGGAACAGCGGAAATTCAAACCCGTGCCCGCGGATCCTTTTGTTCCCGCCGATGTCATTGAGAAAGCCCACCTCCGGCCCGGGCTTATGATCACTGTCAGTACCAGGCCCAACGGTCGCGGCCCGGCGCCCCAGGTCGTTGAAGTGCTCCAGGTAAACGGCCAACCGCTTGATGTCTACTGGCAGATGCCGGCCTTTGGCGACCTGACCGTCATTGACCCGCGTGAACGCATTCAACTGGAAACCACCGGCGGTCCCGATGCCATGCGCATCATGGATCTGCTCACGCCGATCGGCCGCGGCCAACGCGGCCTCATTGTCGCTCCCCCCAAAACCGGAAAAACCACACTGCTCAAACAGATCGCCCAGGCGGTTCTGACCAACCATCACGAAATGAAAGTGTTCATCCTGCTGATTGACGAGCGGCCCGAAGAGGTGACCGATTTTCGCCGCACCCTGAACGCCGAGGTCTGGGCCAGCAACAATGATGAAGACGTGCTCTCGCACGTGCGCACCGCGCGCACGGTGATCGAACGGGCCAAACGAATGGTTGAGTTCGGCCATCACGTCATAGTGGTGCTCGATTCGCTGACCCGTTTGGGAAGGGCATTCAACCATTTTGTGGGCAGTTCCGGCCGCACCATGAGCGGTGGGGTCGACTCGGCCGCCCTGCTCGAACCGCGGGCCATTTTCGGCGCCGCCCGCAACATCGAACACGGCGGATCATTGACCATCATCGCCTCAGCACTGATTGAAACCGGCAGTCGCATGGACGATCTGATTTTCCAGGAATTCAAGGGCACGGGAAACATGGAGTTGGTGTTATCGCGAAAACTCTCTGATCGGCGCGTGTGGCCCGCGATTGATACGCCCGCTTCCGGAACACGCAAGGAAGAATTGCTCCTGAGCGCCGAACAGGCCAAAAAGGCGGCGATTCTGCGCCGCGACCTGATCAACCGCGATCCCGTTCGGGCCATGGAGGCGTTGCGCACGGCGCTGCGGAAATTTCCCACCAACGCCGCGTTCCTCAACAGTTTCGGCCCCGGCGGCAAACTCCTTCCCGCCGGCCCTCGCCATTGACAAAATATTTATTTTGACATGGCGGGACAGTGGGCTAAAATAGCCGCAATTGTGTGATCCGCGGGCGTAGCTCAGTGGTAGAGCGTCACGTTGCCAACGTGAATGTCGAGGGTTCAAATCCCTTCGCCCGCTTTTGCCGGTAATTCTAACCAGAAAGGCAGGCGAACCGTGCGAATGTAGGGATAACTTAAACTGCGCCCGGCGGGAGTCGAACCTGCAACCTTCGGTTCCGTAGACCGACGCTCTATCCAATTGAGCTACGGGCGCTTGGATATTTCGGCCGGCGATTTTCGGCGGCCCACGAATTTTTCATTATCCGGCTTGCCGGTGGAAAAGCAAGATTGACGAATAATCGACCCCGGTCAAGGGTCAAACAAGAGAATCCACGGTAAAGCCCCGCGCTGCGGGAACACCGTACCATTGACGATGCGGTGGAGTCCGACGAACCAGAGGCGTCTGTGGATGTCATCAAGACCGCCCTCTTCTTACATACGCTCGGAACGTGGGTGGCGGCTTATTTCCAGAAGGAATGAAGCTGCCATAGAAACCAGGGCAATGACGATCAGTGGAATTCGGATCGCCGGAACCAGCACCATTCGCATCCACCAGGGCGGCGGAACAACAGGTTTGGGATTAACGGGAACCAGGGCGTCATCAATCAGGCTCTGCACGCTACGCGGACGAGCCGGCGCTCCGAGCGGCAACACTTGTTCATTCGGATTGATGATATCGAGTTGGCGATCGGCTAAACGCCGCATGAGACGGGGGTCGGTGGTGGCCTTCTTCAAAAATCTCCGCTGCAGCGCAATTTTTTCATTGACCAACCCGAGCGTAGCCTGAAGATCATTCCGCTGGCGACGGGCAGTTTGCATGGCGTTGTACGCCGGGCCTAAAACAACCATGGCAACAATCAGCAAAGAAGCGAGCAGCATCGCCCAACTTACGACGCCGACGCTCAATAGCAGCGGCAAGACGATGAATTTTGGGGCATACCGATAGCGGCGCATGCGCAATTCCGTCCCTGGAACAAGGAACCGGTTCATCAACATTGTGCCGGGGGGAACGTGGCAATACAAGGCGCGACGGAGGGCTTTAAGCCAAGATCCCATAAACACCCAGAAAAGCTTGCTTGTGTGTTTTTATGACGGGGATACAATTTTATCGTCAATCGGCCTGTCCCTCAGGCCGGTCTGCCTGTCGGCAGGTATCGGAATAGGAACGTGAACGGTTATAAGTTGTCTTAATTTTAGGATTGAAAATGGCTGAATTATTGACTTGGGGGATTATCGGCACCGGCGGCATTGCCCGTACTTTCGCCAAGGGACTATTGACCTCGAAAACCGGTGAGTTGGTCGCCGTGGCCAGCCGGCGGCTTGAATCCGCGCAGCAATTCGGCGGCGATTTTCTACCCACCGGCGATATTTTGCGTTTGGGAAGCTACGAAGACCTCCTGGCGTGTCCGCGGGTACGGGCGGTTTACATCGCCACGCCCCATCCCCTGCACGCGATCTGGGCGGTGCGGGCGGCGCAGGCCGGCAAACACGTCCTTTGTGAGAAGCCGCTGACGCTGAATTTCGCCGACGCCATGCAGGTGATGGAAGCGGCCCATGAGCACTCCGTGACGCTGATGGAAGCCTTTATGTATCGCTGCCATCCCCTGTTGCGGCGGCTTGTGGATCTGTTGCGGGAAAAAGCCATCGGCGACGTGCGCATGATTCAGGCCTTCTTCGGTTTTCAATCGGGGCTTAACTATGAGAAGCGGCTTTTGAACAATGAACTCGGCGGCGGCGGCATTCTGGACGTAGGCTGCTACCCGGTGTCGCTGGCGCGACTGGTCGCGGGAGTGGCGGCTGGTCAGGAGTTCCTGGACCCGGTGGAAGTACGCGGTTGCGGACATGTTGGCGCCCGCAGCCGGGTGGATGAATACGCCTTGGCCACGCTGAAGTTTCCGAACGACATCGTAGCCGGCGTGGGTACGGCCGTGCAGTGCAACATGGACAACGGGGTGCGTATCTATGGTTCCACGGGCAAGATTCACATTCCCGAGTTGTGGGTTCCTTCGGAAAAGGGCAACAAGATCATCGTGCATCGCTATGGAAAAGATACACAGGAGATTGTGGTCGAAGCGCCGGCGAATGTTTACACACTGGAGGCTGATACATTCGCCGCCGCCGTGCAGGCAGGTAAACGCGAGGCCGCCTGGCCGGCCATGCGCTGGAAAGACACGCTGGGAAACATGAAAACCCTGGACCAGTGGCGTGCGGCGATCGGCGTTGTTTACGAAAATGAGAAACCGCCCAACCGCACCCTCCCTATTGACGGCCGCCCCTTGTGCGTAAGAAAAGACCAGCGGATGGAATACGGCGCCATTCCCGGAGTGAGCAAACCCGTCTCCCGCCTGGTGATGGGAGTGGACAAAGTGGGCATCTCGAATTTTCCCATGGCGGCGGCGATGTTCGATGATTATTTTCAGCGCGGCGGCAACGCCTTCGACTCGGCCTATATTTATGGCGGCGACGGAGGGTGCGAAAAGGCGCTGGGACACTGGATCAAGTCCCGCAATATCCGCGAGAAAGTGGTGCTGCTTGACAAGGGCGCCCACACCCCGAATTGCTATCCGGAGGCGCTCACCCGCCAGCTTCTGGAGAGCCTCCGGCGGCTCCAGACGGATTACGTGGACATTTACATGATGCACCGCGACAATCCGGACGTGCCGGTGGACGAATTCGTCGAGGTGCTCAACGAACACAAGCGGGCGGGGCGCATCAGTGCCTTCGGTGGATCGAATTGGACGCTCCAGCGCTTGCGGGCATTCAACGATTACGCGAGCGCCAAGGGGCTTACCGGCTTTTGCGCTGTGAGCAACAATTTCAGCCTGGCCCGCATGATCCAGCCGCCGTGGGGCGGATGCATCAGCTCCTCGGACGCCGAATCGCGCGCGTGGCTGGAGAAGGAACAATTCGTTCTGATGCCCTGGAGCAGCCAGGCCCGCGGCTTTTTTACGGACCGGGCGGCGCCGGATCAAACGTCTGATCAGGAACTGGTGCGCTGCTGGTATTCGCCGGATAATTTTCAGCGGCAACAGCGGGCGCGGGAGTTGGCCAAACAAAAAGAGGTGGCTCCGATTGTCATCGCCCTGGCTTATGTACTCTGTCAATCGTTCCCCACTTTTCCCCTGATCGGTCCGGCTCAGGTGGAGGAAACGCGCAGCAGCTTTGAGGCTTTGCAGGTCAAACTCACACCCGACGAACTCAAGTGGCTCAATCTTGAGGCGTAACGAAGCGATTGCCCCTACGGTCAACACGCCACGCGAAAATCCAAAAATATGTGGCTTTGCGAGTGTTTTTCCGAACATTCTGGAGAACTGGGCAGAGCCGGAATCGAACCGGCGACACAAGGATTTTCAGTCCTTTGCCAGAATCGCTCTAAGTCATGTAAAATCAAGGGTTTAGCGTTTTCCGAAAAACCCCGTGGGACAAATAAGGGACAAACCGACCCAGAACTTGCCCGGCTGGCCGAAGTCTGGCCAAGCCTTCCAGGGCCTATCCGTAAGGCCCTCTTGGGCATGGCCCTGGCCGCCGGGGGCAAGACAAGCCGCCGGTAAAAGTGCGGCGGGGCGATATGGCCGCCCGATCAGGCGGAGGCCGGATGCTTTTCGGCCCGACGCCCCGCCAAAGCCCGGCTATCCCGCTTTGGGCTTGTCCAAGAAGGCGTCCAGTTTCTTTGCCACGTTCGTAAGCTGTTTTTCCACCACGTCCGGCGCGTGAAGTTTCCGCCCCACGTAGATCAGCGCGGCAACGATGGTCGGTATGCCTACCGCCGTAACGATGTAAGTGATGGTGTTGGCAATGCCCATGACTTTCTGAATAGCCGCGAGCCCGCCCGTTCACCACCACCCGCAAAAACTCCCCAAAGAATAAATCCCGTAAAAATTCCATGTACAATTGAATCATTTCATTCTGCGTCATTTGTGCAATGAATACGGCCATTTTGCGCGGGCATGTATAGAACAATCATCACGTGGGCCGCGTACGGGGCGGAAAAAAACACTAAAAAAAAGTCAAAGTGTAATAGATGTGTAGGCGGAGACTGGCGACACCGCGTGGTGTCCCGTGTCCGCCGGACAGCACAGGAGAGAGCGATGCTGACGATCACACGGACGGAGGGCCGACCCGCCGGCCTCCTGGATAAGCGAGAGACGGCGGCATATCTAGGCGTGTCCATACGTCAAATGGAGCGCCTCATCGCCTCCGGCGCGATCCGCGCGCGGCGGCTGGGCCGCCAGATACGGATCTCCATGCCGGACATCGAGCGGTATGTCGCCGGGTTGCCGGCGGCCACGGCGTACGTCGGGCCGGCTCATCAGCGCGATCGCGCGGGCCAGTACGCCGGGCGGGCGGTGCGGCCATGACGACGCCCACCACCACCGCACGACCGCGCCGCTCCGACGCCGCCGCCCGCACCCTCGCGACGCCGGCTCGCCGCCCAGTGCGGGGCGGCGACCCCGTGCTGCTCGGCGACGTGCTGTGTGAGCGATATGGCCACGAGTCGTGGTGGCCCGCGCGAGTCCGGCGCGCCGCCCGACCACGCCGGGATCCGCGACACGAGCCGGAAAGCACGCCATGAGCCGATATGTGATCCGTGCGCCGATACCAGCAGCGCCCGTGGAGGATGGGGCGATGCGTATCCCTGCTGATCGGCAGGGGGAGCTGGACATCGTCGCCGCCTGCCTACAGGAGCCGCGACATGTGCCGATGGCCATATCCGCCGGGGTGGACGTTGCGGCGTTTACAGAGTGCCGATGCCGCTGGATATGGCCGACGCTCGCCAATGTTTACGGCCCCGATCCCGGCGCTGATGCGGCGGTATTCGTGGCGGCGCTGGAGCGCGCGGGGCCAATCTCTACACCCCATAAACAGTGGATCGTCCGCCTCGCCACCGGGCTGCGGATGCGTGGACACTGGCCGGTCGCGCTCGGGCGCATCCTCGAAGCTCGCAGGAAACGTGAACTCATTATCACGGCGCATCGGATCATCATGGCGGCGCGGGCGAGCGAAGTGAGCGACGACACCATCACCGCCGCCCGGCGGGCACTGGATCACATTATGGGAGATACTCCATGTCTACATGCGTGACCGAAACGCCATCTATTTCCACCACCGTCGAACTGACGCTGGAATGCAAGCTGTCCGGCAAACGGCACACGGTTACTCTATCCAACGGGACGCCACTACATACCGATATTCTCGACTTAAGATCAGCGAAGGCCCGCGACGCTTTTGTTTCCGCTATCGCCAAAAAATTCCCGGCGATACCCACGAATGAAATTCAAAGGTTGCTTGAGGTTGAGGCGGCGGCGGTTGCGAAACCAAAGGCCGAGGGAACGCACAATTGGGGCGAGGAACTTTCCGCGTCTTTGGTTCTGCGTCCTGAACTATTTTTGACGCCTGCTGTTTGTGGCGTGGTAATTCCGCAAACCACTTTGGTTGCGGGCGAGCCAAAGGCCCGGTGGGCGTTGTATCTTCAATGGGCGGATGGGCGGCGTGAAGCACGAGGGCTGGAGCAGTCGTTGGACGTTGGCGGCCGGCGGATTTTCTTTCATCCTATTCCTGATACACCAACCGCCGGGACTTTGCCCGGCTGGAGTAGCAAAAAACGGAAACAATGGCTTGATGGTGAACCGTCTGTCAATCCGGTGGAAGTGTTTACGGGCCTTTGCGAGGCCATCGCCTATTACCTTGATTTACCGCAACCGGAAAGCACCTGCGCCGTGCTGGCGCTCTGGATCATGTTGACATATTTTTATCCAGCGTGGGACGCAATTCCTTACTTGTATGCCGGCGGACCCAAAGGTTCTGGAAAAAGCCGACTGTTCGAGGTTTTGAGCCGCTTGGTATTTCGCCCTTTGTGTTCCAGCAATATGTCGGCGCCGTGCCTGTTCCGAACGCTGCACAATCATGGTGGCGTTTTAATTTTGGATGAAGCGGAACGCTTGAAGGAATCTACACCGGATACCCTGGAACTGCGAAGTGTTTTGCTGGCTGGTTACAAGCGTGGCGGCCGCGCCTCTCGGCTGGAGGCCCAAGGCGACACTTTTCGCCTGATCGAGTTTGATGTTTATGGTCCAAAGGCCCTGGCCTGCATCGCCGGGTTGCCGGGGCCGCTATTGGATAGGTGTATCAGCATCATTATGTTCCGCTCCCCAGCCGGATCGGAAAAACCGAAACGCAGGATCGACGAAGACCCCGCGCGGTGGCAATCGCTTCGGGATGGTTTGTATCAGGTGGCGCTGGAATATGGATCGTCGATTGTCTCTTTGGCGTCCGATACCACGGCTTGCCCCATTGAAATATCCGGGCGCGATTATGAACTGTGGCATCCGATCATGGCGCTAGCAAGGTGGTTGGAGACATTGGGTGTAATCGGCTTGTTGGGACTGGTTCAGGATCACGCCCGGCGCGCGATCGAAGATAAAGCCGACGACGGTGTTGGGGAGATGGACGAAACCTTACTTCGCGCCTTGACGCAATTAGTTAAGGATGGGTTCAGGCCAACGGCCAAGGAAATCTTGATCCCTGCTCGTGAAGATGAACCAGAATTATTGAAGCGATTTACGCCCAAGGGCGTCGCAACCGTTCTGGCCCGGTTTAGCTTACGACCAAAGAAAAGCCACGGCCAAAAGCTCTATGACCTCGGCGGAATCGAACCCCTGGCCCGAATCCAGCGCGTTTACGGCGTTGATTTAGGATTTTCTCCGGACGCACCCCCCGAACGCCCCCAAACCACAGCGCATGTACCCCCGGAAAACGCTCAAAACACGGAGGATGTACCCCATGACTGAACCTTCATACCCCAAGACAAACGCATGTACCCCCGAAAATCGGGCCAAAATCCCAATGAATCGCGGAATTTCAGAAAAAGGGGGTACATTGGGGCACATGCGCATAGGTAGGGGTGGGGTTAATCTTGATGTGGTGGCTTTTTTGAGCGATTTGTTCAATAAAACCGACAATTCCCTTAAAAAAAATCAAAAGAGCTATGAGCCTCAAAAAAACACTACAAGTACCCTGCCCCCCCCCTATGCGCATGTGCCCCAATGTACCCTGTCCACCAAGAATCTGCCGGATCAAGTCCCGGCAGCGCTACCGGCAAGAGCGCCACAAGCCCTAACCCACCGCTCGGTTGCCCTGGCGGCTCTCAACCGGCTGGAACCCGACCCCGCAACCCGCACCAAGGTATGGCAAGCCGCCCAGGTGGAAGAACGTAATTGGAACTTCCTGGTGCGCGAGCACGGCTACCCGGCGGGCTGGTTCCTGTTTGCCCACGTGGACAATCATTTACGGCTGAAGCACGGCAAGGGCATTGCCCTGGAGGGCTTCGCCGATGAAATTGCAAGTTGGTGGCTGTGCGATGTCCCGGACACCGGGGCTGTTTGACATAATGGAGACATAATGTCCTTTTTTGTAACAACTTCAAAACGGAACATTCCTGGCGGGAACGGCCAACGAACTCTGAAGTTTCCGCCCGCGCCGCGCCCGGCCAAGACGCCGGTGGAACGCTGGACAATTGAATTCACCGGGCGCGATACCGGCGTACCTGTGGTTTGTCGGGTAAGGCGCCTGCTCAAGATGGCGTGGCGCGGCTACGGCTTGCGGGCCAAAATCATTGCCGGGCCAGAGCCAGTGTTATCGCCTGCGGTAACGCCACAACCGGCGACTTTATCGCCCACGGTAACGGTTCCAGCGCCCGATTATGTTGCGGCCTGCGCGGCGCGACAATCAACACCAACGGCAACAATTCCACCGCCCGATTTTCCGGCGGCGGTTGCGGCACGAAAACCAACTTAAAGAGAGAGCAAATCATGGTAACGTCAACGTCCAACCACGACGATCCGCTACTTCAGGCGATTCAAGAATGCTGGCCGCGCCTGCCGGCGGGAATCCGGGAGGCAATCGCCGCGACGGTGGTTTACGCCGCCGACAAAAGCGACCAACCGGCGCGGAGGACAAGGCATCGCAAGTTTACGTCCGACGAAATTACCGCGCTTCGCGCTAAAACCGCCGCTTGTATCGCTGAATCTCCCACTATATCGAATCGGCTGATTGCCGCGCAGATCGGAATCGCGCTTTCGACCTATAAACTTTTGAGACTTCATGTCTTTGTGCGGCAAACATTGATCGAGAGTGCGGAGCCCCGATCCGCCTCGCGCGGTTTTGGCGGCGAACGTGCCGGCGGCCAAGACGAAAACGAGGATGAAACATGAGCTTTTGGCCCGCATTTGGCCACGCGGCGCGCGAAAACGCCAGCAAAAGCGCTGTTTTTGGCCGAGCTTTTGGCCTGCATTTAGCCGCTCGCCCAAGGATAGATGATCCGCACCGCGTCCTCCAAGCGCGGTGAACGCACTGGCTGGGCCGCTGCTCGGAGGCGGCGGCTCGGCCGGCTTTTACGAGGATGAACACAATGCCAAATCAAGAAACTACACCAGAATTTGTCTACATTTATGACAACCAAGGCAATGTCAAGCGCGTGGCGCGGGACTACGTCCTGCGCAATGGGCTTGAGCGCCAAATCCTGAGTTTGAGCGACGAAGAGCGAATTGGTTACGATCTGGGCGAGCGGCTGGAGGGACTGGAAAAAAACAAATATCAGGGGGCCACACGCGAGTATTATGGCGCGTGTTTGCGGCTCGCCAGAGGCGAAACGCTCACGGACGATGAGGCTGTCGGGTTCCGCGGCGCGGCGGTGGTTTTGGGCCACCAATCGCCTGCTCAGATCGGGCTGGACATCGCGGAGGCCAAACGGATAATTCAGGCGAAAAAATGGCTCCAAGAGCACGCCCACGACGCTGTTGAGGCGGCTAAGGCTGCGTTAATAAATAAAGGTATCAACTTGGCCGTGTCGATTGAGGCCGAATCGTGTAGTTCCAGTCGCCATGAAACCTACCGCGTTCCAAATTCACTCGCTTCATTTCTTCGTCCGTCAC
>JAKBMM010000068.1 GCA_021831565.1 Planctomycetota bacterium
TGGACTCATTACAACGCCGTCCGCCAGGGGCGGATGCTGGCGCGGGAATTTCTGGTGAATTTCTGGCAGGGGATTCCCCTGACCATCTGGTATGACTGGCACAACGATGGACCCGACCCGAAAAATGGCGGGGATCGGTTTGGCACGGTTCACTTTGTGTACCATGCCGGTCGCAATCCGGTGTACGATCCCAAGCCGGCTTATCTGGCGGCCCGCACGCTGGCGACGCAGCTTGCCGGCTGCCGGTTCGTTAAACGGTTGAAAATCGGTGGTGCGGACAATTACGTGCTGCTGTTCCACGGGCCGAAAGGCAATCGCCTCGCCGCCTGGACCACGTCCCGCCAGGCACATGTGGTCGTATTGCCGCTGGCATCTGGTCATTACCGCCTTACCAACGAGACCGGCACGAAAACGCGCACGCTTATCGCCCGCGACAACAAGCTCCATCTTTCCCTTTCCCATGATCCGGAATACATCAGCCAAAATGGCCATGGCTAAAAGCCGTGCCATAGACCGCTTATGAAGAGCCGCACGCGCACGACCTTTCCATTTTCCAGATCGATCAATAATGGAATCGCCGGTTTAACCAACCATTGCCGCGACACTGGTAGACGAAGATGCAACATTCCGGCGGTATGAATGCCCGCCGGCAGCCGGCCAAAGGGCGGTAGTTCAATTCGCGCCACCTGATGAAGTCGATGCGTTTTTTGAAGGCGCCGCCCGATCACCGCCAGAGCGTGTTGGCAGGCCGGGCAGCCGTGGTAATACAAAATCACCAGCCACCGCCCCTGTTGAATCCGCAAGCTGTGGGGCAGGTAACGCACCAGTGGGAACGCGTGCCCATTCCAGTCTGCCGGCTCCAATGTCACCACACCATGGCCGCCGATGATTCGGCCATTTGTGTCCAGCACTGCCGGTCGCCAGTACTGCCAGCCCCACGCCGCGGCGGCGACGCTCAACCCCGCCAGCGCAATTGCCCACAGCCCGCGCCACCGCCGGAAGCGCACGCCGAGCGGCGCAACTGGTCCCAACTTCCACTGCGCCGCCAGGGAAAGAATGATTGCCGCATCCAGGGCGAAGGTAAACCAGGGATTGATCTTGATCGGTCCGAAACAGCCGCAGGAATGGCGCCCGGTCAAGGCGCCAACCAGGGATACGCCGGCAAAGGCGGCGAAGGCGGCCAGGCTGATCGCCATCGCGTGGCGTCTGGCCAGGCCGCAAATCAGCCACAATCCCAGCGCCCATTCCGACAACACCTCTACTATGTGAAAATAAACATGTGTGTTTGTCACGCCGCTTGCCAGGTTCACACCCTTGAGCAATGCGGCGGCGATCAGCAGCAACCCGATCAGCGGCGGCGCCAGTCCGATAGCCGGCCCGACCAGCCGACTTCCCACCGCCGCCGCGAGTTTCCCGCCCGTTTTACCCGAAAGATTGGTCTTCTTCATTATGTTCATTTATCGAATACAGCCGCCGCCAGGGAATACGTCTTCAAGGGCTTTTCCGCAATGAATCGCGCATAGCCCATCAACAACCGGGCTGCTGTCAACAACGCCCGCGAATTCGCTTCCCGGGACGGTGGCTGGGCGCGCAGCCGCATCGGCGTCGGCAGCCGCGCCAGCGCCAGAATCACCCCGCCGTCCACCTGCACCGCTCTCTTATCGGCAGGGCAATCCGCACACCACAACCCGCCGGCGGCGGCCACAAATCGCATCGGCCGCCCCGGCCGCGCCGCCGCCTGGCACTCCTGGCAGCCGGCCAGCCGCGGCTGGTAGCCGGCTTCGGTCAAGGCACATTTCATGTATGCAACAACCGCCCGCGGCCCCTGCGCGCCGGCGAGCAGTTCCAAGGCCGCCACAAGCTGATCGTAAAGTTCCGGATGCGGGTCCAGCGGAGACAGCAGCAATGACGTGAATTCACAGACCATTTGGCCGGCGTAAAACGCCCGTAGTTGCGTCCGCAATTGCGGATGATGATCCCGCACGTCCCACGCCGTAAGCGTGCCGAGTCCCGCATCCTCACGGGCCGGCAGAAATATCGCCTCCCCCCGGCAGAGTAAATCCAGTGGGCCGCCTATCGGTCCGGCCCGGCGTTTGCTCGCCTTCCGCGATCCCTTGGCCAGCAGCCCCATCAGGCCGTGCCGGCGGGTCAGCAGAGTGACCACTTGACTGGTTTCAGAAAAGTCGATCACGCGCAGGCACAGCGCTTCATCCGTCTGGTAATTGGCCACAACATGATTTTACAATTCTTAGAGCCGCTTGGGCAGCGGTTCGCGGCTCGGCGGAGAGACAGCCGTGACGATCCACCGGCGATCCTTGCGCCGGAGCGTGACGGTCTGGCGGCGTTGCACACGTCCCAACAACACGTTCACCTTGACCCGCACGCGGTCCTGGGCCGAGGATTCGACACGCACCCGCACGGCGGCATCCGCCACCGGCAATTGCGGAAGCGGCATCCGCCAACGCACGGGCGAAACTTGCCGACCCCACCGGCGGGCATGCGCCAAAACATCAATTGTTCCGGCGGTGAGCAACTCCTGCATCTGCGCCCGGCGGTGAATCTGCCGTGTGGCCCGCATGTCGCCCATGAACACATCGGCGAGAATCAACAAACAGACCGCGATCAGCACCATGAGCACCAACGCGGTGATGATGGCGAAACCCCGGCGGGATTTATGGCTTATTCGCAACCGCGTCATTACCGCCGCCTCCGCGAAATCGCCTCGGCCAATCTCAGTTCGGCCGGCAGCACAATCATCCGCTTCCCTTTTTGTTGCCGGCGGCACAATTCCACAGCGTGTGCGGCTCGCTCGAAGTGCACCCCCGCACCAATGCCCGGCCACCGGTTCGACTCGCCCGTCCCATTTCCGCGCCGCAGAACGCGGGTGATCTCGCCGTGGTGACCGATACGCCACTCCACGCGGTTATTCGTTCCGATCCGGCAAATCAATTCGCTTGTTCCCCTGATCCTTATCCGCCGGGCGATCCATACGTCGCGGCCCAGTTCCAGGGTCATCCGCCGCCAGGTGTCCTGGCGATTCTCGAATTGTCCGATTTTTCCAAATGTTTTTATGCATTGGACAAATAACGTCCCGGCTATCAGGAAAAATACCCCCATAATGGACAGCGCCATGACCATCTCCATGATGGTAAAGGCCGGGAATGAACGATAGCGGGAATTCATCGGTGCGGCCCTCCCCGACCCGGCAAATCCGTTGCGATCGGAACCAGGCCGTAAAGCCGCGGATTATTGCCATGGATCCCGCGAGTCACCATAACCCAACGATACCCTTGCGGCGCCGGCGCCGGCGCCGGCGCCTTCTGAATCGAAAAACCGGGCGGTAACTGAAACTTTCCGCCATTTCCGCCGCCGAAGCAGCCTTGGAGTATCGCCTGTTCCGTGTAGGAACACTGCCGGATCTCCGCCAGGTTTCGGGCCGTCTTGTTCGCCTGCCAGATGGCGTGTACGAATACTCCGGTCAATATCAGCACCAACGCGATAGCCAGCAGTAGATCCACCATGATGAAGGCCCGGCGGTTTCGCATCAGAACGGCCCTCGCATTTCCATGAACCGCAGAAGCGATGTGTAGGGCAACCAGATCATCAGCGCCACCATCGCCACCGCGGCGCCGGATAGCAACACAAACACCGGGATAAAAGCCCCGCGAATCATGTCCGCCAGCCGCGTGCAGCGCCAGCGGTACCAGCCATGCAGGCAGTCCAACCCCGCGACCAGAGTGGCGCCGTCGGCGGTGGAAAGCATGTCACAAATCAACCGCGGCAGACGGGCGGCGCTGGCGGCGGCGGCCAAGGGAGAGCCTCGTTCCAGCACCGCCTTCCAGGTGAGTAATTTTTTACGGGCGACGCCATTGACGCCGGCTTGCGCCGCCGACGTGATAACGGCTCCCAATTCCGCGCCTTGTTCAATTCCCCGCGCCAACACTTGCGCTGCCGTCGCCCACGAGCGGCTGCGTTCCAGGGAACGCACAATCGGCGCGTACCAGCGAACGCGATCCCAAAACCAAACGGTCCATCGCCGGCGGTACGCGCGGGGCGAGAGCGTCTTGTAAAGAAAAGATGCCTCCAACAAGGCAAACAGCGCGATGGCCGCCAACAGGATGGGCTTGAGCCACAGGAGCAGATGCGGATTCGATAGAAAACTCAAAGGCATGGGAATAGAAAAGGAATGGAATATTCTTCCCATTTTTGGCAGGACCATTCCCAATAAACCCATAATAAAGAGAGGGATAACCATGGCCAGCAGCAATAGATATCCCATATAGGGCTGATTAATTTCTTCGGTGGGAAACCAAAGCGCTCGCTCCGATTTGAGAGATTCCAACGTCTCCGGCAAATGACCGGTTTTTTCGGCGTCGGCGATGATGGCAATATTACGTCGATTCATCTCCGGCGCCGCCAGAGTCAAACTTTCCGAAAGCGTTTTTCCCCGGTGCAGCAATTCCGCTATGACCAATAACCGCACGGCCAAAGTTCCGGTTTCGGCCTCGCCGGCGATTTGCAGTGATTCCGGCAGCGGATGGTTCAACCGAACGGCCTGGTAAATGTACTCGATCAGGGCATTGGCCCGCCGGCGCGATGCAAATCTCCATACCGTTGCGATTGGAAGAAAAAGAAAGACGACCAGAGCCGCCCAGAACCAGGTGGACTGGAACCAGAATAAGAATAAAACAAAAACAACGATGCAGAAGGCAATAACGATCCCCCGGACGACTTCCTCGAGCCGCCCGCCCTTCCCGCGGCCGTTTTGCGTGGACCGTTCGATCCGCCGCAGTTGGCTACGCACCCGAAATGGCCGTGCCTTCCCGTTCACCATCCACCTCACTAATAAGCGGCGCTGGTCATAGCGTGCAGCATGGCTATCAGCGGCGCCACCATGGCATAGATCACATAACCGACGCTCAGCGCCAGCAGCACCAGCAGCGCGGGTGAAAGCGCCGCCGGAATCACCGCAATGCGATGTTCGGCCTGGCGGCGGAATGATTCGGCGAGAGTCGCCAGTGTATCGGAAAGATTGTTGTGCTGGATCGCCAGTTGCAGCGCCGCGGGAATGGTTTTCGGCAGAATGCGGCACGGGGGTGTCTGGTCCAGCGCCCGGCCGGCCGACAAGCTTGCCACCATCCGCTTGCCGTCGGCTTGAACGGCCGGCGAGCCGGAGATGGCGCCGGCCAGTTCAATGGCCGCGGGCAAATCCATGCCGGCGTCCACTCCGATCCGCAAACCGTTGATCCAGCGCGCTATCAACTGGTTCCGCACCGCCGGTCCGATTAGCGCCACGCGCCGCGCCACCATGTCGCGCAGATGCAGCATCAACCGGCGATGTTGAAAAATCAGCCAAAAGATCACTGCGGCTACAATCAGAACGATCAGGGTTATAAGAATTTGCGGCGTTCCGCGGCCCAGAGTCAGTAAAATTTGCGTGGCCACTGGTAAGCGAAATGAAAAATAGTGCGGCCAGCCGCGGGCTGTCGTTGCATACATCTCCCGGAATTGCGGCAAAACGAATAATCCGAGAAAGCTCAAGACCAGCAGAATGGCGATGAACACAAACAATGGATAGTACAACGCCCGGCGCAGCGCATCGCGCAGTTTTGCCGAAAGCTCCAGGTGCGAGCTGAGATTCATCAAGACGCCCGCAAGATTATTGCTTTGAATTCCGGCTTGAACCAACGGGGCGTAATCGGCGGGAAATTGTCCCTTGCTTTTTTCAATGGCCTGCGGCAGGGAAAGTCCGCTTTCCAAATCGCTTGTAAGGGCATTGATCGCCCGGGCCAGCCGGCCGCGGCCCATTTCCGAACCGAGCAGTCGCAACCCCGCCTCCACCGGCAGGCCGCTTTTGATGAGCATGGCAAGCTGTTGATTGAAAGTTTTGAGGTCTTGGACCGACAGCGGCACCGGTCGCGCCGCCGGGCCGGCCGGCCATATTTGCACCACTTGCAGCCGCAGCGACTCCAAAAGCCGGCGCGCCGCATCCATGTCCGCCGCATTGAGCGTTCCGGTGATTTGTTCGCCTCCGGAAAGGCTGGCACGATAGGCAAAACTCCGATCCGATGCTTGTGCCATGAGTATCTCCTTACCACGGCCCGGCCTTCTTGGCGCCCTTACCCCTCGCCCAGAACCCGCAACACCTCCGCCGAATCGGTCACACCCTGTTCGACCAGTTTCGCCGCGCAAGCCCGCAGCGACTCAAATCCCGCCTGCCGGGCCATCGCTGTTTCCAGAGCGGCGGCGTCCGCGTCGGCGAGAATCGCTTGCCGGAGAGGTTCGCTCATCGCGGTAAACTGCGCCACCGGCACACGACCCCGGTAATCATCCCCCCGCCGGCGGCGAAGCAAGCGCTGCGTCAGTACGCCGTAAACGGCGCTGGATATCTGGTGCCGCTCCATGCCCATTTCACACCACCGGCGAATCGCCGTCGCCGGCGAACCGGCGTGCATCGTGCACACCAGCCGGTGCCCCGTCAACGCCGCCTGCATTGCCAGCGAGGCGGTCTCGGCGTCGCGGATTTCACCCAGGGCCAGTACCTGCGGGTCCTGGCGCAACATGCTGCGCAGGGCTTTCTGATAACTCAGCGCGCCGAAGGGCGTGATCTCAATCTGGGTCACGCCGGCAATGTCGCGTTCGACCGGATCTTCCAGCGACACAATGCTCAGGCCCCGGCAATGTTCAACCATATATTCCAGCAGGGCGTAAACCGTGGTCGTTTTCCCTGAACCGGCCGGTCCGGTCACCGCCAGCAGACCGCTGTCCTGCCGGGCGAAACGCTCCAGCGCCGCCATGATCGGCGGCGGCAGCGACAAATCCGCCAAGCGCCGCGGTTGAACCAGTTCCGCCGGCAACCGCACCACGGCGCGCAGGCCGTGGCGTGTGGGAACGACGGAAAGCCGCAACTCCAACCGGACGTGGGGTGCAGGGGAAGTTCCGTCGGTGATCGGGATGGCGGTGGTGATCCGGCCTTCCTGCGGTACGTCCTGGCGATACGTCAAGAGACGGGCCATGATCATCAGGCGATTCACCACCGCCTCGCCCGCCTCTTTATCAAATGTTTTGTGCGCTTCCAGCAGCCCGTCGATGCGAAATTTAATCTCGTAGCCGTCCGCCGCCGGTTCCACATGAATATCCGAGGAACGGCGCCGTGCCGCCTCCGCCAGAAAATGATCTACCAGCGGGCGGGCGTCCGGAAGATGACTCGGTTGTATCTGCATAACAGATCCACGCAGTCAAGTATAGCCGATAATTATATAAAAGGGAATTGTTATCGGTGCTTTTATCGGCGCGCCTTGACAGGTATCATCAAGGACGTAACCTTTGGCCGGTAAACGCTTTTTGTGGCCGGCTCTCCGGGGACGCCGGCATCGGCAAAAGCACGGGACATTTTCCGCGGTAGCTCAATGGTAGAGCAATCGGCTGTTAACCGATTGGTTGTAGGTTCGAATCCTACCCGCGGAGCTTTGATTCGGGTTGCGGAACCGCCGCACCGCCCGGTTAACGAAAAAACCCGTGACCGAGAGGCCGCGGGGTTTGTTCATTTTCGCCAATAAATACAAGGGTTTACGCGGTGTCGTCAGGTTGCCGCCAGTAGCGCGAGAGCGCCGTAAACCGCGGCGCGAGCGCTTCGTCTACCAGCCGGGACCCCGCCGGGCGGAAAACTCTCTGCCTCTCGACCCCAAACCCCGATCCAGTTAACAACCCTGTTGCGTTCGCAACCCCGAACGCAAAGGTCTTCCGAAATGGCGGCCACTTATCGCGTAGAGCGCGCTTCGACAGGCCGAGGCCTCCGACCGAGGGCCGAACACATGGTGTAAGTTGCTCATTTCGTGAGGAAACGGATGATTTCCACACCGTGATTATGAATGGCATCCTGAAACCCCTCCAGGTAGATTCTGCACCGGCTATCGCGCGACACCCAGGGGTTGATATAAGGCCGGCCAAAAAGGTCATCCTGCCGGCTCAACCGGGCCATACACTGTATCGCCTGAGCACCCGGCCACTCCATGAAGTTCGCGTCCGGCGCCCAGTATTCGCCGCGCATGCCGGGAAGGACCCAACCAATCAGAACCACGCGCCGGCCATCTTCATGAATACGCGTCAACCGGCTCAGCAAGCGATTGAAATGCAAGTCGCCAAATCCGTAGCCAACGATCAGTAGGCGAGGATTGTTTGGTAGCGCGTTATGCAGGACGGTTTGATACGTGGAATAAAGTGTACGCGAGCAATTTGTCTGGCGGTATATGTTCATACAAAATGCCGAAAAACGGCAAAAGTCGAGCTTCCCCTATCCATTCCATTAAATCCGCGTAATTCGTAGTTACGCTCAAGCTTCGTTATCACCATGCCTCGGGCACCCTCCCGAAACAATTGCGGCGCCAAGGCGTGACGGGGACGTTCCGCCACTACCAGAGCGGAAACGTCCCCGCTTCACAACCCTGCTTCTCTTCCAACTTTGCTCTCATTTCACTATTTCGAGGAGGAACGCTTTCTATGGCTAACCCGTTCCCAGGAATCGCGTACAGCATGTTTGGCGTGTTCCCAATTCAGGGTTGATTTGCCACGGTGCCTGGCCCATTCACGCGCTAATATGGGCTCACTTTGTTCGAACGTTTTATCGTGGTAACGCAGTCTTGTTTCCCAGCCATATTGGTAGGCTGGCGCATATTCTTCGTATGGCGTACCCTGAATGATATAGGGGCGACCGATGTAGTTGGAACGCCAAAAACCATGTTCGACCGTCGGGTCAATGTCTTCGGCGAGTGTTTTACCCGCCAGACCGCCGGCCACAGCACCCACAACAGCCCCGACCGCAGCACCGGCGGCAGTTCCAACGGGACCCACAACAGTCCCCATCGCGGCGCCGGTTGCGACACCACCCGCGACACCACCAATGACTCCACCCGTCACGGCCCCCACACCCGTTCCTACGGGATGCGACCCGGGTGCGCCGCTGAGCATATCACGATTCGCGTCGTGTTGCGCCTTTTTGATTTCCTCTGAAGTAAAGTCAGATCTCATGGACAACTCCTTGTAAAAAAGATGAATACAAAACTTGTGATCACGGACTTAGTCCAAAAAACACACGATCGATGAATATGGAAAGCAAAACTCGTGCCAGAGTTTGAAATATATTGCCAGACGCAGTGTTGACGCTGGCCTGAATGCTCTGAACGGAACCAGAATTCATTGCAAGTTGGAAGTCTGGTCAAAATGCAATTCGAACATAATGAGTCAAGTAAAGATGGATGGCAGGCAATAGCGTTCGCATGAAACCACGACAATACGTCGTTATCGGACAAAATGACGCGGACATAAAGGCCTCGAACAGGCGTAAATAGCCGTAACGGCGAAAGGGGGCGGCGGAATGATCGCAAATTCCGCTGTGGCACGGGAATTGCTGTATATCACCAAGGCGTGGAGAGGTCCGGAGTCTCTATCGCGTGTAGACAGTTTAGATCAAACATGCGGTAGGGGGAAGCCGGTTAGCAAGCGGTTGTTCTCAAATGAAAGGAGTTCCTACCATGGGCTTGATCTTACTTATCATATTGGTGATCGTGTTGCTTGGCGTACTGCCGACCTGGGGTTACAGCCGGCAATGGGGGTATGGTCCCACCGGCGCGTTGGGCCTGATCCTGTTAATAGTCATCGTGCTGCTGGTGATGGGTGTGCTTCCCCGCTGATTTTTACTCGCTTGGTTTGGCGAATAAGGAGTACTATGAAAGTTTTTTTCACCCTGCTGATTGTGCTCGTGATCGTGGTGATCGCTCTGGGCTTTTATCTCGGATGGTTTCACATATCAAGCGCCAGCACCGGGAATAAGTCGCACGTCACCATGACCGTGAATCAGGCGAAAATACGCGCGGATAAAAATAAGGTGGTCAACGACGTTCGTGGCCTGAAACCAACGTCCACCAGGCCGAGCCAATGAGTTCCCCGGATAATTCGTCGAGTGGATCGGCGGCGGATAACCATAATGAATTAATAGCATGGGCGGGCAATTCGCCTCGGCCTAGGGCAGGAGCTGCAACCGGTGCGCCGCAAATGATCGAATGACGGTGTGGCCCGGTCCGAATGGAATGTTTGTTTTTGTTTCCCTTTTTAAGGAGTTTCCTCATGAAGTCGAAAGTAGTTAACTTGGCGATGGCGGCGGCTTTGGCCGCAACACTGGTCTTGGGCGTGGTCGGTTGCTCGCAGTGGCACGGGGACAACGCCAACGCACCCCAAATTAGCGTTCATACGCAGCACAATACCGTGCAGGTGGGTGAAACCGTCTGGGTTCATGCCGCTACGATGAACCTCACCAACAGCAGTATCCATTGGAAGGTGACGCCCACCACGGCCACGATCACGCCGGATCATTCGCGGGCGGATCAATATGCCAAGTTCTCCGCGTCACAGCCCGGCGGCTACGTAGTCAAAGCGTTTGCCAAAACCGGCCATGACCAATGGGTGACCAGCCGCACCAGCATTACCGTTGTTAGCGTCGGTAGCCGGTAAGTAGTGTTTAACGCGCCAAGCCGCCCGCCGCGTCGACACCGGCTGCCCCGCAAGCTTAGGCCCAGGGGGCAGCCGATGGGCGGGCAGCGGTAGCGACGGATACAATACACAGGCCAGTGCGGACGACGCTCGTCGGTACGCCCCGTGTCTGGTTTCTTTTTAGGAGTTGCGTGATGAATCGCAAAATCTTTTCCGTTATCGTCGGTTGTCTTTCCATTGGCGCCATGTCCGCGAGCGCCTTGGCCGTGCCGCTTAAGTCCGTGATGGTGAAGGGTCAACTGCTGGACATGAACTGCTATTCCGCCTTGGGAGCAACCGGGCGCGGTCATGGCAAAATGTGTGGCAGAAAATGTCTGTTGTCCGGAGCGCCGGCAGGGATTTTGGTGCATGGCCGGGCCTGGGTTTTGGATGTAAACCCCAAGCCCCTGGCCCCCTACGTCGGTTTGATGATCGAAGCCAAGGGTAATGAGAACACCAAGGATCACGTGCTGCTGCCCACGATGATTAAGGTGAAATACCACGGCCACTGGAAAGCCGTCAAACTTATTCCACTCTTCATGCCCGTGCGGTAGTAACGCCGTCGGCAGCGATCACGGATGTTCTCCGGCGCAGACCGGAGCT
>JAKBMM010000020.1 GCA_021831565.1 Planctomycetota bacterium
TACGAGGTTGTAAACCAGCACGTAAGCAAGGATTTCCGTTTCCACCATTTTCGGGCTTTTGCCATGTAGTACTTCCATTTTCAATGTGGTCTTGAGATGCCGGAAGTTTAATTCCACCTGCCACCGAAGTTCGTAAAGTTCTGCCAGTTCCATAGTGGACGCGAAAAGGTGACATCCACCTTTTCCATCATGCCGCCAAGTGCCCATCCCCTTGGGGACGAAGCAGTAAATGCCAATGGTTGGGCATCAGGCAAAATGCAAATACCTCCACCGTGGCACGCTCTTAGGCCGCCACCAGCAGGTTGGTGAACGCCAGGTAGTCCCCCGCCTTGCGAAAAACGCGTCTGAGCCCATTCCCGCGGTTGAGCACATGATACACCGCGCCGCCCGAAGCGGTCCGTGCGGTTCTCGGCTTAGGCCCAAAGCCTATTTCCAGCCTCTACAAATTTCAATAAAGGTGGATGTCACCTTTTCGTGTTCCGACCAAAGCGGCTAAAAGAAGAAGCAGCGGCGCCAGCCAGGCGGTGTGGCGGGAAGATAAGAACTGCCGGTCGATGTCACGCATCACTGAAATCCTGCTTGTCCAACCGCAACTTCAACTTCTCATTCGCCTCGACTGCCGCCGGAGGTTTCAAACCCGATCACGCGGGTTTTATACTTTGATTCCACCCGCTTGGCCCAGCGAAACATCCGGTGCTTGTCCCCACCGCAGCGTTTAACGATCCGCCGCCGCGAGGCGCGAACCCGTTCCACCACCGCGTCATCTTTGAATTCAGTCATGGTAGGTCTCCGTGAGCAAAAGGTCCGGTGTTGTAACGATTGGCGCCGCCAGGCCAAGTTCGGTGTTGACAAGTTGCAAATGCCGGACTTTATTGGCATTGGCCAGGTGCCGGCAGTTCCAAGTCAGTACGAAGTGCATCCCGTAATAAGATGCCATGGCCAAGTGATACGCGTCCCCCAGCGGTATGAGTTTTCGTCGCAAGTAAACGGATACGATTTCCTCAACCGCGGGGACAATTTCCAAAAGCGGCATGGACTCGGCCATAGCCAGTGCTTCAGGCCGCCCCGGATATTCGCCCTCCTGAAGCTCACCAATGACGAACGCCGAAGTATGCAGGGTGTAATGTGGGCGCTCCTCGCGCCACCAACGTCGCGTGCTCTCCCGCCGGGCGATCATCTCCGGCTCGTGTCGAACCTCATAATAAAAGCTCGGAATCGTGGTCTCAATGTAAACCGATCGCTTCATACGATGGCCATTCTACCACATCCGCGACAACCCCGGCTGGCGTGAGTTGCCGTGGGCCAGAAGCACGCGAAAAGGTGACATCCAGTGTGAAAAGGAAAATCTGTGTTCAAGATGAGAGTAGGTCTCTCGCAATCGGGTCGCAGAACCGGGTTGCAAATCAGTTCGAGCTGCGACGGTCAAGAGCCGTGGTGGTGAACGTCGAACCAAAAGGCGCGGCACTATCGCGTCAGATGAGGTCCGCAAAGGCGAACGCAAGTGAACCGCTGATGAAGGGTCGAAACACCTACCAGACGAGGTCAAAACCGGGGGTATGGATGGGCTCCGGGAACAGTGGCGGAGGGGTTCTGCAGACTGCCGCCACGGCCTCCGGCCTAGAGGCGGCGCGAGTGCGGATCAGGCTTGAACACGGAACCTGTGAACCTGTCGTCCCGCGGAATACCCCGGCTGTCCGTTCGAGCGTTATGCGGATGATATCGTGATCCATTGTCGGACCATGGAGGAGGCGCAGAAGGTCCGGACGGCGGTGGAGGAACGTCTGCGGCGCTGCAAACTGGAGGCGCACCCGACCAAGACACGCATAGTGTATTGTCGGGATTCGAACCGTCGCCAGGACCATGAGCACACCCAGTTCAACTTCATGAGCTACAGCTTTCAACCCCGGATGGCGAAGAACCGCTGGGGCAAGCTGTTCACCAGCTTCCTACCGGCCATCAGCCGGAAGGCTGGCCAAGCAGTCGTGCGTGAGATTCGCGACTGGGGCCTGCACCGGAAGAGTGATTTGGGACTGGAAGATTTGGCGCGAATGATCAACCCGATCCTCCGTGGCTGGATCACTTACTATGGCCGCTACTATCCGACGGCCCTCCAGCGTGTCTTCCGCCATCTCAATGCGCGGTTGGTGCGTTGGGCGCAACGGAAATACAAGCGATTCCTCACCCACGAGCTGCGGGCTTGGCACTGGTTACGCCGTGTGGCGCAAGGTCGGCCGAGCCTGTTTGCACACTGGGCGGAAGGGTTTGTGCCGTGAATACAGCGATGGGATGATGGGAGCCGGATGAATGGAGACATTCACGTCCGGTTCTGCGAGAGCGTGGGGGTGAAACTCCCCCGCGCCACTCACCCCTTTTCCATCATGCCGCCAAGTCCCCATCCCCTTCGGGACGAAGCAGTAAATGCCAATGCTTGGGCATCAGGCAAAATGCAAATACCTCCACCGCGGCACGCTCTTGGGCCGCCACCAGCAGGTTGGTGAACGCCAGGTAGTCCCCCGGCTTGCGGAAAACGCGCCTGAGCCCATTCCCGCGGTTGAGCACATGATACACCGCGCCGCCCGAAGCGGTCCGTGCGGTTCTCGGCATAGACCAAAAGCCTATTTCCAGCCTCGCCAAATGTCAATAAAGGTGGATGTCACCTTTTCGTGTGCCCACCTTTTCGTGTTCTCTTAATTCATCCGCGTCAACAGAAGAACCCAGTCGTAGTCGTCGGGACGTTTGGGAAGCGAACAAATACCATACGTGGCCGGCAGTGTTTGAACGGGAAACGCATGTTTTCCCGTGCGCGGGTTGAACCATTGGGCATGGTAATGGAATTGACGTTGGTTATTCATAAGTATCAACGTTGCCGCCGCTTTGGCATCACTGCCCTCCGGGAACCAGATGATGTAGAGGGTGTCGCCATCGGATCGGGCCAACGGCTGAAAGGAATCGCCCAGAAATGGATAGGATGGCCGATGCCCTTGCAACTCGGAGCGGGCCAGCGGTGTGAGGGAATCGCCAAGAGGGATAGCCATTTCCACAGCCCCGGGACGAGGCTGAGTTTTCCACCAGTCAACTGATTCATAGAAGGTTTTCATATATGCCATCTGCTGCGCACCGACGTAATTCATCGCCACCCACCACGGCTGCGATTTTCCCCAATCTTTCCAAAATTTCGTGTCGGAAGGCCCCTGCGTTGGATACCATAATCCGTTGGCACCATACGTATATCCGCAGCATCCCGCCTGCATGGCGTGCCAGGCGGCGCGGCGTGTATCGCTGGTCTTAAACCATCGGATAAATTCGTAGCGAGCTTCGCCCTCAATGACCGGTTTGCCGTAATTCCACCCCTGAGTATAAATATAGGTTGGCGGTACCGTTCCGGGACTGTTTCCGTGGGCACCTTGGTACATGATGAAATCATACCATGGCTGGCTCCACGCCTGATGTTTGTCGCGGGCGTAAAACCAAGGGTGTACGGACATCGCCCGTTTGTAAGGATCGTTCGCCTTGATGTAGGCCCCCAAGGCAAGCACTTTGGCAACGGGTGCGTGGGGAGTGTTGTATTCGCCGCAGACCAGCCAAGTGACGGCGTTGGCACCATAGCGGGCGATAAAGTAGCGCCAGAGAAATTTCCACTGCTCCAGAGTATAGGTTGGTAACTTGGGCCAATTAAAATCCAGGATGACCGCCGGGATTATTCCGGCATTGTTGGCGTATTGGATATACGCATCAACTTTCCGCCAATAAACCATATCGAATTTACCACCCTTGAGCAGATCCATGAACGCTCCCAAAGGTCCTGGTGTATACCCTGAGCCGAGGAACCCCATCTGGGCAATCGTGAACCCCTGCGCTTGGCGTTTGTTAATGAGGGCCTTGTACATGGATGGGATGCCCGGATGGTCGCAATGATTAAACGGAACCAGATTCGAAGGACAAAACCACCAGGTATCGCCCAGCCAGAAGAAAGGCGTTCCATCCGAATATGTCAGATAGTGATGATCGGGAGAGACGCGTAGAAAACCGCCATGGCGATATAACGGATTTCCGTCCGTGGCGGGTAGAACGTTAAATGTTCCAGCACGGGTTTGCAATCCTGCGTCATGCACATTGCACGTCACCCGATACGACCATGCGCCCGACGCAGTCGGAGAAAAACGGACCGCCCACACATCGCCGCCATCCCAAAATCCATGTACATGGAATGTCTGCCCGTTTGGCCCAACGAAATCAGCGGATAAATTGACCTGCGACCATGGCTGATCGTAGTGATGAACAGCCTTGAATCGAAACTCCGCCGGTTGCCATTGATGTGCTGGTGCAAGGGAGGATTTTTCCGCCTTGGCCTCGGCCGGCAACAATAGGCCCGTCACCGCGCTCCCGGTGAGCTTCATAAATTCCCGTCGATCCATAGGTATTCTCCATAAACATTATTAATTTCGGAGGGAATATTTCCATCGCCTATGAGCTTAACATCGTAAGGCCCGCGCTCCCAAGGCGCCGGCCCTACATGCCGCCGCGGCGACCACGCGGACAGGCCAGCCCTGTCTGCCGCGACGCGCGAAGTTCCCTGTGTTTTGCCGTATTTTCCCGTGAACGGTTACCCATCTTCTTCAGCGCCCCAAAAGTTTTACAATCTCGTGCTCTTCGCTGTATGATAAAGAGGCAGGGTGTTTGTCGGCTGTGAATACGGAGGCGGATGAATGGCGGGAACTGATTCCGATTCCAATCAACGGCGCGAAGGTCCGGACGTTTCCCTCGCGCCGGCGCCTGCGGCGCCGGTCCGTAGGGAGAGTGCAATTCACCAGGATTACGAAAAAAAGGAAAAATGCGGTATTTTTGGCGTCGCCGGTCCGGCTGACGCGGTGGAACGTTGTTATTACGGCCTTTATGCCCTGCAACACCGGGGACAGGAATCAGCCGGTATCGCCACCACCGATGGTCAGACGATCAGCTCTTATACCGGCTTGGGATTGGTCGCCGACGTGTTCAATCGCCATGTACTGCGCGATATGACGGGTGGCGCTGCCATTGGCCACGTGCGCTATTCCACCGCCGGTTCCAATCGCAAGTGCAACGCCCAGCCGATTCTAGAGGAATATATCAATGGCCAGGTTGCCGTCGCGCACAACGGCAATCTGATCAACGCCGCCCGCCTGCGCGCCGAATATCAGAAATTCGGCCACATTTTCCATTCCACCAGCGATACGGAAATCGTGATCCACATGCTCGCCAAACCCACGCACCAGGACAAGAACGACCCCCTGGTGCATGTATTGCGGCATCTCCAGGGAGCATTCAGTTTTCTGTTTCTATTCAAGGATCGTATCGAGGCGTGCCGTGATCCATGGGGCTTCCGCCCCCTGGTAATCGGAAAAACCAAGGACGGCTTCTACTGCGTGGCGTCGGAAACCTGCGCCTTGGCGAGCATTCAGGCTACTTTCGTCCGCGAGGTGGAACCGGGGGAAATCGTCACCATTTCCCTGGATGGGACCGAACTTTCCAGCCGCTTCTTTACGGACAAGCGCGAGCTTCCGGCTCATTGCGCGTTTGAACATGTCTATTTCGCCAGCCCTTCCAGCACGATATTCAACGACACGGTGATGATGGTCCGGCAGCGTCTGGGCCGGCAATTGGCGATTGAAAGTCCCGCCGCCGCCGACATTGTCATTCCGATCCCGGACAGCGGCCGCTCCGCCGCCTTGGGTTACAGCAGGCAAAGCGGCATCCCCTTCGAGGAGGGGATCGTACCGAATCGTTATGTCGGCAGGTCTTTCATCCAGCCGTCCCAGCAAATGCGCGACTTGGCCGTGCAGATGAAGTTGATCGTGATACCGGAAGTGATCCGCGGCAAGCGCGTGGTGGTGGTGGAGGATTCCATTGTCCGCGGCACGACCACGCGCGGAAAAATGCTGGCTCTCCGCCGCGCCGGCGCCCGGGAAATTCACATGCGGGTAAGCTGCCCGCCCATCCGTCATCCCTGTTTCTTCGGCATCGACTTTCCCACGCCCACCGAGTTGATCGCCCATGGCCGCTCGGTGGACGATATCCGGGACTTTATCGAAGTGGATTCGCTGGCCTATCTCTCGCTGGAGGGAATGCTCGCCTGTCTAAGCCTGCCGGCGAACCATTACTGCACCGCCTGCTGGTCCGGGTGCTATCCGATCCCGGTGGACGAAAGCGTGAGCAAATTCGGATTCGAACGCCATCAAATGAAAATGTTTGAATAGAAGCGGCTAAAAGGTCTTTCCGCACGGCCGGATCATCGAAGTGAACTGCAACCGACTCGCCACGGAAGGCGGCCTGTTGAACTGCGCGACCTGGGCTGTCATGATATAATGATAATGTCATGAGTGATGGAAGAGGCACTCGACCGGTGTCCCTCGTGGATGACCACTGTCAATTATTGCGAAGTTCTCGGCAAACTCTGTGAAAAAGGAATGCCTGCCGAGCAGGCCCGGGTGGCGGTCCAAGACCTGGGGTTGGTTATCATTCCGGACAATAACTGTCCGCGGCGGCGGGTATCGGGTATGGCATGGAAGGAATGTAATTCAGTTCTATAGGCTTACCGGCAGCCGCTCCAGAAACGGCGCGATGGATTCAATGTCCCGGCGACTCGAGAGATCCAGAACCGGATCGTCGCAGCGCACCACTTCGAACCGCACGCCAATTTCATGGATCGCCAACCGCACCGCGTCCGGGATTTCCAGTTCGCCGCGGGGCGACGGGCCGATGCGCTCGCAGGCCGTGAAAATCCGCCTGTCGAAAAGCCAGCAGTTCATGCTCAGCCACACCCGCGGCCCAAGGGTTCGGAGAGTTTCCGGCGAGGGTTTTTCCAGTACATCCTCCAGCAGGTCGCCAGGCGCCACCTTGACCGCGGCGAATCCACTGATCCGTTCCGGCTGGATATTGCCGCGGTTGAGCATGGCGTCGCGCTCGAAAGCGATGATGCCGGGCCCGCGCATCTTCCGGGCGGCGCGGCAGGCGGATACGGGGTAATAGTTGTCCGAATTGATCATCAGGAAAAGTTCTCCGTCCGTGAACTTTTCCGCAACCCGTACCGCATCCGCCGTACCGCGCGGTTGCGATTGGACTGCAAAAGATATTTTCACGCGCTGCGGGGGACATACCCGCGTGTAATAATCACGGATTTGCTGATGTTGCGGTCCAATGACCAGGCACACTTGGCGGAAGCCGGCGTCGGCCAGGGTGCTCAGGGAATAGTCGAGAAAAGGCCGGGCGAAGGGAATAAGGGCCTTTACTCCCGTATCGGCCGCGGCGGCCTGAACGGCAGCGAGCCGGGCGTCGCCGGCCGGCTGGCGCATGCGTTTTCCCAGACCCGCGGCGAGAATAACAACCTTACGAACATCCGCTGCGTCGGACATGGCGCCAAATCCTTTCACCCGTTTCACCGGTGGAGTCGCCCCGCCGGGGTTGCATCATCCAGGCAACGCAACCAAGTGTAACATGGCGCCGGTGCGCGGCAATAAAACAATCCACGATGGGATCGATCAGATGGGATCGATCGGATTGCCGGAGTGTTTGATAGCGGATAGGATAAGCGGCGCGTGCATCCATTCGATAAAGGCAGAGGCGCGGCATGTCTCAACAAGTCTCCCTGGCGGCGTTTCGCAGCCAAATTGACCAGCTCGACGAGCAAATCGTGGAACTGCTCAATACCCGCGCCCGTATAGTGGTAGAAATCGGCAAGATCAAGCGGGCGTCCAACTCGCCCATTTATGCTCCGGATCGCGAAAAAATGGTGCTGGAGAAGATCCGGCAGGCCAACCGCAAGATAGGGGGGCCATTGTCCGACGCCTGCCTGGAGGCGATTTATCGCGAGCTGATGTCGGGCAGTTTCGCGCTGGAAAAGCCGCTGCACATCGCCTTTCTGGGACCGGAGGGAAGTTTTTCACACCTGGCGTCGGTGAAAAAATTCGGGTCCTCCGTGGCGTATGTGTCGGTGGTCGATATCGCCACGGTGTTCGACGAAGTAAGCCGCGGACACGTTGATATGGGTTTAACGCCGATGGAAAATTCCACCATCGGCGGTATTGTCGAAACCATGGATGCGTTCCTTGAGCATCCACACGTACGCATCGTGGCCGAGGTGCTTATCGCCGTGCACCACCATCTTCTGGCGATTTGCCAATCCGCCGAAGTGCGCACGATTTACAGCAAACCAGAAGTGTTGAACCAGTGCCGCAAATGGCTCAGTACAACCATGCCGGAAGCGCGGCGCGTGCCGGTAGGCTCCAGCAGCAAGGCGGCGGAACTGGCCGCCCGGGAAAAGAACGCGGCCGCCATAGGTTCCTCGCTGGCGGCCCAGGTCTACTCGCTGAAAACTCTCTTCGCCAACATCGAGGACAATCCCAATAACGTTACCCGGTTTCTGGTAATCGGCCGTCATCCGGCGCAACGCACCGGTGATGATAAAACTTCAATTATTTTCACCACCGCCCACAAAAGCGGGGCGTTGGTGGATGTTCTGGATGTGTTCCGGCGGCGCCAGATCAATTTGACGAACATCGACACCCGGCCGAGCCAGAAGCGTAATTTTGAATATTACTTCTTCACGGATCTGCTCGGCCACAGCGAAGACGAGAATGTCAAAACGGCTCTGGAGGAGGCCCGCCGCCACTGCCTGCAACTGGTCGTGCTGGGCAGCTTTCCCCGGGCTTCGGAAACGCTCTGACACGCCGCGCGGGTGGGGCGGCGGGACGCAGCGCTTGCTTTACTTTTGTCGCCGGCCCCGCGACGCGGAGTATCGTCCCGGCGGGCGCCGGGATGATGTTGATCCGCCGCCGCGCGCCACAAGCCGGGCAACCGCGGCGGAGTTAAATCTCCCCATGCAGCCGCAGCAAGCGTGGGCTGGTCTGTAGCATGAGCTGGACGCGTTCGAAATGTGTGAGCCATTCGGCCACATTGGCGGAAAACAGATCGGCGGGCGGCGCGATCAGCCCCGTGGGACACGAAGGACCCTGCAGCGACGCCGCCTTGTTGCGGTAAAAAGCCAGGGTCCGTTCGCCGAAACGTTCGCATTCGCACCAATCTTCGGAAAGAAACACCAGCATGGGCACACGCGGACCGCCGCAAATGGAAAGCTCCTTGGCCAAGGCTGTGGCCGGATCGCCGACGGCGGGATCGAACCGCTGGGGCCGATGAACAAAGCGAAGGTCGATGGCGGGCGCCGCCTCGGCGAAACGCTCAAAGATCGGGCAGGCGTTGACGCAATCACCGCACCAGGTCCCGGCCAGACAAAGCACGTTCATTTTGCGCCGGAACCCGGCCAGCAATGTCCGCTGGGCGTCGGTCAGGCAAACCGAGTCATAAATATTCTTCCAGCGCGCCTGCTCTTCGAGCGAGCCGTGGATCGCAAGATATTCACGGTATGGCGCCGCCGTTGAGAAAATCGTTTGAAAATCATAAGGCATCGGGATTACCTAATCAGCGGGGGTTGGTTCCGCCGGCGCGGCAACGACATCTGCGGCCGTGGCGGGCGGGATCGACGATGGATTCTCCGCGGCGGTCTTCTCCCGCACCACCCACACCTTGATCTGCGTTTTCAAATCCGCGGCAAGCTGAATGGGAACCATGAAGGTATCGATTCGCCGCAACGGATCATCAAGGAGCACGTCGTCCGCCTCCACGGCGTGTCCGGCCTTGCGCAGTTCTTCGGCGATGTCGCGGCGCGACACGGAACCGAAAAGATGCCCTTCCTCGTTGCTGGCGCGAACCACGGTAATTTCCACACCGGCCAGAGCCGCGCAGAGTTGTTCTTTCTGCTGGCGCAACAGTTTTATCTTCGCTTCATATTCCTTGCGGGCCGTCTCGAGCCGTTTCATATTGCCCGCGGTCGGCGCCACAGCCAGCCGGCGGGGCAGCAGATAATTGCGGGCGAAACCATCACGCACATCGATCACATCGCCCACCACGCCGATCTTTTCGATTGTATCAGTCAGAAGAACTTTCATCGTACACCTCGCGTATTTACAAAACGTATTTCAGAGGACCGCCGCGCCATCCCGGTGCGGCGGAACCCATTCGCATTTAGAATGGTATGTCATCATCCTTGAGGGGTGGCGCATCAGTCGCCAGAGGCTCCGGCGTCTCGTGGACGGCGGGCGGTTGCGCCGGGCCACTCCCGACTTGAGTCGAAGCGGGCCGGCCGGCGGCGCGCGGCGCCGGTCGGGACGTACCATCGTGTTCGGCCTCGGCTCCTTCGCCGGCGGGACCCGGTCCCGCCGCGCCGGGACCGCCGCGCGAATCAATGAACTGGAAATTTTCTATCACCACGCGCATGCGACTGCGTTTGGAACCGTCCTGCGCCTCCCACTGATCAAGCTTCAAGCGGCCTTCCAGGAAAACGGGCCGGCCTTTGCGCAGATATTTGCTGAGTGTTTCCGCCGGCCGGCCGTAGGCGACACAATCAACGAACGTTACTTCCTCTTTGGGCTGGCCGTCGGGCGAATGCCAACGGCGGTTAACCGCCAGGCCCATTTCACACACCGGCGTCTGGCTGGGCAGATAGCTCAGTTGGGGGTCCCGGGTCAGGTTGCCCATCAGAAATACTTTGTTCAGGTTGGCCATGAGATTTCCTCGATCCAATCCGCATCCCGGCACGGCACATCCCCTGTGCCGATACATATATGGCACATTTAATAAGGCGCCGGCTAATACGTCGGCGACGCGGTCCGTCGCAACGGCCCGGCTTGGTGCGACGGGCGTTTCACCGGCGCGGCACATTAAAGTGCCGGCAAAGATTCGCCGGCTTCCGCAACCGGCTGGGGTGCGGATACGGCAGCGGGGGCGGTGGCCGGCGCCCCCGCGGGTGGCCGCGGCGCTCGCCTGTGTCCACCCCGTCGACCGGAAAAGCCTGAATGATAATCGTGCTCGTCCACGATCGGCTGCTGCGGCGTCATGTTTTCCACATCTTTGAGAGCCAGGTGGTCGGCCCGCAGAACCAGCACGCGGAGAATGTTTTCCGAAAGCTGCACGTCGCGCTCGATACCGGCGGTTTTGGAACTATCCCCGCGGAAAAACGCCAGCACGTATACGCCGCGTTTGTTGCCCTTGATCGGGTAAGCCAGCCGTCGTTCATCCCACTTGCGTAAATGAAGAATTTCGGCGTTGGCGCGATGCAGGATATGTTCCACCTCCGCCTTGGCCGCGTCCCAGCTTCCGCTGGCGTAGCCGGCATTGAGTAGGAACATGGCTTCGTACTGCCAAGTATGGGTTGCCATTGGCGCTCCAGAGACATCCGCACAGCGAGCGACGCGACTCACGTCACCATGTTTATTCACTGCCGGGAATTGTAACGATTCATGGCCTGGGTAATACCAAGGCTTACCCAGCATTCTACCGCCTCGGCGGCCCGGAGCAAAGCCGGTTCAAGCAGACGCCGCTGCGCGACGGAAAAATTCTGGAGAACATAAGTTTCCAGCGGCGTCGCCCTGGGGTCGCCGATGCCGATGCGTAAGCGGGCATAATCCCGACCCGTTTTGCCTTCCCTGGCGGCCAGGTTCGCCAACGCGTGTTCGATGTCGCCCAAACCGTTGTGTCCACCGCTGGAACCCCCCGCCCGCAGCCGGACGGAGCCGCATGGCAGCGCGGCGTCATCAACCACCACCAGCAGATTCTCCAGTGGCAAATGGTGGAACCGCATGGCGGCGAGAACCGCCTGGCCACTCCGGTTCATATACGTCATCGGTCGCAGCAGCAGCACGCTCTGGGTCCCCAGCGTCAGGGTGCGAATCAGTCCCTTGTGGGCGGATTTCCAACGCCCTTCACCCTCCGGGAGAGGTCCCGAAAGATATCGGGATTCCAGAAGCATGAATCCGGCGTTGTGTCGCGTGGCGGAGTATTGCGAACCGGGATTTCCCAATCCGACGACCAATTTCATGCCCACACGTTACTTCTTGGCGGGGGCGGCCTGTTTGCCCGCGGGGGCGGCAGCCTGTTTGCCGGCGGCGGCCTGTTTTCCGGAGGGAGCGGCGGCCTGCCCTTCGATTTCTTCTTCGGCCGGTTTCCTGCCGATCACTTCCGGTTCAGTCGGACCGGCTTCCGCTTCCGCTACGGGGATCTCTTCCTTGACGGTACGAACCTGACAAACAATTTGCTCGGGTGGATTGAGCAAGCGGGAGCCCGCCGGCAGTGGAATTTCTTTTGCATGCAGGATGCCGTGGAGTTCCAGGTGTTCCACATTGATGCGGATCACATCCGGAATTTCCAGCGGCAGCGTTTCAACATCCACTTCCGCGATCTGTTTTTCCAGGATACCGCCTTCCTTGGTTCCCTTGGGCGTGCCGCGAAAATCGAGCGGAACCTTCACTTTTACCTTGTGGCTCGGATCGATCCGTAGAAAATCGACATGCTCAATGAACGCCTGGAGAAAATCGTACTGCACTTGCTGGATGAGCACGTGTTCGACCTTGCCGTCGATCTTCAGGTCCACCAGGTGCGAGCCGCTGTGCACGATGTGCTCGGCGTGGGCGGCGCTGAACTCGATGGGAACGCTCGCTCCGGCCAGGCCGTACACGACGCCCGGCAACTTGCCGGCGCGGCGGAGAGTCTGGACGTGGCGGCCGCCGGTTTGCCGGCGAACCTGCGCCTCGAGCGTAAGCCGGGACGCGTGTGTAGTTGTGGTCATTGCTTTACTCCTTCATCTTTATCTTTTACCGCCATTGCCGTTTTTCTCAAAAAGGATCGAAACGGATTGGTTCAGGTGAATGCGCTTGATGGCTTCGCCAAGCAGGTCCGCGACGCTGAGCACCACCAACCGATCCCGCAGCGGATCCAGCCGGTTATCCGTCGGAACCGTATCGGTGATGACAATTTTGCTGATCGGACTTTTGGCCAGGCGCTCCACCGCCGCCGCGCCGGCGAAAACGCCGTGCGTCGCGGCGGTGTGCACGGCCAAGGCGCCGTGGTCCATCAAAATCCGGCTGGCTTCGGCGACGGTGCCGCCCGTGGTGACCATGTCGTCGAACATCAGCACGGTCTTGCCTTCCACGTCGCCGACGATGGTGGACATGGCCACCTGCGTGCCGGATTGGCGGCGCTTGTCAATGAACGCCAGGTCGCCGCCGAGCATGTCCGCATAATAACTGGCGGCCTTGAGGTTGCCGGGGTCCGGCGACACAATGGCGATGCGGCCAAGCTGCGGCAACTGACCCTTGTACCAATTGAGGAATACCGGCGAAGCCAGCAGATGATCGACCGGAAGGTCGAAAAACCCCTGCACCTGCGCCGCGTGCAGGTCCATGGCGATCACGCGATCCACCCCCGCGGCGGTAATAATGTTGGCCACCATCTTGGCGGTGATCGGCGTGCGTCCCTCGCTCTTGCGATCCTGGCGGGCATAGCCGAAATAGGGAATCACGGCGGTGATGCGCATGGCCGAAGCCCGCATCAGGCAATCCACCCAGATCAGCAGTTCCAGGAGATGATCATTGACGGGCGGACAGGTGGGCTGAACGATGAAACAGTCGCGGCCGCGTACGTCTTCATCCAGCTTGACAATTATTTCGCCGTCCGGAAAACCCTCGATCCGGGCCTTTCCCGGCGGGATGCCGATATGCGCGCAAATACGCTGCGCCAAGGTCGGATTGGCCCGCCCGGAAAATATTTTCAACTCTTTGCCGACAGCGCTCATCCGACCATCATCCGCGTCTCGAATAGAGTATCTTGCCCGAGAAGAGCGCCGAATTCAACCCGCGCGGGACAGGCCGATTTTTTTCGGCATCATCGGTATCATACGGCGATGCGAATAATCGCCGGCGAATTTCGGGGCCGGCATCTTATCGGCCCGCCCACGAGCATCACCCGCCCCATCACCGATCGGGCCAAGCAATCGCTTTTTGACGCCCTTGCCGTGGCCATGGAACTGCGCGGTGCGGCAACCCTGGATTGCTTCGCCGGCGCCGGCAGCATGGGGCTGGAAGCTCTTTCGCGCGGGGCGGCGCACGTGGTCTTTGTGGAACGCGACCGCGGCGCCCGGAAGGCATTGTGCGCCAATATCGACCGGTTGGGTGTGTCAACATGCTGCGAAGTGCTGGCCATCGACGCCTACCAATTCCCGGCCCGGCGCCGGGCCGGCCAGACGCGGCGGTTCCGCGTGGCGTTTATTGACCCGCCGTATGCGCACGTGGAAAATCCGCGGCGGCGCGTCCACTTGACCGCGCTGATCGCGGCGGTGGCGCGGGATATGCTCGAACCCGGCGGATTGATTATTTTCCGTCATCCGGCCGGCGTCATTCCGGACGATTGGCCCTTGGGCGCGACGATTCTCCGGCGGTTCCAATACGGATCGATGGGCGTTGCCTGGCTCCAGAGTGAAATCGGTGGGAAAAACCAGACATGAAAAAAAAACCGCCCATTGCCCCGCCCTCGCCACCCCCCTCCGACTGGGATCACGTCGGTCCCTGGTACGACCAGCATGTGGGTGAGAAGGGTTCCTTACACTATCGGAAAGTGATTATTCCCGGCGTGCTGCGCCTGTTGGAATTACGGGCCGGGGACAAAGTGCTGGATGTCGCCTGCGGTCAGGGAGCTTTGTGCCGGGCGCTGGCCCAGCGCGGTGTTTACGCCGCCGGCGTGGACCTGGCTCCATCGTTGATCGAAGCGGCGCGGCGCCGCCAGGGCAGTCCCACGCATGAACGGTATGATCTCGGCGACGCGCGCCGGTTGCGGGAATGCGTTTTTTTAACACCGGCGAGTTTTGACGCCGTGCTGTGCGTTCTGGCCATCCAGAACATGACGCCGCTTTCACCGGTATGGGAGGGATGCCGGTACATGCTCAAGGCCGGCGGGCGGCTGGTGGTGGTGATGACCCATCCCTGCCTGCGGGTTCCCCGTAAAAGTTCGTGGGGGTGGGATGAGAAAAACACCTGTCAATACCGCAGAGTGGATGCGTATTTGACCTCGGAAAAAATTCCCATCGTCATGCATCCGGGGAGTAATCCGGATCAGATCACCTGGACTTTTCACCGCCCGCTGCAGGCCTATATCAACACGCTGGGCTCCGCCGGATTTGGGGTGGACCGTATCGAGGAATGGATCAGTCACAAGCGGCCGCCGGAAGGCCGGCGATGGGAGGCACTTGACAAAATTCGGCGCGAAATTCCCCTCTTTATGGCGATTCGCGCCCGCCCGGCTGGGGCGGCGCGGTGATTGGCGGTCCCGGCACACCGGGAAAACCCTCGCCCGTCGGGACATACGCGAAAAACACCCGGGGCGTGAACGGTTATGGCCGGTTCACGGCGGAAAATAACGTTCCCATAAAGGCGCAAGCTTTTGCCGGGCGGGATCGGATATTTTCGACTTGTCCGACCAGATCGCCAGTTCCAGGGCCTGATGGGGCGGAAATTCCTCGTTCCGCGCCGCCCATAGTCGCGGCAAGGCGGCGCGAATGAGGGCCAGGGCGTTTTCCGTGGCGCCGGCGAGATGGTCGACGATTTCCCGCATCAGTTCCCGCCGCGGTTGACCGGGCGGATGCGGCTTCCAGGAATCGTAGTCCGTAACCAGCGCGATGGAAGCGTAGCTGATCTGGGCCTCGCGGGCGAGTTTGGCCTCCGGCAGCAGGGTCATGCCGACCACATCGGCTCCCCAGCGGCGGTGCAACAGCGATTCGGCGCGGGTGGAAAACGCCGGCCCCTCCATACACACATAAGTTCCACGCGGATGGACCGGCACGGAACCAGCCAGATCGGCGCGGCTCGCATAGATAATTTCCCGAAGCTTCTCGCATACCGGCTGGGCGAAATCGACGTGTACCGCGGCATCATCGAAAAAGGTGCCGGGGCGATGCGCCGTTCGATCAATCGCCTGGTCGATCAGCACAAGGTCGCGGGGGGCGAAGGTTTCGTTCAGGCTGCCCACCGCGCCGCCGGCGAGAATCCACCGGCAGCCGAGAAGCTTAAGCGCAAATATATTCGCGCGGTATGGAACCTGCGTGGGGTTGTACACGTGGCCGTCGCCGTGCCGGGCCAGAACGGCCAGGGGGATTCCCTCCCAGTCGGCGAGGATGGGCGGCGCCGCCGGCGGCCCGAAGGGGGTCGCCAGAGCAACCGCCCGACCCTGGCCGGGCGAAAGCAACCGCGGGCCAAGACCGGAACCGCCTATAATTCCAATTCGTTCCACTGCGCTGATCCGATGAAATCAAAGAAATTATACCATGAAAGAAATACGGGAGCGCGGCTGTCCTCAGCCGCAACGGTCCTATAATCCCGCCATTATCCGCGGTGGGCGCACGGGGGATTTGATCCATTCAAAAATTTTTACATTTTACTTGACATTTCCAATAATCCGCCTATAATGAATACACTTGTTTAATTTTAATACAGCGGTTTTTATGGGGGAAACAAAAATGAGTAATACAACGAGTTCTACCTTCGCGCGCGCGGAGCCTTGGACACTCTTATGGCTGCGGTCCGGCCTGGCCACGCGCTGCACACGGGCGGGCGGGGCGCTTCGACGGTGGAAGCTCTCGGCCGCCCTGCTGGTCTGCGCCGCCGCGTGCGGCGCCGCTTACGGCACTCCCACCACGGCCACGTGGAACGGCAGCACCGCCAACTGGAGTACGGGCGCCGATTGGTCCACCAGTCCCTATTACCCCCAGGCGGATAATCCCACCGGCGTCTACTATGTAGCGCAAATCAATCAATCCGGCGCCGGGCCGTACACGCTCACGCTGGACAGCAGCTTCAATTCCAGCACGCCTTTGTATGTCGATGGCATTACAATCAATAACGCCAACGCCACCTTCGACCAGCCCGGCGGCACTTTCGCCGATCTGTCGCAGTTGGATGTCAGCGGCACTCCCCCCGGCGCGTTGAACGTGCAGGCCGGGACATACGAACTTGCCGGCGGAACGCTGGCCGACGCCGTGCTTACCGTCGGCGGCACGGGCGTTTTCAATCTGACCAGCGGCACATTCCAGAACGTGACGCTGGGCAGCGCAATCACCCTCAACAACAGCAGCTCCTACTTGTATATCGCCAACACCGCGGCCAATCCCACCGGCCTGATCGCTAATGGCAATGGTATAACTTTGTCCGGCAATAGCAGCTTATTGGATTTTCAGGATGCCTACAGTTCCGGATACATTGGCCAGACGATCGACAACACCGCGATCAACCTCACCGGCAACGGGGCGTATGTTGAAGGCGGCTCCGGCACGCTGACGATCGGGGCCCACGCGACGATCGCGGGTCTGGCCGCCAACTCCAGCAATATCCTTGGGGGAAGCGACATCGTCAACAACGGCGTCATCGACGCGAGCACTAGCGCCAATGGGGAGACCCTCTATCTCGATCCCAGCAGCTTTACCAACAACGGAACGATCTCTGTTGATGCCAACCTGCAACTCTCGGCAACCACCTGGTCCAACACCAACACCGGCCTTATCAGGGTCAGCAGTGGTGGCGTGGCAGACTTCTTCGGAACTTGGAGCAACACCGGCACGATTCAGGGCGCCTCCGGCGCCACGTTCAATCTGGATGGAACTTTTCATCCGGCCGATGTGGGCCTGGCCAGTTCGGGAACCAACGGTACATTTACACCCAACGGCTCGACGGTGAACCTGACCGGCACGCTGGATAACACCAGCAACACGCTGACCTTCGGCAGCGGCAGCGGAGTGTGGAATCTTACCAATAACGGTACCATCCAGAACGGCACTCTCATCGTGAACAACCAGACCAATGGTCAACCGTACCTGGAGATCCAAAACGGCACATTCCAGAACGTGACGCTGGGCAGCAACCTCACCCTCAACAACAACAGCGCCTTCTTATCTCTCGCCAACACCGTGGCCAATCCCAACGGCCTGACCACGAATAACTATGGCGTAACCTTGTCCGGCAACAGCAGCAGCTTGGATTTTCAGGAGGCCTACAGTTCCGGATACGTTGGCCAGACAATCGACAACACCGCGATCAACCTCACCGGCGCCTATGCGTACGTCGAGGGCGGCTCCGGCACGCTGACGATCGGGGCCCACGCGACGATCGCGGGTCTGGCCGCCAACTCCAACAATACTCTCGGCGGAAGCGACATCGTCAACAACGGCGTCATCGATGCGAGCACTAGCGCCAATGGGGAGACCCTCTATCTCAATCCCAGCAGCTTTACCAACAACAACTTGATTTCCGTGTCCGCCAACCTGCAACTGGATGCGACCAACTGGTCCAACACCAGCACGGGCCTTATCACTGTCAGCAGCGGCGTGGCAACCTTTTCCGGAAACTGGAGCAATACCGGCGCGATTCAGGGTTTCGGCGCCACGTTCAATCTGGACGGAACTTTTCATCCGGCCGATGTGGGCCTGGCCAGTTCGGGAACCAACGGTACATTTACACCCAACGGCTCGACGGTGAACCTGACCGGCATACTGGATAACACCAGCAACACGCTGACCTTCGGCAGCGGCAGCGGGGTATGGAATCTCAAGGGCGGCACGATCCAGAACGGCACGGTTGTCGTGAACAACCAGACCAATGGTCAACCGTACCTGGAGATCCAAAACGGCACATTCCAGAACGTGACGCTGGGCGGCAACCTCACGCTCAACAACAGCAACGCCAGCTTGAACATCACCAATACCGTGGCCAATCCCACCGGTCTGACCCCCAATAACTATGGCGTAACCTTGTCCGGCGCCAACAGCAACTTGTATTTTACGGATGCCTACAACTCCGGCACATCGCAATACGTTGGCCAGACAATCGACAACACCGCGATCAACCTCACCGGCGCCGGGGCGTATGTTGAGGGCGGCAGCGGTACGCTGACGATCGGGGCCCACGCGACGATCGCGGGTCTAGCCGCCAACTCCAGCAATACTCTCGGCGGAAGCGACATCGTCAACAACGGCGTCATCGATGCGAGCACTAGCGCCAATGGGGAGACCCTCTATCTCAATCCCAGCAGCTTGACCAACAACAACCTGATTTCCGTGTCCGCCAACCTGCAACTGGACGCGGCCAACTGGTCCAACACCAGCACGGGCCTTATCACTGTCAGCAGCGGCGTGGCAACCTTTTCCGGAAACTGGAGCAATACCGGCACGATTCAGGGTTTTGGCGCCACGTTCAATCTGGGCGGAACTTTTCATCCAGCCGATGTGGGCCTGGCCAGTTCGGGAACCAATGGTACATTTACACCCAACGGCTCGACGGTGAACCTGACCGGCATACTGGATAACACCAGCAACACGCTGACCTTCGGCAGCGGCAGCGGGGTGTGGAATCTCAAGGGCGGTACGATTCAGAACGGCACGGTTGTCGTGAACAACCAGACCAATGGTCAACCGTACCTGGAGATCCAAAACGGCACATTCCAGAACGTGACGCTGGGTAGCAACCTCACGCTCAACAACAGCAGCGCCTCCTTATCAATCGCCAACACCGTGGCCAACCCCAACGGCCTGATCACCAATGGCAATGGTATAACTTTGTCAGGCAGCTTGTTTTTTACGGATGCCTACAGCTCCGGATACGTTGGCCAGACGATCGACAACACCACGATCAACCTCACCGGCGCCGGGGCGTATGTTAACGGCGGCTCCGGCACGCTGACGATCGGGACCAACGCGACGATCGCGGGTCTGGCCGCCAACTCCAGAAATACTCTCGGCGGAAGCGACATCGTCAACAACGGCGTCATCAACTCGGGTGCCAATGGAGAGAGTATCTATCTCGATCCCACCACTTTCTCCAATAACGGCGTCCTTGAAGCCACCAATGGCGGATCATTGAGTGTATCCGTTGGCTTTACCAATACCGGCACGGTTGATGTCGGCGGGGCGAGTACTTTGACGATTGAAGGCAACTACACCCAAGTATCCCCCGGGACAACGACCGTCAACGGTTCGCTGGTGTTGGACTACGGAGGTTCGCTCAGCATCGCCACCGGCACCACGGTGGATATTTCCAACACCAGCGCTTCCACCGTCAACGCCAATGTGCTCATCAACTACGGATCCGCCGGGAGTCCCAACAGTGCCATCCGCAACTATCTGATCAGCGGTTACAACGCGGGCGCCTGGAACGGTCCGGGCATCAGCAGCACCGCGGCCTCCGCCTCCCGTGGCGTATACAGCCTGGGCTATGCCGATGGAGCCGATGGCGTGGCCTACTTGAACTCGACGACCAAACTGGCCACCGACCAGGAAAAGATCATGTATACCCTGGGCGGCGACGCCAATTTGGACGGCACGGTTACTTTGTCTGATTTTGCGATACTCCGCAGCAATTTTGGCAAGACCGGAATGCAATGGGATCAAGGCGACTTCAATTACGATGGAACGGTTAGTCTGTCAGATTTTGCGATTTTACGAAGCAACTTCGGCAAGACGCTTGGCCCGGCGGCGGCGATCTCTTCAACCCCCGAACCGGCCACACTGGGTTTGCTGGCCATGGGCGGCCTGGGACTGCTGGTACGCAGAATGCGCGGGAGAGTAAAAAGTTGACAGTAGAACTGCCGCTGCGCAACGCGCTAAGCCGGCCAGCCTGCTGGCTGGCCCTGAAGTAGAAAGTTGAAAGCACAACTGCGACTGCGCTGTGGGCGGTGCGGGGCGGCTGGTTCGGCGGTCCCGCCGGACATACCGGTCCGCGTGATTGGGGACTTATCCAAATCGCCACCTTCCCAAACCGGCTCTGAGGATCAGGACCATGGCGGCCTGGAAGGCCGCCCCCCACGGGGCGGTCCGGCCCGCCGCATCCCTGATCTCAATTCCGGGGTGTGCGGTATATTGCCCGTGGCGCCATCTCCCACTTAACGAGACCGGGAATTTCGGTTAACCTGTTATTATGGCGGCGGGAAATGGCCGGGCAATAATGAAAGGATTCCGTCATGGTTTTGAAACGAGGCGGTGGAACGGGGCCGGAGTCGGCGATGCGGACTTGGGCGGTATTGTTCGTAATGGCGGCGCTGATTCTTCCGGCGGGTTGCAGCAGCAAGGGAAAGTTTTCCAATCCCTTTGCGCGGAAATTCACGCCCACACGGTATCCGTCCGACTTCGCCATCGTGATTGATCGCAACACCGACACCTACTTTTCGCGGGTGCACGTGCGGCAGGTTATCAAGGCGTCGGACATGATGAGCCGCACCACTTACACCACATTGAGCGACTATCACAACACGGTGGCCGCCCGATATACCACCCGCACACCGCTGAGCCGCGCTCAGTTGCAGGCGATGTGGAACGCGGTCCGCAAGCATTATCTGCTGCAAGGGGCATTTACCTGGACTTATTGGTATAGCCCGATCGATCGTTTCCAGAGAAACTCCATGACGCTGCAGATCCGGGCCAACGGCGTGGAAAAAGTGTATCACCAGCTTAATCACTGGGACAACAACAAGCTGCCGCTGATTCTGCTGTGCGAATCCGTGAGCCTGCCGATCGGCCAGCAGGTCAAGCCGGTCGAACCGACAACAATCCCGGCCGCCGGTGGGACCGGCCCGAGCAGCACCAGGCCGGCGGCAAGTTCCGCCGCCGCGCGCAAGCCGGCAATTGTTACGCCGGCAAATAGACCGGCGGCGAAAAATTCATCGCCGATCATGCCGGCGGCCACCAAGCCTTAATGTGGGGTCCAAGCCACGTCGGACCATCTGGATCTGGAGTCGTTTTCGAAAGTTTCGCCTGCGGCGCTACACCGGACGTTATAATAAACAAGAGCGGTGAAAATTCCGTCCGCCACGGAGAATACACCTATATGGATACCCCCAGCGACGGCGCACAGACTCAACCCCCACCGCCCGTCGCGGTCATTACCTGCGCGGTTCTGGAAACCGAGGTGGAGCACTTTGTGCGCGGTTGCCCCAATGTGCGACATGTCGAGAAGATACGCCAGGGTCTTCATAATGACCCGCCACAGCTTCGCCGCGAACTGCAGGAAGCGGTGGAGCGGGTTGAAAAACAGGTTCTGGAAGCCCAGGTGATCGTTCTTGGTTACGGCTTGTGCAGTCGTGGAACGGAAGAGGTAAGTACGAAACGTTGCCGGATGGTGATACCCCGCGCCCACGATTGCATCACCCTGCTGCTGGGCGATCGGCGTCGCTATGGCGATTATGTCCGACAAAATCCCGGCACCTACTGGTATAGCCCGGGATGGAACCGCCACCACGTGCCGCCCGGTCCGCAGCGGTATGACATTCTCTACCAGGAATATCGCCGGCGCTACGGGGAAGACAACGCCGAATACCTTATGTCCACAGAGCAGCATTGGTTCAACACCTATAACCGGGCTACTTATGTGGACCTCGGTGTGGGTGTTACGGATAACGATCTGGCCTACACCCGGCACTGCGCCGACTGGTTGCATTGGCAATTTGAACGCCAGAATGGGGATCCTGAATTGTTGCGGACGCTGCTGACGGGACCGTGGGATGACCAGCGATTCCTGGTGTTGTCGCCGGGGGAGAGCCTGACCGTAACCGCTGATCCCGACCGCATTATCCGAGTCGTAAGCGGTACTGGTCCCGATGGTGATCGGGATTGCCGCCGTTGCGCCGGGGCGGAGACTTGTGGGCAGGCAACGGCGAAAGAGCGCAACTCATGACCGTCCGCCCCGTTCTTTTGGAAGTGCAAACCGCCGCGGGATCGCGTCGTGTCCTGTACCGCTCCAGGAAAGGCGCCGCATCGCTTCTGACAGAAATTCTGCGCCGCCAAGGGCTGCCGCTTAACACGCGCTGCGGACAGCGCGGCTTGTGTCAAGCCTGTCAAATAGAGTTGATTTCCGGGAGCCTTATTCATAGCACCACCGGCCGACCATTGACCATACAGGGCCAAGCCGTGGTGGTTCAGGCGTGCCAATACCGGCCGCCCGATGCCGGCGAAGTGGTGGTGCGGATTCCGCCCCGCGCGTTGCTGGCCTACGAGCCGCAGGTGGTCAGCGATTTTCGAATTAACGTTCCCCAAGCGCATGATCCACTGTGGCAGCAGACCCGGTTGGAGAACGTCCGCTGGTCCAATCCCGCCGAACTGGCCGCCCTGACGGCGGCGCGATTGGACAAAATCCGGCCTGTGCGGGTGGCGCCGCATCTGGCCGCGCGCACCGGCCAGGGAATCACGCTATGGGTTACGCTGTGCTTTCGGGGCGATCATTGGTTGCTTACCGAGATAACCGAGCAGCCGGCGCCGCGGCCCCTGGGCGTGGCCCTTGATGTCGGCACCACCACGATCGCCGTTTTGCTGGTGGACTTGCGCGATGGGCGCGTACTCGCCCGCGCCACGGATTTTAACCGCCAGATGCACCTCGGCGACGACGTGGTCACGCGGATCACCCTTTGTAAAAATGATCCCGCCATGGTGGAGCAACTGCAGCGGGCGGTGGCGGCCGAAACGATTAATCCGTTAATTTCATCGTTATGCGCGCAGGCCGGCGCGCCGGAGACCGGCGTGGTTGCTCTGAGCATTGCGGGCAACACCACGATGCTGCACTTACTGGCCGGCGTGGATCCGACGTCGCTGGGAACGGCCCCTTTCACGCCGCAATTTCTGGAGCATCGGTATATAGCGTCGGAGAAAATCGGGCTGATTCCGCCCGCCGCCACGGCGCACCTGCTGGCCGGCGCCGCGGCCTATATCGGTGCGGACCTGACCGCGGGCATTCTTGCCAGCGGCCTGCTTTACGATGACGGTCCGAGCCTCCTGGTGGACGTGGGCACCAATGGCGAGATCATCCTTAAACATGGCGCCCGATTGCTGGGCTGCGCCACCGCGGCCGGACCGGCCTTTGAAGGCGCCCGCCTGCTTTCCGGCATGCGCGCCGGAGAGGGTGCGATCAGCCATCTGCGGTTTGAGACGGAACCCGCCTTCGCCATCCGGCGGGAGGTGATCGGCGGCGGCCGGCCGGTCGGTCTGTGCGGCTCGGCGTATATCGACATACTCGGTCAAGGTCGGCGCGTCGGCTTGTTCAACGCCGCCGGCCGCTTTGCTGCCGAGCGCCTCTCCGGCGCCGGCGAGCTGATCTCCAGCGGCGACGGTTACGGCCGGGCTTTGCGCATCGGCTACGCCCATGGTAAGCGGCCATTACTGATCAGCGAGAGCGATGTCGCCTCGCTATTGCAGGCCAAGGCCGCCATTGCCGCGGGCATCACCATTCTGATGCGCCGGATCGGCCTGCAAGCGGCGGACATCCGCACGCTCTATTTGGCCGGCGGGTTCGGCATGCATGTGGATGTACCCAACGCCATCGCCGCCGGACTATTACCCGGTTTTGTTCCCCGGCAGGTGCAGGTGGTGGGGAACACGTCGTTGGGCGGCGCTTATCTTTCGCTTCTGGAAGCCGGCGTCGCGACGGAGGTCGCCCGGGCCGCCAAAGAACTCGAGGTGGTTGAACTGAACCTCGATCCGGACTTCGAATCCTGTTATATCGATCAGCTTGGCCTGCCGTAGGCCGCAAGATTTTCGATCGTATGTTTGAGTCTTGGGTGCGGCCGGTATAATTCGCATCATGCAGTCCGCACAGAGCGCTTTTCGGAACTTCCTTCGCAGCCGGCGTCTTAAATTCACACCCGAGCGGCAAGTCATTGTCCAAACCGTCGAAAAATTCAGCCGCCCGTTCGAGGCCGAGGAATTGCTGCTCCAGCTTCGTCAGTTCAACCATCGCATCAGCAAGGCCACGGTTTATCGTACGCTTAAGCATCTGGTCGACGCCCGCCTTCTCAATCCGGTGTTTTTCGGCGCCGGCCGGCAATCCTACTACGATTTTCGCGGCGGTGGGCGGGAGCACGACCATCTGGTGGACGTGGAAACAGGAATGATCCTTCCCTTTGAAAACGCGCAAATCGACGCCTTATGCGACCAGATCGCCGCCCGCCTCGGCTACCACGCGATAAGTCACCGGTTTCAAATTATCGGTCGGCGGATGAATCCACCACGCTGACGCCCGGCGTGGAAAATGCCGTGCCCCAGGCGAGGCTCTTATAAAAACCGCATCCCGGTTCGCCGGGATCGGCCTATATGCGATGTCCGGGAAAAAAAATTGCGGGAACCATTTTTTTCTTGACCAAACCTGTTTTTTGGCTTAGAATGTGGATAGAAAAGATGAGTGTCAGGTTTAAAGTTTTAAAGTCTTTTCCCACAAGATGCAGCCGGCGAGCAGCGGATTTTTTGCGGATAAACATGGGAGCCGGCGATTCGCTCCGGATCTGATTGCTGCGGGGTGAATAAGAAATACGAGACGATGAGGTTGCCCGGCCGGGGCGCCGCGCCAACCGCACCGCTCGACAAGGAGAGTATTATGTGGACGAATTGGACGCGAAAGCGCGGTGTGTTGCGCACAATCACGGCGGCGCTGATCAGTGTTGCGGCTTGCGGCGGATTGGCGTACGGCTCAACCATCACAGTGGTCAGTTTTTCCAGCGATGGACCCGCCGGGTTATTTAATTCCGGAACCACGCCGCTGACATACTGGCAATTGGCAGGAGGCGATACGTCGTCCTCCCACTTTTCGACACCTGGTAATTGGACCTACTCCGCGGCTACGGGCGGCGAGATTTCGCCAGCCGAGGTAAACGTTGCCAATCAACACCTTTCCGTTTTCGTCCTCGACCAGCAGATGGTAAGCAAATCCAATGTGGTGGGCGGAGAGCTGGTGCAACTGGGCGACAACCAGCAATATATCGCCGCGATTCTCGACAGCGGATTAACCAGCGGGCCGGCGCTGACATCATTTGCCCCTTCCGGGAACACGAGCGAGCGAAGCTTCATCGCGGGGCCGCCCCCGTATATTCAGCAAGGTTTCAGCGAGAAGGGGAATTCTCCTCCCACCCGTCCCGTGCCCGAACCGGCCACGTTGGAAATCCTGGCCGCCGGCGCCGCGGGACTTTTGCTTACGACTCGGCGGCGGCGAATTTCCGCCGGCCGAGCCCTGTGAGCGATTCTGTCAAGGTACTATGAAAAAATATCACATTGGCATAATACTCCCGTTGGGGTTGGTTTTTCTGTGCGCCGCGGCTGGCGCCGTGCGGGCGGGTTCTCCGCCGTCTTTGCGGCCTTCGCCTGTAAGCCGGTGGGCCTTATCCGGCAACGGGCGGAACCTGTTCGCCCACCCCGCGGAATTGGCGCAGGTTCGTCACTGGGTGCAAGCGAAGTTTGAAAACAAGGTGGGGACCGGACCATACACGACCACCCCGCCGTTTTCGTTCAATTATGCCGGCCGTTCCTCCCGCGAACAGTTGAAAAAATGGCTGGTGACGCGAACATCGCGCCGTCTCCCCGCCCGGCGCACCCGGTATGTCGTCACTTACAGGGATCCGCGGACCGACCTTGTGGTCCGCTGCACGGCTACGGCCTATTGGGACTTTCCCCTCGTGTGCTGGACGCTTTCCTTCCAGAATGCCGGGGCGCGAAATACGCCGATTATTTCGGACATTCAGGTGATCCATACGAGTCTGCAACGCCACGGCGCCGGCGGGTTTGTGCTGCATTACAACCGCGGCAGCTATGACTCGCCGCTGGATTTTGAACCCTTGCGAACCGTGCTTTTCCCCGGAACAAAAATGAATTTTGCGCCGTCGGGCGGAAGACCCACCAATCACGCTTTTCCCTATTATAATGTACACTGGTCCAACCATGGATGCATCGTTGTTGTCGGCTGGCCGGGGCAATGGGCGTCCCGGTTTCAATCCCGGCGCGCCGCAAACGGCGGGAGTCTGCGCATCGAAGCCGGCCAGCAATTGACGCACTTTATCCTGCGCCCCGGCGAAAAGGTTGCCAGTCCGCGGATCGCGTTGGAATTTTATCAGGGCGACTGGATACGCGGTCAGAACATCTGGCGGCGCTGGATGATGGGCTGCCTGCTGCCTCGTCCCGGCGGCAGGCTTCCTCCGCCGCTGATCGCCGCCACCGCCTCGGGCGCGTATCAATACATGCAACATGCCACCACGTCCAACCAGATTGCGTGGATACGCCGCTATCAGCGGGAAAACCTTAAAATAAACGCTTTCTGGATGGACGCCGGATGGTACCCCGACCGCGGCCAATGGTGGCTGGACTCGGGCCGGTGGAATCCCGATCCCCGGCGCTTTCCCCAGGGGATCAGGCCCATCTCAAATTATGCGCATGCCCGGGGCATCAAGACCATCTTGTGGTTTGAACCGGAGCGCGTCGTACCCGGGCGGTGGTTGGCGAAGAAACATCCGCAGTGGCTGCTGACAGCGCCAAAACAGCCGAACGAACTTTTCAATCTGGGTGATCCGGTGGCGCGCCGGTGGATGACGCAGCACATCTACAAGGTCATTCAGACACAGGGAATTGATATCTACCGGCAGGATTTTAACATGAATCCACTGGTTTTCTGGAGCGATCATGATTCTCCGAACCGCCGGGGAATCACGCAGATCCGATACGTGGAGGGTCTCCTGGCCTTCTGGGACGCTCTGCGCCGCGCCAAACCCGACCTGTTCATTGACACTTGCGCCAGCGGCGGGCGCCGGCTCGACCTGGATACGCTCCACCGCGCGGTCCCCTTATGGCGCAGCGACGATTCGGGCAATCCGCTGGTCGAGCAGGATCACACGTATGGAATCGCCCTGTGGATTCCATATTATGGAACGGCAATCACCGGGCAACGGCCTTACACTTTCCGCAGTCAGATGACGCCCGCCCTGTCGCTATGCTGGGATGTGCGGCAAAAGAATTTGAATTACGCTCTCCTGCGGAAAATGCTGGCGCAATGGAACCAGATCAAGGAAGACTACTTTGGAGATTATTATCCGCTGACTCCGTACAGCACCGGTAAGAACGCCCGGATGGCCTGGGAATTCAATCGACCGGACCTGGGCCGGGGAATGGTGCAGGTTTTTCGCCGGCAGGATTGTCCGTATCAAGCAATTCGCATTCGTCTGCATGGGCTGGCGCCAAAAGCGGACTATCTGGTAACGAACGTGGACGTTCCGGGTTCCACCGAGTTGACCGGCCGCGCGTTGATGCGAAAGGGGATGGTGATTGACCTGCCCCGCCGGCCGACTTCGGCTCTGATTGAGTACCAGCGGGTCGGAAAAAAACTTCCATGAGGCGGGTGCGTGCCGTTGAGAGAAAGTTCCGGAAACGATTGCAAGCCGCTATAATTTCCGATCAACGAAACGACGGTTGGCCCGGTTACGGAGTTTGTGATGATGCGGGTCGATGCGGATATTCCAATCACCACGGTCCCAGGTTCTCGCGGCGCCAATGGCGATAAGCCCGACCGGAGCGCCGATCCCGCCGCTTACCTGGATATGAGTTCCATCAGCGACTTGGCACTGCGGCCTATTGCTGAAAAAATCGCCGCCCGGGAAGATTTGAATTTCAATGACGGCATGGCCCTCTGGAATTCGCGTGATATTTTTGCCATCGGCCACCTCGCCAACGCCATCCGCGAGGCGCGGCATGGTCGCGTGGCCTATTACAACATCAATCGCCACATCAATTACACCAACATCTGCGCCCTATCCTGCAAATTTTGCGAATTTCACCGTAAACGCGGCGAGAATGGGGCCTATGAATATGACCTGGAAGAAATTTATCGCCAGGCTTCCTGGGCCGATCAGGCCGGGGCCACGGAGATTCATATTGTCGGCGGCCTGCATCCCTGGTTGCCGTTCGAATGGTACCTGGAAATGCTTTCCGGTTTGCGGCAGCGCTATCCGCGCCTGCATCTGAAATGCTTCACCGCCATCGAAATCGATCATTTCAGCCGGATTTCGCATCTGTCCATTCGCGAAGTGCTTCTGGCTCTCCGGGAGCACGGACTCGGTTCGCTGCCCGGCGGGGGCGCGGAGGTTTTCGATGACCGCGTGCATGATGAAGTGTTCCAGGGCAAGCTCCGCGGTGACGGTTGGATGCGGGTGCATCGCCTCGCCCACGAACTGGGAATCGCCACCAACGCCACCATTTTGTATGGTCATGTGGAAACACGGGCCGAACGCATCAACCACTTGCTCAAGTTGCGCCAGCTCCAGAATGAAGCGCCGGGTTTTCAGACCATTATTCCGCTTTCGTTTATTCCCGACGGCAGCGAGCTGGGGCATTTACCCGGTCCGACCGGCCTGGAAGACCTGAAGATGCTGGCCATTTCGCGGCTGATGCTCTCCAATTTCGCCCACGTCAAGGCGTTCTGGATCATGCAAAGCATGAAACTTTCCCAGGTGAGCTTGCATTTCGGAGTCGATGACCTGGACGGAACCGTGGTCTGGTACGACATCACCAAACGTGAGAGCGGCCGCGGCAACCCGCACCAGGAGCAAACGGTTCAGGATATCCGCCGGATTATTGCCCAAGCCGGTTTTATTCCCCTGGAACGCGACACCCTTTACCGCCGGGTCATTCGGCAAGGCGTTCAATGGCGCGTGGAAAACGACGCGGCGTAATTCGCGCCGACGCGCCACGCCGCATATTATCCGCCCGGCCATCGCCCGCCCGGCCTTCCCGCCGTCCCGAACTGTCCTGATCCCGATAGCCATCTGGATCGATTTCGCACCCTCGCGCTATTTCTATCCCGTGAATGTTTACTTATTACGTTCCAACTGCTCGATCTCCAGAATTTTGGTCTGTCCGATGATCTTTATATCAAGATGAATGCGCGGGGGAAGCCGCTAACGGCTTTTGAGGCTTTCAAATCCAGGTTGGAGCAACACCTTGATACGCTGTTCCCAAACGAGAAGCGCATGTTGAACGAAAAACAAGTTTCAGTAAAAGACTATTTTAGTCATCAGATTGACAATGCGTGGGCGGATGTTTTCTGGCATTATCGTGACACGAATACGCATCTTTTTGACGACAGGCTGATGCACCTGATAAGAGCTTTGGCAATCGTAACCCGCGCCCCAGATGACCCAGATAGCGAGGGCCTTAACAAAACCCTTGAAGCTTTGAGAAATGAAAACGTTTTGTTCTCATTCCCGAAATATCAGGAGCACAAGTGCATTGATCGGCCTCTCATTGAAACCTTGAGTCGTCTTCTTGACAGTTGGTGCGGCGACTCAAACGGGATTCGGACCTATCTCTCTGATTCCATCTACTATGATGAAAAAGAGGCATTCAGGCGCGTAATCAGAGACGACAAGAACAGTACCAAGATGCCGAGTTATTCTGAGCTTATCCAATTCTGTGCCTACAGCGCCTTTATTCGAGAATACCGCGACAACCTTGAACCGCTGGAACCGTTTGGCGAGTGGATGCGGGTAATTGGCAATCTGGCACGGAACACAGACTACGACTCGCTCGATGATTTTAAGCGGAGCTTGCGATCTATCAAGGAATTGTTGGGCAAATCAAAGGACATACTTGCCTACCTCGCCGAAAAAGGCGGCGAAGTTAGCGGATTCAATGGACAGCAAATCCGCGAGGAGAGGCTCAAGGCCCAGTTAATTCGCAAGAATGATCGATGGAAGTCTGCCATTCTAAAGGCGGAGCGGCATGGTTATTTCCAAGGCCAGATTGAATTTCTGCTCAAGTTCTCTGGGGTCCTCGACGCTTGGCTGAAGAATGAATCATGTACTTGGAGCGAATCTGACGACGTCAAGTATCTAAAGAATTTTCAGGATTACCTCGAAAAGGCCTCCGCCGTATTCGCTGAAAAAGGCCTGAAGAATTTCGGTGAGAGCCGCTGGGAACGTGCTCTGTTGGCGATTGGAGATTACCTGCTTCACACTCGCTGCAACTTAAGCTTCCTCGATGACCATGGTCGCGACACAAGCTGGAAGAGGCTTCTCCGCGGGAGCCCTGATGTCCCTGCTGCTGAGGCAAAGAGGGGTTACGTCAAAGCTTTGCTTGATCGAATAAATTTGGAAACCGATGTTAAGGAGTCGCTGAATGCCGTAATTCAAAGTGTGCGTCCAAACGAAGAGTGGCGACGTTTGATAGTCGAAAGCCCGGATGTGATAAAGTACTGCGAAGGTCGAATGATCCGATGGAAGTCCGAGCAATGCGTGTATCTCCTCAAAAAAATTCGAATGAACGGTGAACACAGGGAGCTTTTTAGCTACCATCTGATGACTGGTCTTTTGTCGGATAAGTATGAAAAGGGAAATCTGGCTCCTTTCGCTAAACCGAATTATTGCCCTGTGCATACCGACTCTTCGGAGCCTTATGTTCGATTGGAGTGCGAGTATGATGGCAAAATCATTGACTTGAATATATCCAACGAAGGCGGCTCTTACAGACTGAAGTTATCGGAGCAAAAAAGTGGGATGTTACCTGATAAACTGAAGGCGGGTATCAGGGGTAATCCGGCGTGCAAAGACGAAGTCTTGACGGTCGACAGGAAGAGGATCGAATCGACAGTCGATGAGATCGTCAGGTTGGTAAGCGAGTTCGCCAAGGGCACCGCTTCATGAACCGCAAAGGCCGCGGCGGACCAGAACGGGAAACGCAAAACAGAGTGGTCGACCTTTGCGGTGCACCCGGTCACCGGTCAACCGTGCGCAAAACAGCCCAATAAGGTAGATCCGCTCCATGCAAAAGGTAAACCCGCAGCGAGCCCGAAGGGCGAACGGAGTGGCTGCCTTTTTGCCCGCCGCTGGGTGTCGGCGATGAACGATTTGGCCAAGTGTTTCCTGGCTCGCGCGCAGAATTCGTCAAGTATCTTGAAACAATCGTCCATTCACGCTTGGCCTTCGCCTGGTATTCTCCATGGGGTCGTAGTTCGTCCAGAGTGCCTCGGTCCGTTTATCCTTCGTGGAGTGGTTCGTCCTGGCAGGGAAGACGGTCTTGAGCCATTTGCCGGGGGGGGGGTACAGCGCGTCCATGAGGGGGCAGGGTAATTGGATAGGGCGAGTTTGCCCTTGGCCTTGTTCAATATCGTAGCGAGTTGGCGGTGCTGGTTCGTCGGTGATCTCGTGGCCCCCGATCGCAATGGGTGAACCACGGCGTTGAACTGTGTCAAGACGCTACACCGTCAACTCCGATAAACACGTTTGCGCCGGCATTGGAATCGGATGCCGCCGGACGCTACCATCAACGGCGGTGAGAAATTAAGCTTTCTCAGGTAACCGGCGGACATGTTAAAACGGCGTTTGATTTTTTTGTTGATTCTGCTGATTCTGGCGATGGGAATCATCGCGGCGCGTCTGGCGGTGCTGCAGATTGTCCGGGCGAAATTCTGGAAGGACCAGGCGCAAAGTTTCAATTATCGACATTTTATTATTCCAACGCGGCGCGGTTCGATTGTGGACCGGCGGGGTCGCTACCTGGCCGCGGAGGCGCCCTGTTACAACCTGGCCATTGAGTACCAGGCGATGAACATGGACGATCCCTGGATCACGCGCCAGGCGGTTCGGCGGCTCAAAATACGCTACCACACACGTGCGGCGATTCTGGCCCATCTGCCGGCCCAGCGGCGCCGCATTGCCCGCGAACTTCGCCGGGAGCCGGCGGCGGTGGCCCGACACTGTGGCCGGCCGTTGGCCCGTGTGCTCGAACGCTTTGACGTGATCCGCGCCCGCATGCAATTGCTGCGGGAGGATGTTTGGACGATGCGTTACAGCCGGCACAACGCGGTAGGGGCGGATGAATCGCCGCGGAGCATCGACGTGCGGCTCGGACTGGCCAACCCCGTGGACCTGGCCGAGGCCCACGAGGCGCACACGATTATCCCGAATATTCCTCCCGCGGTGGCCTTCTATTTCAAAAAACACGCGGATCGCTACCCGGGATTGGTTGTGGAGGCGGGAACGCATCGCGTGTATCCCTACGGAAATGTCGCGGCACAAGTGGTCGGGGTCCTGCGCCAGGTAACGCCGGCGGTGCTGGCCAAAGACCCATTTATTATGCCCCGCTTGATTCCGGGCGCCTTGCGGGACACAAAGGGAAATCTCAAGGGATACCTGCCCGGCGATTCGATGGGGGCCTCGGGTGTGGAATTGGCGGCTGAGAACCTGCTTCGCGGCGTGCGGGGCGTGAAGTTGGTGAACCTCGACGGGCGAGAGATCATGAGGGATCGCCGCGCTCCCATTCCCGGCAAGACCATTCACCTGACATTGGACATCAAATTGCAGCAGGCCCTCCAGAAGGCGCTGCTGGATCCGGCCCGCCATCTGCTGAATTTCAAGGGCCGGATGCATAATGCCGCCGTGGTTGTGCTTTCCGTCAAGCATAACCGGGTGCTGCTGATGCTTTCTGAACCGGGTTACAACGCCAATACTTTTCACCGGAAGTTCGAACAACTGGTTCATGATCCGCATCTGCCGCTGGTCAACCGTGCGGTGGCGGCGGTGTATCCGCCGGGCAGCGTTGTCAAACCCATTGAGGCCTCATTCGCCATGACCGATGGCGTGCTTACTCCGCACACCGTTATCAACTGCGGGGCCTATCTGTTTCCCGGCCATCCGGGAATATTTCATAACTGGACTTTTCCTTATGCGCCCGGGCCGTTGACGCTCGTTGGCGCCCTGGAGCAGTCCTGTGACACGTATTTTTACCAGGTTGGAATGCGGTTGGGATTCAAGCGGCTGGTCGCCGGCTACCGGGAATTCGGACTGGACAGGCCGACGGGAGTAGGGCTTCCGGAGGACAGTGGCGGGAGCTTGCCGCACATTCATGGCAAGGGGACCAGTCTGGCGGACCAGACGAACGCCATATTCCTGGGCATCGGCCAGGGACCGATCACGCTTACGCCGTTGCAGTTGGCCAACGCCTACACCGCGCTGTTAAGGGGCGGAATATGGATGGCGCCGCAGTTGATCGAGGGGTTTCCCCGTCCGCCTCCCCGCCGGATCAAACTTGCCACGGCGGACCTGGGGTATATCTGGCGCGGTATGTACCAGGTGGTGCATGGCGCCAAGGGAACCGCGCCGGTGCTGCGCATGAACATACCGGTGGAGGGAAAGACCGGAACCGCCCAGACGCGCCGGCTTGTGCGTAAGAACGGCAAAATGACCGTGGTAAAGGGAGATGATGCATGGTTTGTCGGCGCGGTGCCGGCGAACCATCCGAAATATGTGATTGCCGCCGTGGTGCCGATGGGCGGAGACGGCGGGCGCCGCGCCGGGCCGATCGTGCGGCAGTGCATTCTGGACATGGAGCAAAATGGTTACCTGCCCAAGCTGGATACGCCTTGAAAAATGAGACTCCATCCTTGCTTTCTCCCCCGCCGGCCGGGCGGGGAAATCACCGGCTCGAATCGCGATCGCGCCGGGGTGGGGGCGATTCGCTCACACGGCGGCTGTGGCGTCAGATCGTTCCGCAACTCATCGCCACGCGTATCGCCTGGCTGATGTTGCTGACTATTCTGCTGCTATGCGCCGCGAGCCTGGCGGCGGTGCGCATCTGCGGCCCGCTGCGTCTGCCGCGACAGGAAATTCACCTCGTCATCGGCGCGGTATTTCTGCTGCTCGCCCTGATTCCAGCCTACCCGCGCCTGGGGCGCGTCGCTTACCTCTTTTACGCCTTCACCTGTGTGCTGCTGATCGGCGTACTTTTGGCGCCGGCGATCAAAGGAAGCCACCGTTGGTTCCTGCTGCCGGGCGGGGCGGACTTCCAACCCAGCGAACTGGCGAAAATATCATTTGTCATGGCGGTGGCGTGGTCTCTGCGGTGGCACCGCGATTGCCGCGATTTATCCAAGCTCATCGTTCCTTTTCTATTGATGCTCGTCCCGATGGGACTGATCCTGGTGGAGTCGGACCTGGGCACCGCGCTGCTGTTTCCACCGGTGCTCTACGCCATGCTGATCGCGGCGGGGGCGCGGTTCCGGTATCTCATCGCCATAGCCCTGATCGCGTTGGCGGTGGCGCCGGGATGTTATCCACTCCTGCGCGGCTATCAGAAGCAGCGAATTGTGGCGCTGTTCGCCAGCGGCAAACCGTCCCCGGCCCAGCTATCCGGTAATTTGTATCAACGGCGGCAGAGCGAAATAGCCCTGGGCAGCGGCGGCCTTCTGGGCCGCGGATTGCGGGGCGCGGACCAGATTCGCCACGATCTGCTTCCGGAGGCGGCCAACGACTTCATCTTTTCCGTGGTGGGCAGCCAGTGGGGATTCGCCGGGTGCATGACGATTCTTGCGCTTTATGGAGTTTTCTTCGCGGCGTGCATGGAAATCGCGGGTAATTGCGCCGATTCGTTCGGCCGGCTGATGGTGGTCGGGCTTTCCTCGATGATGGTTCTCCAGGCGACCATCAACATGGCCATGACGACGGGCCTGATTCCGGTGGTGGGCATTACGTTGCCATTCATGTCCTATGGCGGTAGCGCCCTGGTGGCGGATATGTTGGCGACGTCGTTGATCCTCAACGTGGCGATGCGCCAGCGACACCATTCCGGCCCGCCGTGAGCCGACCGGGTGACAAGGTCCGCCGGCACGTATACCATGCGGTAAACGGCAGGAGTCTATGGATGAGGCAACAACCAATGTCCAACGCCGAACAGCAGCGTCTGGCCGATGAGAAAATCGCCGCGGCATGGCGTCAATGGGGTCCCTATCTGGCGGATCGGGCGTGGGGCACGGTGCGCGAGGATTACTCGCCCACCGGCGACGCCTGGAACTATTTCCCCCACGACATGGCCCGCAGCCGGGCCTACCGCTGGAGCGAAGACGGCATCGGTGGAATATGCGACCAGCGGCAGATTCTCTGTTTGGCGCCGACGTTCTGGAACGGCCGGGATCCGATTCTCAAGGAACGGTTTTTTGGTCTGAACAATCAGGAGGGCAACCATGGAGAAGATGTCAAAGAATACTATTTTTACCTGGATAACACGCCTTCCCATTCATATATGAAAATGGTATACCGCTATCCCCATGCCGAATTTCCCTATCGCCAGCTCGTTGAGATCAACCGCCATCGGGGACCGGACCAGCCGGAATACGAGTTGGTGGACACGAACGTGTTCGCCGCCAACGCTTTTTTCGACATCACCCTGGAGTACGCCAAGGCGGATCCGGGACGTATTCTTTTCCGCTGTACGGTGCGCAACTGCGGCAAGAACCTGGCGATGCTGCACGTGCTGCCCACGTTGTGGTTCCGCAACACCTGGTCCTGGGGCGCCCAGCCGGGTCCGCAGCCCGTCATTCGGATGCAAGGTCCGCACGATCCGGACCGTATCACGCTGCGGACGGACCATCCGGAATTGGCCCCGTACCGGCTCTACGCGCACGGCGGTGTGTTGGAAACGCTATTTACGTTTAACGAGACGAACCGCCAGCGGCTTTTTGGCGTTCCCAACAGCCATCCGGCGGTCAAGGACGCTTTTCACGAATACCTGGTGCAGAACCGCCCTGCCGCCGTGCACCAGCATCCTTGGGGAACCAAGGCGGCGCTGCACTACCAGTGCTCGCTCTCCGGCGGGGCCGCGCAGACGGTGCAACTGGTGCTGGCGGAACGGGAACTTGCGGACCCCTTCGCGGACTTTACGGAGATTTTCCAGCAACGGTTGGCGGAAGCGGATGAATTTTACGCGGCCCTGCTGCCGGCGACCTGTCCCGCGGCGCTGCGCCGCACGCAGCGGCAGGCCCTGTCCGGTCTGCTCTGGAGCAAGCAATTTTACCACTACGACGTGCGCACGTGGCTGCGGGGCGACGAGAATTTCTCCGCCCCCGCGCCGCGCCAACAGGGGCGGAACGCCGACTGGCGGCGGCTGGCCGCCCGGGACGTCATCGTCATGCCGGACAAATGGGAATATCCCTGGTTCGGCGCCTGGGACTGGGCCTTTCACTGCCTTACACTCAGCTATGTTGATATTCAAATGGCAAAGGCGCAGCTCGAACTCATCACCTCCGAGCGCTACCAGAATCTTTCCGGACAGTTGCCCGCCTATGAATGGTCGTTCAACGACGCCAATCCCCCGCTGCAGGCGCTGGCCGTATGGCGCGTCTACAACATGGAAAAAAGGCGGCGCGGCGGCGCGGGAGACCGCGCCTTCCTGGAACGCCTGTATCACAAGTTGCTGCTGAATTTTATCTGGTGGGTCAACCGCAAGGATAACCGCGGCCACAACGTCTTTGAGGGCGGGTTCCTGGGGCTGGATAACATTTCGGTGTTCGACCGCAGCCAGCCGCTGCCCAACAACCGGATGCTTGAACAGGCGGACGCCACGGGCTGGATGGGCCTTTTCTGTCTGAACATGATGACCATCGGCCTGGAACTGGCGCAGGAGGATCCCGTCTACAGCCACCTGGCCCTGAAATTTCTGGATCATTTCATCGCCATTTCCCGGGCGATCAATACGCCCGCGACCGGCGATGTGGGGTTGTGGGATTCGCAGGACGGTTTTTACTACGACAAGATCATCTGCCCGCGGCGGGGATTCGCTATTCCCCTGCGCGTGCGATCCAGCGTGGGATTGATTCCGCTTTACGCGGTGCAAGTTCTGGAGAAAAGCTGGTTTGAAAATCTGCCGGCTTTCCGGGAACGCTGGGAGTCGAAAAATATACAGGAAAGCATTCAGCAGGAAAGCATAGGCTGTACCTGGTCGCCGGACGGACGGCGCTGCCTGTTGAGCATCGCCAATCAACACCGGCTCCAACGCGTGCTGAGTCGCGTGGCGGATGAAAATGAATTTTTGTCGCCCTTCGGTCTGCGGTCCCTTTCGCGTTATCATCTGGAGCACCCGTACCATATCGGCTTTGACCAGCGCGACTGGGTGGTGCGTTACGAACCGGCCGAATCGCAGACGCGCCTTTTCGGCGGAAATTCCAACTGGCGCGGCCCCATCTGGTTCCCCACGGCCTATCTGCTTATTACCTCCCTGCGCAGTTACCATCGGTTTTATGGAAACGACGTTACCGTGGCGTGGCCGGGGCGGACGGGAAAATCCATGAATCTTCTGCAACTTTCGGAGGAGTTGGCGCGGCGGATGGTTTCGATATTTCTGCCCGACAAAGATGGTCGCCGCCCGGTTTTCGGCGGCCAAAGCATGTTTCAGGAGAATCCGCTCTGGAAGGATTTACCTCTCTTCTATGAATATTTTCATGGCGATAATGGCGCGGGCATCGGCGCCTCGCATCAAACCGGCTGGACCGCCCTGGTGGTGCAGTTGATCGACTATATCACCCGGGGCTATCAACAGTCGGGTGGATAGCCCGGCGGGCGCTTTGAAAAGCAAGCTTTCAGCACGCCGCCAGCCGCACCAGCACGCAGCGCTCCCGGCCGGCGTCGTCGCGGATAATCCGGGACGAATCATAATGGCCGGCGGCCAGGAGTATCGCTTCCACGGCCACGGCCTGATCAAACGCGGTTTCCACCAGCAATGCGCCGGCGGGTCGCAGCAGGCCGGGGGCGCTCGTGGCGATGCGCCGGTAAAACGCCAGTCCATCGGGACCGGCTTCCAAGGCCAGGCGTGGTTCATGGCGGCTGACCTCGGGCATCAGCGCATCGACCTGATCGGCGGGAATATACGGTGGATTCGAGACGATTAAATGAAAACGCACCGGTGGAGAAAGCGATTGCACCGGCTCGCAGAGATCACCCTCAAGCCAGCGCACGCGATCGCGCACGCCCAGCATTTGAGCATTTTTCCGGGCGATGTCCAACGCGCTGGAACTGATATCGACGGCCACGATGCGGGCGCCGGGCAAATTTTTGGCCAGGGCGATGGCAATGCACCCACTGCCGGTTCCCAGGTCAAGAATCTCCGGCGCTTCCCAACCGGTGGTGTTACGGACCAGACGAATCGCCTGCTCCACGAGCGTTTCCGTCTCCGGGCGGGGAATCAGAACGGCGGGGGAAACGTCCAATTCCAGCGAAAAGAACCATGCTTTGCCGATGAGATAAGCAACGGGCACGCGCTCTTTGCGCCGCTGCACCAGTTCGCGAAACGCCGCGACTTGTCGGGGCGAGGGAATCCGCTCGAAGCGGGTATACAATGCCAGGCGCGAACAATCCAAGACGTGGCCCAGCAGCAGTTCCGCGGACAGGCGCGGTTCCTCCACGCCATGACGCGAAAAAAAGTCGGTGGTCCACTGGAGCAACTCGCCGATCGACCAGGCTGGGCAAGAAGCCGGTGCATTCATAATTGCTTTTGTATCATGCGGGGTTAGAATAAGAAAGGCTGGAAGCTTTTTCGAAGCTCCTGTCGTCCATTTGTGCAAAAGTCCGGGAGTATTTCCGGTCGTGTCGGATTGCGGGAACTTCTTGATGGGGAAATCCGCAAACGCCCCGTGCTTTGCCGAAGCGCTATTCTCTTGCCCTCTTGAAGAAAAGGAGCGCCGTCGTCATGACATCCTGTTCCTCCACCGGCCCAGCGCGGGAAAATTTGGGTTTGGCGCCAAGTCTGGGGGTGTTGCTGGTGCGTTTGGTTCTCGGCTGCATCTTCATTTACTATGGCGGACAGCACGGTTTCGGCTTATTTGGCGGGCATGGCATCCATCTCTTCGCCGATACTTACAAGTTCAACCATTTTCCGGTTCTGCCCGCACTCGTATGGGCCTGGATGTCGGCCGGGGTGGAATTTTTCGGCGGTATGTTGCTGATCATCGGAGCGCTCTCGCGGCTGATATGTATTCCCCTGCTTATCGACATGTTCGTAGCTCTATGGCTGCAGCGCGCCGGCGGATTCGGCTCGTACGACTTCAACCTGGCGTTGCTCGCGATGCTCTCCCTGGTGTTGCTGGCTGGACCGGGGATGATTGCGGTTGACGCGCTGCTGTTTCGCCGGTGTCTCTGGTCGTGCGGTCCGCAGCCGATCCAAAAGAGTCAGAACTCTTCAGGGCGATAAGACGGTTGTTTCCCGCGCTTTGCACAGATGAACAGCGCCGGTTTCGTCGCGCAAAACCAGACCTTCCAGCGGATCAATATCCGCAACGCGCCCGACGATCTCCATTCCACCGCAATGCACGCGAATCGGTTGGCCAAGCATGGCGCAGCGGGCTTTCCACGCTGCGATCAGTGGCGCCGGCGCCGGTGGATGCAGACAGTTTCTTTCCAACTGCTCCAGTAAGGCTTCGAGTACGCGCAGGCGATTCCAGGGGTGGTGCGAAATCATCGCCAGCGAAGCGGCGCGATCCGCCAGCGGCGCCGGAAAATCGGCGCTTTGCTGGCCGACGTTCAGCCCGATGCCCAGCGCGTGGTCGAGGGCCGTTGGAGAGTCCATCTCCTGGGGATTGGCCCAGCGGGTCTCAATCAGAATCCCCGCAATTTTTTTCCCATCCACCAGTACGTCGTTGGGCCATTTCACCACGGTGCTTACGCCGACAAGTGTTTCTATGGTTTGGGCGACGGCCAGCCCTGCCGTCAGCGTCAAAGTTTCCGCGTTGCGCCGGGCCGCCGGCAATAGAATCGACAGCAATAGCGACTGGCCCGGTTTAGACTCCCAGCGCCGGCCGCGCCGGCCGCGGCCGCGGGTTTGAACATCCGCCAGCACCACCAGGGGTCGTTCGTCCGCCTGGCGGGCGGCCTGCCAACAGACGTCGTTGGTGCTCGTCGTCTGATCGAACACCAGTACGTGTCGGCCCAGCATGCGTCCGGCGGCGCCGCTGCGATCTTCGAGTATCGCTCTCCACCACGGCCAGGATATGTCGTCCAATTGAACGCCCGCCGGGGTTGTTTCGATCCCGCAACCGCTTTTCCGGAGAAATTCCAACAGTCGGTGAATATCCGCCGGCGGCCGCGAAAGCCGTCGACTAAGCGCCTCCACCGTTGCGGTTTGATTTTCGTAAAGCTCCATCAGCAGACACTCGCAGCGCCGGCGTTCAATCGAAGAGCCTGGACTCAGATCGTCAGTCATGCGGCGAAACTTCCAGAGCCAGGTCCAGACTCGGCGCCGCGTGGGTCAGCGCCCCGCTGCTGATGCGGTCCACGCCGGTTCGGGCTACGTCGACCACGTTGGCCAGCGTGATACCGCCCGATGCCTCCAGCCGCGGCCGGCTTGTGGATTCTTGCGCGTTACGCAGCGCCACGGCTTGGCGGATTTGGGCGGGCGTCATGTTATCGAGCAGAATAATGTCGGCGCCGCCGCCGGGCAGCGCTTCGGCAAGCTGTTCCAACGAATCCACCTCCAGCCAAAGCGTAATATTCTTCGCCAGGGTGGAACGGACATGGGCGGTCAAGTTGGCCAGTGTCTTGCCGGGCCCCAGCCTGGCGCGCAACGCCGCCAGATGGTTGTCCTTGAGCATCACGCCGTCGTATAGGCCCATCCGATGATTCCTGCCGCCGCCGCAGCGTACCGCGTATTTTTCCAATGCCCGCCAGCCGGGGGTGGTCTTTCGCGTATCGCATATCACCGGTTTGGGCCGGTCCGCCGGCGTCGCGTTTTCCACTTTCTGAACATAACGGCGGGTCAGCGTGGCGATGCCGGAAAGCCGGCCGAGAAAATTCAACGTCACGCGTTCGGCGGAAAGAATCGCGCCCGCCGCCCCCGTGATGCTCGCCACGCGCCTGCCGCGAACAATGTGTTCGCCATCATGGTTGTAGGTTCTCAGAGTGAGCGCCGGATCATAATGCCGCAATATATCCGGAACCAGAAACAGACCGCAGATCACCCCGTCCAGGCGGGCGAGAATGTCGCCGCGGCATTGCAGCGAAGAAGGAATCGTTGCGGCCACGGTCCGGTCTATCGCTCCCGGCTCGCCGGGCAATCCCCCTAAGTCTTCGGATACCGCCAGGCGGATCAATTGCCGGATGGTTGTGTCTATGTCGGGCGGTTGCAACATACCTGCGTTCTTTTCCTGTGGCTCGGCGAAATGTCAGAACGCGATCACACTTCCTTGATGGCGACCCACCCGCGCCGGCGGTGGCTGGCCAGCACCGCTTCGAGCACCTCCTGGCAGCGCAGGCCGTCCTCGAAGTCGGCGTGAAATTCCCGCGTTTTACCGGCCAGCCGGTTGACAATGTCGGCCACCGTGTTGATGAAGGTGTGTTCATAGCCGATGACATGTCCCGCCGGCCAATAATGGCCGCTGTAGGGATCTTGCCCCGTCGTCACGCTGATTCTGCGCCAGCCTTTTTCGGAGGCCGGCAGGGTGTCATCAAAGAAATCAAGATAGCTGAAATCTTCGAAGTGAAACCGCAACGCCCCCTTCGCGCCGTTGATTTCGAGGCTGTTGCCATTGTGATGGCCGGTGGCGAAGCGTGTGGCCTCAAAAGTGCCGATGGCGCCGCTCTTGAGCCGTGCCAGGAAAAACACCGCATCATCCACGGTTACTCGGGCGCGGTGCGTTTTGCGCCCTCCCGGGGCGCGGGCGGTAAGCCCTTCGACCATTTCACCCACCGGCCGTTCCTTGATGAAGGTGTGCGCCAATCCGCACACTTCGTTGAATTCATCGCCGGTAAGGTAGCGAATCAGGTCGATGCTGTGCGCTCCCAGGTCGCCCAGCGGGCCGGATCCCGCCTCCTTTTCGGAAAGCCGCCATATCAGCGGCATATTCGGATCCTTGAGCCAACTCTGCAGATACAGCGCCCGCACGTGATACACCTTGCCGATGCGCCCCTGCTCAATAAGCCGGCGGGCCAGCGCCAGCGCCGGCACGCGGCGATAATTGAACCACACAAAGTTGGGCACGCGGGCCTTTTTTACCGCCGCCGCCATCTGGCGCGCTTCGCCAAGCGTCCGCGCCAGCGGCTTTTCACAGGCAATAGCCTTGCCGGCCTCGGCGGCGGCGAGGGCCTGTTCCCAGTGCGCGTGGTTCGGCGTGGAGATATCAATCAGATCAATCTCCGGGTTGGCCGTCACTTCGCGATAATCAGTGACGGCGTGTTTCCAACCCCAGCGGTCCGCGACCTCCCGTGTTTTCTCCGCCGAACGGCCGCAGATGGTGTGCAATACCGGAAGCGCCGGCAGATCGAAAAAGTGCGGCGCCTGGAGCCAGGCGTTGCTGTGCGCCTTGCCCATGAATCGATAGCCGATCAAACCGACTTGAATGGTTTTCCCGGGTTTTTCGGTCACGCTGTTTCTCCTGAAAAAGCTCTGAATTTTTAATCTTCCCATTCGGCGTTGGAGTAGACGCTCTGAATATCGTCGTTTTCCTCCAGGGCGTCAATCAGCGCCCGTATCCGGCGGCCTGTTTCACCGTTTACGTTTACGCTCTGGCTGGGGATCATCGTCAACTCCGCCGACACGAGCGGCACTTGGGCGGCCAGAAAGGCCTTTCGCACTTTTTCAAAATCGGCCGCGGTGGTCTCAACGGTGTAACCCTCCGGGGCGGTTTGCACATCGGCGGCGCCGGCTTCGAGCGCCAGTTCCAGCAGGCGATCTTCATCGAGACTGGAACGTTCCACGGCCAGAAGCCCCCGGGGGCTGAACATCCAGCCGACCGAATTGGCCGCTCCGAGCGATCCGCCATGGCGATCAAAAATGACGCGAATTTCACTGGCCGTCCGGTTGCGGTTATCGGTAAGCGCATCAACCAGGATGGCCACGCCCCCCGGGCCGTAGCCTTCGTACAGCACACTTTCAAAATTTTCCACGCCCTGGGCGCCGGCTCCTTTTTTGACGGCCTTGTCAATGGTGTCATTGGGCATGTTGGCGGCGCGGGCTTTTTCCATGGCGTAGCGAAGAGCCAGGTTGTCGTCGGGATTGGAACCCCGTTTGGCCGCGATAATAATCAGGCGGGCCAGCTTGCTCCAAACCTTGCCGCGCCGGGCGTCCACCACGGCTTTTTTATGCTTGATTGATTTCCAATGGGAATGACCCGCCATGCCGCCATATTCTCCCGCCTGCCGACAAACGTCAAGGTAAAGCCGTATAATGAAAACACCGGCGAGAGGGGTATAATGATCGTTTGATTCGGCCAAGCCTCCGAACAAAAGGAGTGAATGATGAAACGCATGATTTCTCTGATCGCGGGAATGGCGCTGGCTCTCCTTGGCGGCTGCGCCCAGCCGGTGCGGAACGTTGCCATACCCGGGCCGCAGGATCGGGCGGCCTACCAGCCGCAACCCTACCAGAAGCCGCTGCCGCCGAATGCCTACGGGTCGCCGATGGGCGCCAACCCCTACGGCACGCACGTGCCGCTGCCCGATGAGGCCGCGTATGTGCGGGCCTACCAGGCGCAGCGCCAGCCGCGAATGATGGTGGTGGTTCTGGCCCCGAAACACGCGAAAACCTACGCCGCCATCCACGCCAACAAGAATGACTTCGACGCCCTGGGCCTGTCCATGATCGAATATCTCAACGCCAACGGCCAGATCGACATCCAGAATCCCGCCATGGCCAAGAAGGTGCTCAAACGCGAAGAATTTCTGCGTTTGCAGAACGGCGATCCGGCGGTGTTGCCGCTGCTCAAGGCGCAACTCAATACCGATGTGCTGGTGGAAATCCAGGCGTCGCCGACGGCCCAAACCAGTTCCGGCCTTCCCAGCGTGCGCCTCTTGGCGCAGGCGGTAAGCACCACCGACGCGCGCATTCTCGGGGCCGTCTATGTGGACATGCCGCTGCCGATGAGTAAAACCCATATTAACATCTACACCGGATACCTGGCCGACAAGATCATGCAGAGCCTGGCCAATGTGTGGGGCGGCGGGGGACGGGCGATCAATCCCCTGACGGTGCGCATCTACAACGCCGCCGGTGTGAATGACGTGCTCAAGATCAAGCATTTGATCCAGAAGGTTCCGGGCGTGAGACTGGTGGTGGACCGCGGCATAACCGGCTCCCGCACGACGGCCTACGGCCAGCTTTCGGTGCAGTACAACGGCGCTCCGGATGATTTTTACGGCGCGCTCCAGCAGGAGTTGGGCGTATCGACGGGTCTCAAGGCGGTGGATTTGCAGAACAACACGATCGACCTGGAGATCACCGGACCGATGGTGCTCAAAACCACCACCATCAAGACCACGACCCGGATCCGCACCGAAACGCACACCACGGTAAAAACGGTCCACCAGAACCCGATTATGCCGGCCAAATAAACGTGTGGCGGCGGGCTATTTTGAGCGATCGGCGTCTAGTGCTCTGTCACAGCTACAAATTGGGGTTGATTGGCCGGAAACGGGCCAGATGCAAGGAGTCAGCGGCGAAAACCGGGTCCGTAGACCCATTGAGCCGTTGCGACG
>JAKBMM010000021.1 GCA_021831565.1 Planctomycetota bacterium
TTGGTGACACGGTCAGCAGGCTGACCCGTTAAACACCGTTTTCCTTGCGGTTACGGACGGCCGTGGATTTCCATCCACGGCTGCGGGGGGGGGCGGCCATGGAGCAGCCGCGAGGATCGCAATCCCGCGGCCGTTTTCCGCGCCGCCGTGAACGGTTACAAAGACCGGTCCGCCGCGCGGCCCGCGTGGCGCTGCGTCTGATCCGGCGGTGAGAGGATCGCCCGGGGCGGGCTTAACTATTTGACTTTTCCCAGGCGTAGAAAGACCAGGGAGGATGCCTCCCCCTCCCGCGTGACGGAAAAATTTTTCACGGAGCAAACGGCGATCTTCGCCCCGGCCAGCCGGAGATCTTCCAAAAGTTTCTCCGCGTTATAAGGATCATGGGTTTCTATCGCGGCGCGGGAGATTCGGCCGATCCAGGGCCGGCAGTTGTGAAATATTTCGGCTTCCGCGCCTTCGACATCACATTTTAATAGATCAATCGGTCCGTCGGAGCCGGCCAACAGGGTCAACAATCCGGCCACCGTGCGTTTGGGAATCTTTTCCGCATCCTCACCCTGGACGCAGGTCATGCGAAAGCGGACTTCGTCGCCGGAGCGGTCGAGGAACGCTTCGCCGGGTTCGGCCGCGGCAAAGGCCCGAATGGCGTGGACTTTTCCGGGCGCCGGGCCGGCTTGAATATTCTTCAAAAGCTGCCGGAAGTTTCCGCGGTCCGGCTCGACAACCACAATAAAAGATTCGGGGAAATATTCCTGCCAGAAACGGACGGAAAGTCCGATATTGCCGCCCAGGTCGAGAATTTTCCCCGCCGCGCCGGGGACCATTTGTATCGCGGGTCGATAGATATCCCAATCAAATAATTCCGTGATAACCGACATATCGGCTGTATGGGCGCGAACCAGAACGGGAAACCGCCAGTGCCGGGGTCGAAGGCGAAAATCTCTGTTTTGCAATGATGGGAAAAGGCCGGGGCGGCAATTGAGCCATCGCACATACGCGTCCGTGAGCCAGCTTCTGGTATCCGCAAACAGGCGGCGGCGCTGGAATTGGCGCCGCAGCCGCGCGATCGGGGAGTTTTTCTGATACCCGCAAGGGGCCGGCATGGATATGGCTTTTCCCCTTTTATTTCGCATGTTTTACCACGTGAACGGTTGCTGCCATATCAACCCGTGACCTCAAGCCAGGCGGATGAAGGGAAGAGCTCCCCGGCGTCATAGGAATCGCCCAGACCATCGTGGTTCGCCGGCGGACGGTAAGAGGGAAGGAGTTCCCGCAATGTCCCGGCGGCGGCATAGTGCAGCATGGCCAGCGAGCAGCGCAGCGTGTAGCGGGAGTTGTGAATTAAAAAAGCATGCAGCAGAGAGGATTCAACCGGAAAAAACGGGTCGTAGAACAGGGACCGATGGTAATCGTAGGGGAAATAAATATCGTGGAAATGAACCCATGCGCCGCGCACCAGGCGGGGCATGATATCCAGGATGATCCGATTGACCTCGCTGGCGACCTTGACCGTGTGCGTTGAATCCACAAAAAGCAGCCCGCCCTCGCCCAGGTCGCACAACATCCGGCGGGAGACGGTTTGAGCCGGCTCGGCGACCAGTTGGATTCGCCCGCCGTCCCGGCAACGCTTGAGATAATCGGTGGGAAAAGGATCGACGCAAATCAGATCCAGCGTGTGGCCGGCGTCCGCGGCGGCCTTGAGAATCACGGCGGTCGATACTCCCGCGCCCACCTGTACCACGCGATGGGGTCGGCGGGTGGAGATGAAAAAATACAGAAACTCGGCGTCCACGGGGTTATAGCCGGCGGCGCCGTTTTCGCGGGCGGCGTAGCCGGCCAGGTCCATGTCCGCGAGGCGCAGCCGGAGTTGTTCCGGGCCGCACGCCCGGGCAAAGGCCAACTGCGGGCCGATATCCGCTCCCGCGACGCCGATCATGTCCAGCGGCGCCCGCCAATAATTCGTTCGGGAAAGAGCCGCGATATCGGGTATGGATGAGTAAAAATGCCGGGGGAGTATATCGACTCCGAAACGCTGTCCGAACCGGAACAGGGCGTACAACCCGCCTTTGAGGGCGTTGCGCCATCGCCTGCCGATCATAAATGCCTCCTTCAGATTCCACCACTCGAGAATATCCGGAACTTGAACGTTACAATCCAAGCGCCGGGATAAGTCGCCGTTCACACGCCGCTACGGGCCGTAATGATCGGTTATTTCTTAACACCCAGCAAAGCGACGACGCCCGCGTTCCGGTAAAGATTGTATCCCTCCCCTCTGGTATTGAACAGATAAATGGGACCGCATGGGCGTGGCACACCTCCGAGCCGCGCTTAACGAATCCGCCGATTGCGACTAAACTTAGAGATGAGTTTGCGAAAGGCGCGGTCGCGAAGCCTGTTTCAACAGGCGCGGGATTGTGTAATCGATGTGCGCCGGCTATTTGCGAGGTACGCCCATGCCCATGGAAATCACGATGCCCAAACTTTCCGACACCATGACCGATGGCACACTGGTGCACTGGCTCAAAAAGGAAAAAGATAAGGTTCAACCCGGCGACATCATCGCTGAGGTTGAAACCGACAAGGCTACCCAGGAACTGGAAGCATTTGAACCGGGAACCATAGCTAAAATCGTGGTGCGGGAAGGAACCAAGGTTCCGGTGGGGGGGGTGATCGTGGTGCTGGCCGGGCCGGATGAAGACGCCGAAGCGGTGGCCAAGGCTTACGTCGTCAAACCGGTTCCCGTGGAGGCGGTCAAAGATTCCTCCGCCACCGCCGCTCCCGCGCCCATCCCGGCTCCCGCGCCCCCGCCGGTGGCGCCCGCGCCGGTTCCGGCGCCATCATCCGCCGGTTCCACCGGCGGCGGCCAGCGCCGGCGGGTCTCGCCGCTGGCCCGGAAAATCGCCGAGGAAAAGGGTGTCGACCTCGCTGCGGTTGCGGGGTCGGGGCCGGATGGGCGCATCATCAAGCGCGACGTTCTGGCGGCCGCTGAAACTGTTCCCCCGGCCGGCGCCGCGCCAAGGCCGATTCCGGGAACATCCCGGCTGGAGGCGAAAACGATGGCGCTTTCCAACGTGCGCCAGACGATAGCCCGCCGCCTTCTGGAAGCCAAGCAGACGATTCCGCATTTTTATGTGTCGATTGATGTGGTGATGGAGGCGCTGCTGGACCTGCGTAAGTCCGCCAACGAACAACTCGCTCCCGCCAAACTTAGCGTTACCGACTTCATCGCCCGGGCCGTGGCCGTGGCGCTCACCCAGACGCCGGCGGTCAACGCCAGCTTTAGTTCCACCGCCATCGTTCGCCACGGAACGGTTCATCTTGGCATCGCGGTCGCCGTCGACGACGGCCTGGTGGTGCCGGTGATCCGGGACGCCCAGACCAAAGACCTCCGGCAAATTTCCGCCGAGATCCGGCAGCTCGCCGAGCTGGCCCGGACGCACAAGCTCAAGGCCAATCAATTGACCGGCGGTACGTTCACCATCAGCAACCTGGGTATGTATGGCGTGCGCGATTTCATGGCGATTATCAACCCGCCGGAGTCGGCGATTCTGGCCGTGGGCGCAACCGAGGCAAGGCCGATCGTCAGAGGCGCCCAGGTGGTTCCCGCACAGGTGATGACGCTTTCGCTCTCGGCCGATCACCGCGTGGTGGATGGCGCGACCGCGTCCGAATTCCTGAGCAAACTTAAGGCCATTCTGGAAAATCCGCTGGCGATGCTGGTCTGACGGAGTCTTCCCGCCCCGCGCCGCGGAAGTTTATTTTTCCCGCCGGGGAGGCTTGGCGGCGTTTGCCCGCTTGCCCGGCGGGCCCGCCGGGATGAAAGGCAAGTGATGCGGGGGTAATCATGCAACGTTCGTTGCCAGGTTCTCTGGCGGCCCTGGCATCCTTGTTATGGTTAACGCCGGCGCCGGCGGCGCGGGCGACGGCCAAGCCGGCGGATCAGATGCTGGCCCGCAACATTGCGGCCATGCGCGGGGTCCGTGCGATTCGCGTGAATTTCCGGTGTGAAAAAAAACTCCAAGTATTGAAAAGACCGTTTGTCAGCGGGGGTGTCATCACCATAGCCCGGCCCAACCAGGTGCGATTCCAAACCATTAGCCCCTATCTTTCCTGCTATATTCTCACCGGCCGAAAGGTTTTTTCGCGCAACCAGACCGACCGGCATTGGCATACGGCGCGATTGGATCGGCAAGAATCCCTGGCCATGATCATGCGGCAATTCGCGCTCTGGTCGCTCGGCAAACAACGAAACATTGGAAAAGATTATTCCGTGACGATGACCCGCACCGCCTTGCCGCCGCCCCCGCGCCTCTCCGGCGCGCCACCCGGCGAACCATCCCGTCGAGCTTTGCCGGCGCCATCCCGGGAGGTGGAACTATTCACTCTTACGCCGCGCAATTCCCTTCTGGCCAAGGCGATCCGGACGGTGCAACTGGGTTTTCCGCCCCAATCGCCGCACTTGATATTCATCCGGATTGCTTCACGGCATGACAATCAAAGCTTGTACTGGTTCGACCATTTGCGAATGAATCCCCATCTACCCGCGAGCTGTTTTAAGCCGGTTGGACCGCCATGAATGACGCACCGGAAGCGCGGAATAATCATTCGGCCGGCCGTGCCCCCCCGGCTGATTTTCTGACCCGTGGCATGATGGGGTGGTATGGCCGGCTGGCGGCGCATCGCTGGGCGCTGACGGTAATTCTGGCGGTGTTGGGTGTTGTTTTTTACCTGTCATCCACGCAAATCCATTGGGGGGCAAACGCGATCCTTTATTTCTCCAGCCACAGCAAAACCGTCCGCGACCTGCAAGCTTCCGAAAAACAACCGGGCCTGGGCAACAATCTGCGATTGGACGTTCATTTCGCCGCCGGCCAGACCGGCGATCTGGCCGGCGCGGTGCGGAGATTGCGGAGAGCTTGCCAGCAGACCGGCCAGTTCGAGTGGGTCTGGACCGGCGTATCCGCCCAAGAGCAAATTCGCGCCGCGGCTGATCTGACGCGGCTTGGCCCGGCGCTGCTGCACGCCAGAGAGATATCGCAGGTCCGAACGCGGCTATCCGTCGCCTGGCTCAAGAGGCATTTCCGACACGTCGCGGCGCGGCTGGAAGATCCGGACGGACAACTGCTCGCCGCCGAGTTGCAACATGATCCGCTGGCTCTGCAGGGCCTTTATTTCACGCGCTTGGAGGCGCTTCATCCCCTACCGGGCGCGCATCTTGCCGACGGTCTGCTTCTCTCCGCCGACGGTAAACACGCGATGATGGTCCTGGCGCCGCGCATTTCGCCCCAGAACGTGGCCGCCTCGCGGACCATGCTCAAGAAACTCCGCGCCGCCATCGCCCAGGTGCAAAAAACGATGCCCGCCCTGCGGGTGTGGGTGATCGGATCGGCGCTGAATTATGCGAGCAACCAGCGGCGGGTGCTGCACGATGTTGTCATCATATCGCTGGTGGGAACTCTGCTGGTGGCGGCGGCGATCCTCCTGTTTTTTCGGCGCTGGGTGTCCGTTTTGATCTGCCTGATACCGCCGACGATCGGGGTGGGCACGGCCATGGGAATCGCCGGTCTGCTGCGGCTTGATCTGCCGCTGATTGTGCTCGGATTCAACGGGCTGATCTGCGGTTCGACCACTGATTATGGCATTCAGTTGATCGCCGCCGTCAATCGACGGATACGCCGGGGGGAGGAACTGCGGATCGAGACGCTCGCCGCCGCCACGCGCGAAATGTTCGGTCCCATTTCGATGAGCGTGTGTACCAGCGTCACCGGCTATTCGGCGCTGGCGCTAAGTTCCGCACCGGGGTTGCGGGAGTTGGGACTTTTCGTGGCCGGGGCGACGATCTGCATCTGGCTGGCGACGTTCCTGGTGCTGCCCGCTTACCTGGGTCCCTGGATCGTGCGCCCGCAAAGATCAGGTGGCGCTACCCCCCCGATGATGCGTCCGGGCCGCCGGCTCAAAATTGTCGGGGGCGCGGCGTTTCTGGCGTGCACGGCACTGCTGACCTGGCATGCCGCGCGTGTCCAATACTCGTACCATGGCGCCGCGCTCGACGGCAGCTCCCGCCGTCTGCTGCATCGGGAAAAGCTGTTCCTCAAGACGTGGGGAGACCTTCGCCAACGCGCGATCGTGGTTGTTCACGACGCCTCGGCCAGGCAGGCGCTGGTTCGATTGCACGCCCTGTCCCGCACGCTGCGAAGATTCCAGCGGGAGCATTTGATTCAAGGTTACCAAACCCCCGCCGGTATCCTGCCGGATGATGCCGCGATTCGGCGCCGGCGCAACGCCTGGCGGCATTTCTGGACGCCGGCGCGGCGGGCTTTGGCACACAGGCATATCGCCCAGGCCGCGAAAGAAGCGGGCTTTGATCCGGCGGCTTTCGCCGGCGCTGTAGCCGCCCTTGCGCGGCTTGGCGCCGTTCCGCCGGCGCGCCTCCGGTTGGCAAACTCACCGGCGGCGCTGCTTCCCGGCTCGATCCTGCTTTCCGCCCGCGGCGTCACGCTGGCGGGGTTTGTGAGCCCCAACAGGAATCTCTCCCCGCGTATGCAAGCCCGCTGGGCCGGGGAATTGCGATTGGCCCACCCGCACGCGGCGATCATTTCCGGCGCCCTTCTTTTCTACAACACGACCCGGCGGGCCGCGGCCGAGATGAAACGGCTGTTTCCCTGGGTGGCGATCCTGATTCTGGTTCCGATGTGGATCTACTTTCGGCGGATCGACTTGACGTTGATCGCGGCATTGTCGCTGGGAGTCGGTTTTCTCTGGCTTCTGGGCGCGGCCCAGTGGTTCGCCGGCGGATTGAATCTGCTGAGCCTGGTGCCGATGCTTTTTACCATGGGGGTGGCGGTTGATTACGGTATTTATGCCGCCAGCGATCCGGCGCAGCGCCGCGCGCACGACGGGCGGGCCAATAGAAATCCGGCGACGTTCCTATGTGCCGCGACCACGATTCTGGGAACCGGCGCCATGCTGCTGGCCGGCCATCCCGTCCTGCATTGGATCGGTTTGACACTCACGGCGGGAATCACCGGCGGTTATCTGGCTTCCTTGTTCCTGGTCGGCCCGCTCACGCGCCGCTTATTCCGATCCATCCGACCGGAGGTCCACAAATTTTGACGGCTTTCGCGGATTGGCTTGCGTTTGTAAAGTTCTGATTTCCGCCGCCGGGGCGTAAACGATCCGCGGCGTTACTTTCAAAATCGCCCGGGCCCGCTGCTCCAGGCGCTGGCGCGTCCGGGCTTTTCCGTCGCGCAAGCAGACATGCAGCGTTAATAAATCGCTTAGATCGTGCGCCTTGCGGGCCACGATAAGGTAATCGCGCACTTCGGGCATGGAATTGAGAAGATCAAAAATCGCCGCCGGGAAAAGGCTCGTCCCGCGCACTTTGAGCAACTGTTGCCGCCGGCCGAGGATCGGCCCGAGCCGCGGCGTGGTTCGGCCGCAGGGGCATGGCTCGGTAAATAGCGCCGCGATGTCTCCCGTCCGGAAACGGACCAGGGGCATTCCCCGCACGCCCAGCGGGGTGACGACCACTTCACCCGGAATTCCCGGCGCCGCCGGCAACCCCCGTTCGTCGAGGATTTCCACCACCGCCAGCGAAGGATTTAAGTGTCCACCCCGGCATTGCGGGCCTTCGGCAAAAGTGGTGCAGGTTTCCGTGGATGCGTAGGTGCCAAGCAGGGGCGCCGCAAAAATCGCGGTCAACCGTTGCGCCAGGGAATTCGGCGCCAAGTCGGCCGAACGAAGCGGTTCGGCAATGCCAATAACGGCCGCCAGGCTGCGGAAAGCTCGCCGATCCGCCGGCCTTTCGCAATCAACCAGTAGAGAAGGGACCGTGATCACGAAATTGCGGGGATGTCCGGCGAGCAGGGAACAGAGCAAGTCACGCTGGGACACAAACGCCGGTCCCACCCGCATGCAGGCGGCGCCCAGCCGCTGGGCGCCCAGCCAGTACGCCAATCCCGCGACAAACAGACGATCCATCGCCACCGCGATGATCAATGTGTCGCCCGCCCGCAGCCCGGCGATGTGCAACGCCGCCGCCTCGTTCTCGGCCAGGCGATGAAGGTCGCTTGGCGTCAGCGGCACGCGCAGCGGCTTGCCCGTAGTGCCGGAAGTGCTGACCCATTCGCGGATGTCCGCGCGCCGGCAGCCGAACGCGGCTTCGCCGGCCAACGCCAACTGATGTTTGTCCGTCAGCGGCAACAGGGCGAGATCGGCCAGACTTTTAATCCGTCCGGGACGAATCCGGCGATGGTAAAAATCCGTTCGCGCCGCATTCGCCACGTGCGCCAGAAACCGTTTTTCCTGCAGCGCCCGCCATCGCCGCAGCGGCCAGAAAAGGCGATCGCTCATTGTCCCGCTCATGGCTCCGCTCATTTTCAACATCTTGTTTTTCTGACAACAAAGCAAGCCGCGAATTGTAACCGTTCTCGCCCGGGGTGTGGCAATTTTTCCGGAGCAGCCGAAGAAGCGGCGCGGCGCCCGGCGCGCCGGGATTGCCAGGTTCCCCACAGGCGCTCCCGAAAAAAATGCCGCGGCCTGGTTCGGTCCCCGCCGGCGGCGTACACCCACCATTGTGACATCATAGGCAATATGATATCATTCAGAGGTGAGATTGGTGCTCGACACGGATAAGCAATGAGGCAGACAAGCACATACCCCCTGCGGCTGCCGCCATCGCTCAAGCAGGCGGTTACGCGGTTGAGCAAGGAGGACCGCACCAGCATCAACCAGTTTGTGGTCACAGCGGTGGCCGAAAAGGTCTCCGCGTTTGAAACGGCCCGGTTCTTCGCCGATCGGAAAGCTCGGGCGGACTTCGCGGCCTTCGACCGGATTATAAAGCGGCGCGGCGGAGAACCACCACGCCCAGGCGATGAATCGCTAAAGCGAAGCAGGCGTTAAATTGCACTCTTCGCTCGCGTTGGCATATTCCTTGTGCCCGGTCCAACCGTCGCGTCGCCTCTTTAATATTTCTAATCCCCGGGGAATAATCGGTCCCGGCGGCGCTGCAACCGTTCTCGCCCGGGGTGTGGCATTTTTTCCGGAGCAGCCGAAGAAGCGGCGCGGCGCCCGGCGCCCGGCGCCCGGCGCGCCGGGATTGCCAGGTTCCCCACAGGCGCTCCCGAAAAGTTGCCGCTCGCCCGTCGCCCCGGACGGTTCGATTTATCTTTCCGATGCGCCATCGCCGGCCGGATCGCGTGGTTTTCTTATGAAGTCCAGAATCAAAAGGCTCCCCCGGCCCGGATTCCACAGCACCAATTCGCCCGGCATTCCCGCGGCGTCATAATGCAAATATTGAATTTGCAGCCGGGCGCCGCCGGCAAAGTTCACGGCGCAGATGTGCAGATGTCCCGCCGGGCCGGCAAAAGTTAGCGTGTAAACATTGCCTGCGGCATCCCGGCAACGAATTCGTGCTTTATGATTCAAGCGAACCAGGGCATGGACGTTCGCCGTGGCCAGGGCTGGTGCGGTCAATGCCCGGCGCAACTCTCGGCAAAAAATGACCGGCAATCGGACGGGCGCTCCGGCGGCTATTTTCAGTATTTGGATCCGGGCGCCCCGCGCCCGCGCATCGAAAATAAGAGTTCCCAGCTCGCTGGCGCAGGTGAGCCGGAACCGCCGCGCCGCATGGGCGTGCAGCCGGCCAACCATGGTCCACTCCTGATGCCCGAGGCGTAAACTTGCAAAGAACTGCCGGTCGAATCCGGTGGGAAAGGCCGCCAGCGCCCGGGCCACCGCCCGGCGCTGCGGCGCGGGGACATTTGGCGGCTGGTAGACGGCGGGATGCGGCTGGGAGCAACCGCAGACAACGGTCAGTATGCCTATTAGAAACACCGCAGGACAGCCGATTCGCAACCCAAGGCGCTCCTTAGTAAAGCCCGCATTCGCCGATGTGGCGCGAGGAATTATAACGTGCCCCGGCCGCAACCAGAAGGACTGGGATTTAAGTGCCTGTCAGTTATGGCACGGGCGCGCCGGCGGCCCGCTGGCCATGCCGTTCGTGGCTCTGCCGGATCGCGGAAGGCGCCAGGCCATACATTCGGCGGAACTGCTTGTTAAAGTGGCGTGGGTCCGGCAGGCCCACTTGCCGGGCAATATGGGCTATCGCCATATCGGTATTCGACAACAGGTGTCGCGCGTATTCAAGTCGTTGCGTGAGCAGGTAACGCGGCATGGTCATACCGAACCGCCGGCGAAATAGACGCGCCAGATAATTCTGCGAAACGCCCAGACGATCCGCCAGATCCGGGATGGTCAACGGTTCATTGAAATGGCCCGCCATCCACGTCGCCGCCCGCTGCACCGCGGACCGCCCGTGGCGGCCGCCCTGGTAGCGCGGCGCCGGGGAAAGAAGCGCCTCGGCCAACCACAACATAAAATCCTGAAACATGAACGCGAGGGCAGCCTGCGCCAGCCGGCCCTCCGGCCTGTGCGGGTCGACGCGCGACCATAATTCAGCGAGCCGCTCCATCCTTTGCCCGCCATGCGCCTGCCGCGGTCCGAGGGAAAAGTGCCGTGGAAAATAGAGCAGGTTCGTTCGCCGCCGCGCGGGCCGGAAATGCACGCACCAGTGCCAGCCCGGCCGCGGCAGGTCATAACCACTGGGCCGGCCGGCGGGACTGAACGTAATGTCGCCGGGAGCGAGTTCGTAAACAACCCCATCTATATTCACCCGACCATAATAATTATGCAGATGCACGGCATGGGTGGGGGAAAAATATTTATAGGCGAACCCCCTGGCGTCCAAGGGAGCGCGCCCGGCAATGGTCACTTCCGGTATCCACATGGCCGGCCATGCGAACCCAGGGGCGGAAATTGCCATATTTTTCTCCGATATTCACCCGCCGCGGCACTCCTGCCCGCTGGGCGAATCCTGGGTTTCCGCAATGGCCGGGGCGAGGACGCACGCCTTCACAGAGAAATCACGCCCGGCGGATCCCCGCGACAACCCCGTATGATTGTGTTGAATTTTTACCACATATTGTTGAAAGGTTCAAATTGACGAGTGTTTGCTGGACCGGCTAACGTGAACGGTGTTGCGGGGCGTTTCCGCCAACTATTTCGGAATAATGACAAGGAGAAAAACATGAGTTCCGGTCCCCCCGGGTTGACGCAGGAACAAAAGGCGTTCTACCAGAGCAATGGTTACGTGTTATGCCAAGGCATGTTTACCCGCCAGGAAGCCGCGGCTCTGCGCCGTGAAGCGCACGAATTGGCGCAACGGCTCACGCAGTTTCGCAATATCGAGGTCGTCTGGACGACGGTCCGGCAGACCAATACCGTCGTTCAACATTGCCATGATGTACAATTTTATTCGGCGGTCTTCACACGCTTGCTCGTCGATGCCCGTTTTACCGCCGCGGCCCAGTCGATCCTGGGGCCTAACGTGCAGCTCCATCACACCAAAATATTCATCAAGCCGCCGGAAAAGGGGGCGCCCTTTCCCATGCACCAGGACTATCCCTACTTTCCGCATCAGAACGATTCCATGATCGCCGCCATTATCCATTTTGACGATGCGCCGCTGGAAAAAGGCTGCGTTCGCGTCATTCCCGGCAGTCACAAACTCGGACCACTCCAGGCGGCGGCGGCGGACCATTCCCTTCCACACGACAAGTACCCCATCGAGAAAGCCACGCCTTGTCCAGCGGAGGCGGGAGATGTGTTGTTCTTCAGCTATTTGACGATTCATGGCTCGGGCATGAACACCAGCGGCGAGGCGCGTACCACCCTGCTGGTTCAGATGCGCGATCCGCTTGATCCGCCCCTGTCGCACGAGCATAAGTCGCGGGGGCAGGGCATGATGCTGGCGGGAGTTGATCCATCGTGCTGTACCACCAAAGTGATTGAGGAATCAGCGGATCAGTCCCCCGTTGCGAATCAGCCGCGGTAAACAATTTCCGCACAAGCAAGAAGGTGCGGTGCCAGCGAATAATTGCCTGCTCCGGTCGCCAAGGAAGCACAACCGAAAATACGAACCGGGATCGTAAGCGACCCAGTTGACACAGACCCCTCTGTGCCCATGCCGCTTGCTGACGCGCACGGCTCCACGGCGCGCCGGGCCGTGGCGGCCGGTTGTGGCCTTTTCCGGGCGGTCTGGGCGCCCCCGCCGCATCGGAATCATTTAACAGAATCGTTGGAAAAAGCGTAAAATCAAGGGCATGACTCGACCGCGCCGGAATCAATTCGCCACCCCGCTTCGTCTGGTTCCTGCTGCTGCGCCGGGAACGGTTCGTCCGCCGCGACAATTTCGTTTTGCATCCGCTCTCTTAATTGCGGGCTTGGCGGCATTGGTTTATACCGCCGGTCCGCCGGATTCTGCTGCGGTTGTTGTTCATCGGAAATCGGGGCGAGCTGTGCCGCCGGCCACGCTCCCAACCGTGGACCACGGCGGAGCAACAGCTTTTTCCCGTGTGCAGGTTAACGACTCCTTCGGCGCGCGCGACATGCTGGATGCCGCCCGGCATCTCATGGACAATGACCGTCCGTTTCCGGCGATACGCCTGTACCAGAAAGTTGTCCGAAAATACGGTCGCAAAGTCATCGGAGTCGGCGCCGGCGACTACCGGTCGGTGCGGAGTTATGTCTGGAACCTGCTGCTCAAGATGCCACCGGTCCGGCATGGCATTTACGATCAGCTTTATGGGCTGCAGGCACAAAACGCCGTGCGAAGCGCGGAGAAAACCGGGCAATTGCGCCCTTTGCGCACGGTGTGCGAACGTTACTTTCCCTCCACTGCGGCCGCGCGCGGTCTGCGCGTCGCGGCGCGGAAGGAATTTGAGCGGGGTTCTTTCGCCGCCGCCGCGCGGACATGGCTGCGTCTGTGGAACCATCCCGCCGCGAAAAAATGGCGGCCTCTGCTGCTCGATCATGCGGCATTGGCCGCCTGGCTGGCGGGTGAAAGGCGCCTGGCCCGGCGGTTGGAGAAACGGTTGGCCCGGCGATTTCCGCAGGCCACGGGAGATATATATGGTCGAAAAATACTGCTGGTCCGGCATTTGCAACAAGCTCTTGTTCCCGCGCTGTGGGTAAGCCCCCGCGCCTCCTCCCATTTTTGCTGGAATAGTATTCAGGGAAACTTTTCCCGCAATCTGATTCCGGACACCCGCTCGGTTCCCGGCGCGGTCATGTGGACCAAACCCCTTGACACGCTCCGACCGCCGCCCTTGGCGCCGGGAGAGCCGGCAAACACCTTGGCGCTGTTTGAGCAGAGAATGGCGGCATTCGGGCTGCGAAGCAACCCTTATTCCGGAAAAATTTCCAACAACATCATGTTTTCGTTTCCAACATGCCGGCGCGGCGAGCTTTTCGTCGATACCGGATATGAGGTCGAAGCGTTTAATATCGCTTCCGGTTATTCACTCTGGCGGTATCCCGTTCGACATTCGCACGCCGCCGGCGCTTCCGTCGATCTGGCCGCTTTGGTCATGGGGCTGGACTCCTATTCCTGCAGTCTTTCCGGGAATCGTGTGTATGCCATCACGCACGGCGGTTCCGGGCCGGCGAATCTGATGGGGCCGCCGTATGGTTTCGGCGGTGTTACGCTCTCCTACGCTCTTATTTGCCTGGGAGAGCGATCCGGCCGGGTCCACTGGCGGGTTTCAATTGATAAACTGTTTCCACAAAGTCCCGGTGTGCTGATCTGGCCCGCCTGCTCGCCGTTGGTCCGGGGCCGGAGCATTTTTCTACTGATCGTTTCCACCCGCCAACCTGGCGGGCAGAACCGGCTTTCACTTGTTCGACTCGACGCCCGGACCGGTCAAACCGTTTGGCGGCATTATCTTTGTACTCTCAACGGTACGAGCTACTTCCACGAACCGGTGGATATTGTGCCGGCCATGGCCACGGGCATGATTTATTTTTCCACCGGGCAGGGCGGTATCCTGGCCGTCCATGCCGGCTCCGGTCGCATCGCGTGGCTGCGGCTGACCCCTGCCGCGCACGCGCCCTTCAAAACAATGTATTGGGACGGGTTGCAGCACCGAATCCTGCCATGGAAGGTCAATCCGCCGCTGGTCTACAAGAACCTGCTGATCACGCAGGACTCTTTTTCTCCGCTCCGCGCGCACATCGACGTATGGGATCGTTGGACGGGGCGTTTGCTGGAATCATTCTCGTCCGGCCGTTTGGATCACGCCTACCTGGTGCTGGGCGCTATGGGAGGCGATTTGTACACCGTGGGTCAAAAAGTTCAGGCGATTAACCTGCGCTCGGGTCGCGTGCAGTGGAGCAGTCGTCGTATCGCCGCGGCAGGACAACTGGCGGCCAGACCGTTTCTTACTCGCAGGTTCGTTTATCTGCCGCTGAACAAGGGGCTGCTTCGCATTGCTACGCGAAACGGCCGCAATCAGCCACTGATTTCCTGGCCGCGCGCCGGACGGCATGCGCCCGGCGGTCCCGGCAATCTTCTGGTGACGCCGCATCAGCTTGTTGTCGTTAACGACAGCGCCATCATTGATTACGCCCGCTGGCGCGACGTCCTGGCCTATCTGCAGGCGCAAATCCGCGCTCGACCGGATAAACCGCAGCCCTATTTTTCCCTGGCCGAGGCGGCCTTCCGCACCATTCATTACCGTCTGGCTCAAAATATGATGGGCCGGGCCGCCCGGCTTACCGTCCGAGGCGCCACCGCGGATGCCGCGCTGCGCAACCGGATATTCAACGTGTGCCTGCGTTTTGGACGCCGGCTGGAGAATATTTCCAACCCGCTGTCCGCCGGGGCGTTGTTCTATTTTCAGCAGGCCCGCCGGACGGCTGGAGATCCCATCCAGCAGGCGCGGTGGCGAATCAGCACGGCCCGGTATTACCTTCGCCACCTTGCACCGGTCCCGGCCTTGAAATTGTTGGAACAAATTCTTGCCCGGCGTTCCTTCCGCCACGCGCCGTTCACGCATGCCGGCAATACCATGCCGGCCGGAATGGCGGCGGCCCATGTCATTGCGCATGACGTGATCGGCCGTTTCGGTCGCAAGACTTACGCAGGGTACGAAGTTGCAGCGCGTACCTTGCTGGCGCAAGCGCGGGCCGTCCACAGTTGGCCGCTGCTGGAACGTGTGGTGCATCGCTATCCCAACAGCGTCGCCGGCCGGCAGGCCGCCAGACGATTGGCCCGGAACCTGGCTCGCCACAGCCGGTGGCGCAAGGAACTGGCGATATTGTTATGGCTGCGTGAACATACCACCGCCCGTGCGGACAAAGCTCGCCTGCTGGCCGCGCTGGTTCAGAACATGATGAGCCTGGGCCATTGGAATCAGGCCCTGGCGCTGGCGCGCCGCGGGGTACGTCTGTATCCGGCGCCGCGGCCGGCCGGCCGGATGCCGGATTTCCACGCACTGCGGGCGTCCGTCGTCAAAGCCGCGCCGGCAGGGGCGCTGGCGCGCCTGGCCGTATTGAATTTCTCAACCACCAATCATTTAACTCTTGCTTCGCCTATTGCCGGTTCGCTGCTTACGCCGGTTGATCCCGATCCGGCGTATCATCGTTACGGAAGATTCCTGGTAAGCCGCAGCCACGGAACGGGGGTGCAACTGACCTGCCGGGGAGCGGGCAGCGGCGCCGTGCAATGGACCGTTGCCATTCCCCATGTGGTTCGATTGGCATTGCTGGGTTATGAAAACCATGCGATTCTGCTGGCCTCGGCCCACTCGGTTTTTGCCATTTCCACCGCCACGGGCCAAACCATCTGGACCACTCATCTTCGCGCGCTGCTCGGCCGCCACCCCCCACCGGCAAAATTCCACGCGACGGCCATCCCTCCCATGTTGGTCAACGGCGGCGTGCGGGTATTCCCGCCGATGCCCGCCGTGATGTTCCAGGGAAATATGCCATTTGCGGCCGGATCGGCCTTTGTCCAGCAGCGGATTCTGGCGCAGAAACTGGCTTGGCGGCTCCAGCAAAAACTTGGCGCAACGGAATTCCGGCTGGTCAAGCTTTTCCCCGGAGAGTTCATCATCGCGGCCGGCGGCAAGGTGATGCTTTACGATGCGGCGACCGGCAAGGCCCGCTGGCGCCAATCCGTCGACATCGCTCCGTTGGGCACGCTTACGTCGATCGTCCGCACCGGCGCTTCCTTCGCCTTGGCCCTGAATTCGCCGATTACGGTCTTGGCGCTGCTTGATCGGGCCAACGGGCATCTCTGGAGGATCATGCGCTTTGGCGCGCGTAACGATTTGTTCTGGCTCGGCCGCGGAGTGACCGGCACGATTTACCTTTCCGGCATAAAGGCTCTCTACGCCTGCCGTCCGTCTGGCGGTTTGACCATTCCGATCTGGAGCCGGCGCGACTTGGACGATCCGTCCCCGCTGGCCACGCAATGGTCGCTGGATGGTTTAATCGTTCCAACGGCGCATGGAATTATGTGTTTGGATGATTCCACGGGCCGCACCCGCTGGCGTCGCCACAGTATTTCCGCCTCCGTATCCGCGGCGGCGCCGCGTACCATTACCACATTTGTGAATCAGGATACACTGGTGGTGATGACCCCGACCAGCCTGCTGGCTTATTCCACCCGCCGCGGGCGCATTCGCTGGAAGGCGGAATTTGTCGCGGCGCAAACTCCACCGCTCCTCCAGGCCCGACTGGGTGATCCCGATATTGCCATACAGGCCGTCGGTCCGCTGGACGGCGTCCCCGCCACGGCGTATCTGTATCTGGTGGATCAGGCCGATCGGCGGGGCCGGCTTGATAACGGATCGCTGGTTCTCGCGCAGCGGTTGATCCGTTCGCACCATGAATCCAACGGTCCGCATATCGCGCATTGGCTGCTGGTCAATCACGGCGTCGTTTTTGAAGTTAGCGGAAATATCTTCCGGTGCCATCTGTCTGATTAGCTTTTTGATAAGGGTTTCCATGATCGAACCAATTTTCCCAAACTCTCCGCCGGATTCGGCAGCGTCCTCGTCCGGCGCTCCAAGCGAACCGCGTCATTCGGCTGGGATGGCGTTTCTGCGGCAGATTCGTTTTCTGGCGGCGATAATTCTCTCCGCCGCCGTGTTTATCTGGGTTGGCGGGCATACGGTGGCCTCACCCAACGTCGATGGAACGGTAGCCCTGGCGTGGGGACCGGCGGTTTCGCTCGGTGCGGAGGTCGCCATGCTCGGCGCGCTGATTTTCACTTTCGTTCTAAGCTCGCTGATTGTTTGGCCGGATACACCGCACGCGGGCCTTTTCACGGCCTGCATCGGATTGGCGGCGCTGGCGGTTCGCTGGGGCGGCGTTCACAAGCTGCTCGTGAACCATTACGCCGATATGCCCGTGATGTTCCATGCACTCGTCCTCCAGTGCCTTTTTTGGGTTATTTTTGTGCTTCTCGGAGAAATCTGCTGCCGCTTTTTTTATCGCCGGCTGGGACGTTCGCGGCATTGGCCGGGATTGCTCGGCCTGCCCTGGCCGCCGCCCTGGGAATCGCCCGTATGGCAATTGCCGGCCTATCCGTCCGCGGCTATCGCGCTGTGCGGTCGCAAGCCGGCCTCCAATAATCCCGTCGTACCGGGACTTCGCCGCCTGGCCGATCATATCGCCGGCTTGCTTCTCACCGGCCTGGCCGCCGCCCTGGGGCTGGCGCTTCTGCTTAAATCGCAGGATTCCGGCCAGGTTCTCTTCGCCTGTTTCATCTCTTTTGCAGCCGGAGGCTTTGTCGCCGGCATGGCTGTTCCGCTGGCCGGCGACTGGTCCATCTGGCTTGCCGTACCGGCGACCGCGCTGGTTGGTTATTGGATCGCCGCCGCGGGCACGGCTGCATTTCCGGGCCAGGTTCCCCTGCTGCACGGCTCGCCGGTATACCTGGCGCGGGGATTACCGGTGTATTATGTTTCCGCCGGTTGGGCCGGAGCCATGACCGGATTCTATACCGCTCTGCGAGTCCATTATCGGCAGCGGTTCGACCAGTTTTTTTCCAACGCCTGAAAAGACCACTGCGGATGGCGAAGCGCGAATTAAACATTTCTCTGGCGGCCAAATGCCAACTCCTGTTTGGTTTCGCGGTGTTGGTGATCATCGCCGGCGCTTTGGCTATTCCCTGGCAGCGCATGGAACAACTCGCCGGTCGCCAGCCGTTTGACGAGGCGCGCGTGGCGGCCGATATGGCGCTGCGGGAAATACACGTGACTTATCCGTCTTACCCACCACGCATGGCGACGGAGCGCAACCACGGCGTACCCGCCGGAGCGGCGCATAAAATTTCACCGCGGCACAGCCGCAAGGCGCCGTCGCCACGAGCCGAGAAGCGCTGGAACGCCGCCGGTTTGCCCGGCTTGAACTATCCCCCCCCGCGCCTTATCCCGCTGGCTTCTCCCGGCGTGGTTCCCCCCACCGCTGGTCCCATCACCGCCCAGGCGGTGCGATTGTTTATTAGTAACGCCGCGCGCCGTCAGTTCGGCCGCCTGGAAAACGCCTTCCAACGTCGCCCCATCTACCAGTATGCCGCGGCCGTGCGGGCTTCCCAATCGTGCCTCCGCTGTCATGCCCAATGGAAAAGCTGGTTCCGAGAAGTTGGCGTGCCATCGCCGCCCGCGGCCACTTTGCCCGTTTCTCCCGCCCCCGGACGGAAAACCAGGATCACCTCCCTGGTCGACCTGCACCCCCTGGTGGCTGTCATCCGTGTCGCCATGCCCGTGCATGTAAATGCCAACCAGTTCCTCCTGAATCGAATCGTTATCGTGCTGGCCGGGCTTATTGGCGGCGCGCTGGCCATCATCGTGTTCTATCTGATCACCACGCGACTGATTCTCCAGCCGGTGCGAGTGCTGCGCAACACTGCCGAAAAGGTCGCGCAGGGGGATTTGACGATTCGCTCGGCAATATTCACCGGTGACGAATTCCAGCAGCTATCCGAAACCTTCAATGCCATGCTCGGTACTCTCCAGACGTCGCAGAATCAGTTGGAGGCCACCAATCGCAGTCTCGATACGCGCCTGGACGAGTTGGCCCAGCGCAACGTCGATCTTTTTCAGGCCAACCGCCTCAAAAGCGAGTTTCTCACGAATGTAAGCCATGAATTGCGCACGCCGCTGAACGTCATCATCGGTTTTACCGAGTTGCTTGGGAGCGACAAACAAGTCACCGGTGACCCGCGCATGGCCCGCTACCTGGAGAACATTCAACACAGCGCCCGGCAATTGCTCGAATTAATCAACGATCTGCTCGATTTGGCAAAAATCGAGGCGGGCAAGCTCGTTTTACGGATGGAACGCGTCAACATTCCCGATATCTGTGAATCGCTGATCAATTTTATGAAGCCTTTGGCCCAGAAAAAAAATATCGAGGCGTCGCTGGCCGTCGAAGGGCAAATTCCGCTGATTCGCACCGACCCGGGCCGGATTCAGCAGATTCTTTACAACTTTCTTTCCAATGCCATCAAATTCACTCCCCCCGATGGCCGGGTCCGCGTGGTGGTCAGCCTGTTGGAACCGTCATGGATCAAGGTGACAATCCGTGATACCGGCCCGGGAATTCCTCCGGAACACCAGCGGGATATTTTCGAGAAGTTCCGTCAGCTCGACGCCTCGGTCACCCGCCAGCACAGCGGCACGGGACTGGGGTTGGCGATCAGCAAAGAACTCGCCGCCATGCTTGGCGCGAAGATTGAATTGGTCAGTGCGTCCGGCGAAGGCGCCGCCTTCAGTCTGATTATTCCGCTCGCAGCGCCGCCGCCGGCGACGCCGGCGTAGCCGTTTCCCATGAGGAACCGTGAATATGCGCGGTAATACCGATGCGCATCGGGATTATTGAACGGCCAGATAATTGACGACATAATCGCGCACGCCATCTTCCAGTTTCGTGAAAGGCTTTTCATATCCGGCCCGCCGGAGCTTGGCGGTTTGGGCCTGCGTAAAATACTGGTATTTACCGCGCAAGGTTTCGGGCATGTCGATAAACCTGATATCGGGTTTGCGCCCCATGGCCGTGAACACCGCCGTTACCAGGTCTTTCCATGTTCGCGCCTCGCCGGTGCCGCAGTTGAACAACCCGTTGGTCTCCCGCTGCGCAAGCAAATGCAGCGTCACATCCACCGCATCCTTCACGTAGATGAAGTCGCGCTTCTGTTGGCCGTCGGCGTAGTCCGGGCGATAGCTTTTGAACAGTTGCACTTGGCCGGTCTGGAGAATCTGTCCATACGCCTTGTTTATGACGGAGCGCATGTCCTCCTTGTGGTCCTCATAAGGCCCGTACACGTTGAAAAACTTGAGGCCCGCGATTCGCCCCAGCAGTCCGGTTCGCAGCGCCCACAGGTCAAACATGTGCTTGGAATAACCGTACATGTTCAGCGGCAAGAGCGTCGGCGTGGACGCATCATCATCGTTGTAGCCCTTGGAGCCGTCGCCATAGGTGGCCGCACTGGAGGCATACACAAACCGCGCGTCGTTTTGCAGGCACCATTCGCACAGGCGGCGCGTATAGTGGTAATTGTTTTGCGCCAGATAGTCCGCGTCGCGTTCGGTCGTGGCGCTGCAGGCGCCCATGTGGATGACCGCATCCGCGGCCGAGGCTTTCCCCGAGAGAACCTGGTTCAGATACGTTTGCGGGTCCAGAAGGTCTTCGTAGCGCAGTCCCACCAGGTTACGCCACTTGCCCTCTTTTCCTAGAGAATCCACCAGCAGGAGATTGTCGATGCCGCGGTGGTTGAGCGCCGCGACGATATTCCGCCCGATGAATCCCGCCGCTCCGGTCACCACGATCAATTTCGCCATGGTTGTTTAACCTTTCTTCCCGTAAACTTGGACGATCTTTTCAATGGTATTGGTCGTGGAACGTCCCTCGACCATATCCGCCAGGACCACCGTGCCGCCGTTGGCTTCCACAATCTCGCGCCCGCTGACGTAGTGCGCCCAATCTTTTCCCTTTACCAGCACCTGCGGGAGAATCCGGGCGATCAGGTCTTTCGGCTCCGGTTCATCAAAGTACACCACGTAATCCACCGCGCGCAGGGAACCGAGCACATACGCTCGATCTTCCTGGTTGTTGATCGGCCGATCGTTTCCCTTGTTCCGCTTCACCGACGCATCCGTGTTGAGTCCCACCACCAGCGCATCGCCCTGGTTGCGGGCAAACATCAGATAGGTCACGTGACCGCGATGCAGAATATCAAAACAGCCGTTGGTGAATACCAGTTTTTTGCCCGCGCCAACCAGGCGGTCGCGCTCGGCCCGCATCTGATCGGGCGTTAGTATCATGGGATTTTCCACCCGCATAAGCACTCCTTCATTGTTTTGGCCCGGTCTTCCCTGAATGCCGGCTATTGGATGCGGCCGTCCAGTTGCAGCGTCCGCAGCAGCGCGGGAAGCTGACTGAAGTCCGGGACAATCAAATCAGCTCCCGCCCGGATCAGCCGGGAACGCTTGGAAGCGTTTAATCCCCAGCGGCGCACTTCGTCGCTGGCTACGCCCACCGTTACTCCGCCGCACTTGCGAGTTTCGCGGATCTCCACCGGCCCATCGCCGAACGTAACCAGCTCCGGTCCGGACAATTTATGCTCCCGTATGATCCGCTCCAGCACAAGTTTCTTGGCCTCCACTTTCACATCGCCCACGGCGCCGAAAATACGATCCTCAAAGCGATGGGCATAGCCCATCGCTTTAGCCTCGGCGATTACGTCGGCCACATCCGTGCCGCTGGCCAAATACAGTTTGACCCCGTGCTCCTGCAAGGCCCGCAGCAAGTGCGCGGCGTTCTTTACCTGGAAATCAACCGACTCCAGTTCGCCACGCTCCAGCTTGGCCACCCGCAGCTTCACCATCGCCAGCAAATCGTCGTTGTACACTTTCTTATAGGCGGCAGGGTCCAGAATGTCTTGCTCCGGCACGCATTGGAACCGCCGCACCAGTTGCACCAGGCCGTGCATCTGTACCAGTGTCTGGATGCCGGTGGTCTTGTCGATAAACTGCCGCACGGCGTCAACCACTTTCAAATAAAGCGATTCCTCGGCATTCTGGTAGCGGGCGCCCAGTACGGCGCGGACCATCATGGGTTCCATGATCTGCTCCCAGCCTTGGCGCAGCGTCGAAAGCGTGCCATCGTGATCGAAGATGGCATGCCGGATGTGCATGTTGGGAAGTTTGCACACCAGCTCAATCTCCGTATCGGCAAGGTACTGCGCATGCCGCGCATCTTCCGCCAGGTCCGGCAAGTACACGTAATCCGGCGTCGGACCGACGGCGCGAATTTCCGCCGGGGAAGCTGTTCCCGTGGTCTGCAGCTTCCGCACGGTGATCGACGCGGCGATATTGGCCAGCCGCGCGGCTGCCACTGGCTCACTTCCCCCCGCCAATGCCGCCGCAATGGTCGCCGCCACCGTGTCCCCCGCACCCACCGTGTCGGTGCGATCCACGATCTGTATGCCCGGCACTTCTTCCACCCGACCACTCTCGGCCACTACCATGCCGCGGTCGCCGCGTGTCACGAATACTGGAAAGCCGGTACGATCCTGGATGACCTGCGCGTAGTGCCGCGCCTGTTTGCCGGTCAGGCGTTCATCCTCCGCTTGCGGCTCGCCGGCGAGCCTGGCCGCCTCATGCGCATTAAGCTTGAGAATTGCACCCCGGTATTGATCAGGCCGGTGCCGCGAATCTACGATAAATCGGGTTTGGGGATGCCTGGCGATAATCCGGTTAAGTTCCGTAATCATCTCCGGTGGACTGCTCCCGGCCGGAATTTGCTGGTTGAGTATCACGGCGGCGCATTCGCCCGCCAAATGATCCAGTTGTCCCGCCAAGGCGCGGATTGTCTCCGGGCGCAGCCGGTTGAAGGCGCCAAAATCGAACCGGTTCTGTTCCTGTTCGTCCCGGTACGGTTTGGCGTATACCATCGTCTGCCAATCGTCTTGGGTATTGAGCAGGGCGGTCGTATCGACCCCGCAGGCCTGCATCTGGCTAATCATTTCATTCCCAAAAATGTCCCGTCCCACCACCCCAACCGCCCATACCCGTTTGACGCCCAGGTCCACCAAATTGGCGATCACGTTACCAGCCGCCCCCAGGCTGTACCGCTGCCGGCGCACCCGCCGCAGCGGAAGGTTGGTCTCCAGCGATCTCTCCTGCTCCTGGGATTCCAGCAGCCAGTAAGCGTCCAGGCAAAAATCTCCAAAAACGGCGATTTGCGTTTGTGCAATGCCCGCCAGAGATGCCTCCAACCAGCCGTTACCCGAGTTGCGATCATCCGCCATGAAACCTCTACTCCACCAAAGATCAAAAAATCACCCCGACACGCTGCCGGGCCGTTGGTTTAACGGAGTCCTGATATAACATGTTTTACTGCCATTCGCCACGAGATTCGCAAGGGCAACGATGCCCGGCGGCAATTTTTCAGAAGAATCCGTAGAACGCTCTCTTACCAATAACCACGAAGCTCCACGGCGACATAGGGTTGGTTGGCCATCTGCGCCACCGGCGCCAGCGAACGTATGTCAAAGCCGCGCATAAACTCCTGGTTGAAGGCGTAACCAACGGCCAGGCTCACATCAATCCAAGGTTCGTGGATCAGGCGCAATCCTCCTTCCACCCGGCAGAATTCCATGAAAAGCCGGGTATTGTCCGGATAGGCGTTGATCTGGTACCCTTCCAAATAGTTCTGAAAATCGCCAAACGCATAGAGACCTTTCGTCAACCGATAACGAAGCGTGGCTGTGCCGTCGATGGGAACTTCGTACGATACGTTAAGCAGCCAGCGCGGCGCCGGTCGCCACTTGAGATTGTCCGTGGGAAAGCCGACCAGAAAAGAGAGTGAATGGGTCTGATGCCGCCAACCGAAGCCGGGCAGGGGTACGTCCGGCAACAGCGCGCCATGTCCATAATAATCAAGCGTTAGATAGACCTGATTGTGCGGGTTTAGGGTATGGGCCAGTTGCACGTGGCCGATGCCGTAAATCGCCCGCGTATCACCGAACGGGCTGTTCCCGGCGTAACCGGCGCCTAGAATGATTCCGAGCCGCCAGTTCCGCCAGTGCGCCACCGGCATTCCCAAAACCAGCGATTGATCCGTCAACTGGGTGGGCAGCAGGGGATCATGGGTGCCCAGGTCGATGTACATGACCCGGTAACCAAGTGTCGGAGCGTATTTGGCCTTCGGATTCAGCCGAATGCGGCCGAACGAGTCATACCAGAAAACGTGCGATGAGCGCCCGTCGTTGCGTATCCAGCCTTTGTTTTCCTCCAGGAGGTGATCCCACGTCTGAGCCATGGCGGACGTATTCCAGGGATTGAGCGTCAGCAGGGGTGGCGCATCGGCCGGGGCCGGTTCGGCCCGCGTCAGAACGCCCGCAAGTATTGCCAGACACAACGCGATCATGCACGAACAATATTTTCTTATAGATCTACGCATAATTCATTCACCATGTAACATTTCTGATTCGCAGGAGCGTTCCGCCGCCCCTGGCGCCCCGGGGAGCGGGGGTTGAGCCGGCGGGATTATATCCGGTCCGGTTGGGCGGGGCCATGAACAAGCCGCCGGGTTTGAGTAGCGGCGGGAGCAAACCTTAACGAGGTGGCGCCGGCGTTTTTCCGCCGGGCAATTCCAACAGGGCGTTTCGCAGCATGGGATTTGCCTGGAGTTGCTTGCGCGAGATCAGCGGATCCTTTTGGAAGGGATTGTACAAGGGATCACCCACATAGGCGATTCGCCAGCCCATCACCGGCGTGGTGAGATAATACACCTCGGCCTGTGTGAACCGTCCCGAGAGCAGCAGTGGGAAGAATTGCGAAGGAAGCGGAAAAGAGAAAAGATACGGCTCGGCCACCGCGCCGAGGGTTCCGCAGACGCCGTTCTTGAGCAGGTTGATGCACCAGGCGGTATCGGAAGGATTGTGCAGCGAGTCCAGCTCGAAGCTGGCCACGTGATAGGCCACGGATCCGGGCAGCCATTGGCAACTGTCCACGTAATGGTGCACCGAATACCATCCGCAATAGATCGCCTCATCCGGGCAGTTTTTGGCCTCCAGCAGCGCCGGCGTGTCGTTGAGCACCACTTTCATGGTCGTATGGGAGCGAATGTAACGCGCCGCGGCGCGGATGTTCCGGTCAAAATCGCTGTAGGCGTCCCGGCCGTGCAGCCCGCGCGCGTCGAAATAAGCGACGCCGGAGAGTCCCTTGTTTTGTACCCGGATGGAGCGGCGAATCATGCCGATGACCATCTTCGGCGAAAGGCCGTCCAGCCGGCTGACCATCATGACCCGTGGATAATCTCTCTTATATTTCAGATGGCTCCATATATCGATGCACATCGGGTTGATAAACCAGCGGGGGCCGGCCAACCGGCCGTACCAGAGCATCATTAAGTCGCTGTCGAGCGCGGTGGTGGGACGACGGCTGGAGAGAAAAACTTCATCCGAGAGGATCTGGCGCGTCAGACCGACGATGCCGAACTCCCGGCGCTGCAGCCGGCGCATTTTCCCGCGATCCTGGCGTCGATTGCGACGGATGAGCAATTTCACGTAAAGCCGCATCTGGCGCCGGAGAATTTGTTCGCCTCGGACGCGGGCCGCCCGCGCCGGGCCCGCCAGCGGGCTTAGCGGGTTCACGTGGATCATCGCCAGCAAACCCGCCGGCCCAATGTAGCGTGGGAGCAGCCGCACCAGCCGGCGGTTAAGTTTCGTCTGTTTTCGCGGCGGCGCGTTCCGGATTTTTTCGATGGTCGCCTGCAGCGCGGTTTGAAAATTTTTCAGCAGCGCGCGGGCCGACGTTGTGGAAATTCCGGCCGGTCGGGACGCCGCCGGCGCTTTTTGCGAACCCGCCGCGGCGGCGGATGCGGGGCCCGCCGACGATGGATCGTTCTTCTGGCCAAGGCGCTCCAGCCGCCCGATGCCCCGCCGCAGATCTCTGGCGCAACGCGCCAGTTGCGTGTGCAGGCGGGCCAGTTCCGCCTCGTCTTGCGCCGTGGGCGTTGCCGGCCCCACTTTCAGCGGAACGCCATAAGTGGTTACCAGGCAGCGGATTTTGCGCTTCAGGTGGCGCATTTGCAGAATCTGTCGGATCGCCCGCGCGACCCGAACATTGTAAAACCCCGCGGTGATGGTGTCGGCGTTGAAGGGCAGATTCAGAACCAGCAGGTTGGCCGGCGGAATATGGCGCGCCCGGGCGTAGTACCGGGCCACCCGCAACGAGTCGGGGTTATTCCCGTTGACGACAATCGCCACCTGTTGCGGGCTTAGACCCCGGACCATACCCGCCCTCGCCAGCCACATTGTCGCGGCCAGGAGCATGAAACCGGCTTTTCTTACGCCTGTTTTTTTGAACGCCGCGAGACTTCTATTATTTATCATTTATATATACCAATATAGATTCATTATCTAATATGCGCCATCCGCCATCGCCGGTGGCGCCCTTTGGCGCCGCGCCGCTGGGGGACGCCGCCGGCGCCGCCCGCCGCGTCTGGAAAATCATAGGCCGGGATGCCCGCCGCCGCCATATTGGAAGCATTCTTGCGAACCGGTTATGCTTTCCCCGCCGAAACGCCGGCGACTTGATGGCTTGAGAAAAAGGAGAACTCCATGATGGCAAATCCGGACCGCGGCGCTCTGTGCGCTTCCACCAGCAAAAAACTCGCCCACGCCGCCGTGGCGAAGATTGAAACGCTGATCGGCCTGGATGGGTTTGTTGATGAAATTATCCAAGTAGTCGATAAGCGCCACAGCCTGGAGCAGTACGACCGCATCCAAACCATCGATCAGTTCGCCCGCCGCGCCGCACAGGCCGCCGGCCAAAGCGCCAATTTCGAGCTGGTGGTCACCCAGGAGAAACTCGGCGGCAACGGCCCGATCATGGCCAATGCCCTGGCCGCCATTGGTCTGCGCGTGACCTATATCGGAAATCTCGGCTACCCGGACATTCACCGGGTTTTTCAGCCCATGACCACCCGGGCGCGTGTCATCAGCATCGCTCCCCCCGGCCATACCGACGCCCTGGAATTTCTCGACGGAAAGTTGATGCTCGGCAAACTCGGCCCCATCGCCGAAATCACCTGGGAAAACATCCTGGAGCGAATCGGCAAAGATCAACTGATGGCGATGGTGCGCTCCGCCCGCCTGATCGGTACGGTCAACTGGACCATGCTGCCCTTTATGAACGATATCTGGAAACACCTGATGCGGGATATTCTGGCTCATATTCCTCCAGCTGAGCGGGTACTGTTTGTGGACCTGGCGGATCCGGAAAAGAGAACCCGTGCTGATTTGCGCGGCGCCCTGGAAATACTCGAGCAATTTCAGAAGTATCTGCACGTGATCCTGGGGCTGAATCTCAAAGAAGCCGTGCAGGTCGCCGCCGCCGTCGGGTTGCCGGAATTTCGCGAACCGGAATCCCAGATCGAAGCGATGGCGGCGGCCATTCGCGCCAAACTGCAATTGGGAACCATCGTGATTCACCCCCGCGGCGGCGCCGCGGCGGCGGATCAGGACGGATCAGCCCAATTCGCCGGGCCGTTCGTTACCCAACCGAAAATCAGCACGGGAGCGGGCGACCATTTCAACGCCGGTTTTGTCACCGGCCGCCTGCTGGGCTTTAGTCTGGCCGAGTCGTTATGCGTTGGCACCGCCACCAGCGGTTTTTACGTTCGTACAGCCAAAAGTCCGACCCTGACCGATCTGACCGAGTTTGTGCGCACGCTTCCCCCGCCCCAGTAATGGCGACGGTGCACAGCTTTTTCCCGGGAACGGATACGAACGGGGCTATACGGTTTCACCCGCCTGGTAGCGGCTGCGCGTGGCGCCGGTGGGCGAAACGCTGCTTTTGAGATCGCAGGCGTGCGCCTCGGGTCCCAGGCCGAAGTCGCTTTCCACAAGTTCCTGAATTTCCCGCATCTCTTGGGGGAGGAGCGGTTTGCCATCGCAGGCGGCGACAAATTCCGTCAGTTCCGCTTCAGTGGTAATGTTCGGCTCGATGCTTAAACAGGCCGGCCAGGCGAGCAGCCATTTCATGGCCAGTTGGCCCATCGTGCAGTTGTGGCGTCTTTGAATATGGCGGAGTTTTTCAACTTTTTTCAGGCCGTAAATAAGCCAATTGCGATCACGAAACTTGCGGTGATCGGTGAAGTCGCTTTGCTCGGTGTACATATCCTGCAGGATGCCGGAGCAATGCGGTACGCGGCTGATAATACCGCCGCCCGTTCGCGCGGCGATCTCGCAAAACTCCCGTCCCGGATGCTGCTCAAGCATATTAAAGACAGTTTGCACGGTGGCGGCTTCCCATTGCGCAAGGGCCATCACGCCTTCTTCGCGCCAGCCGATGGCCGGTCCCAGAGCCACGCCCCAGGCGCGGATTTTTCCCTCTTTGCGCAGACGATCGAGCGTGTTGCGCAGGTCGTCGTTCATCTGGTGAAGTTTGAGATTGTGCGCCTGCCATAGATCGATCCAATCGGTCTTGAGCCGCGCCAGGGACTTTTCCAAGGCGGCGTGGATGAATTTTGCGGAGAAATCCTGGCGCCGTTCGCGGTGCGAGTCGGGGGTTCCCGGATCGGAGTAAAAGTCATAGCCAAACTTGGTGGACAGAATAATATGGTCGCGACCGGCGTGGCGAATGGTTTCGACCATCATTTTTTCCGCCCGACCGTTGTCGTAGGCGTCGGCGGTGTCAAAAAAGTTTACGCCCAGGTCCCACGCGCGGTTCTGGAGGCGAATGCCATCCGCTTCATCCGCGGGAGTCTTGCCCCACATGAAGCTGCCATAAATGAAATTTCCAAAGGCCAGCTCGGATACGCGCAAATCGGTTCCGGGAATTTGGCGATACTGCATGGAGTAAAATCCTGTTTTGGTCGGACCCGGCCGCCGGATGGCGAATATTGCCTGTGTCCTGGCGCTTCGCGGCGGCCATACCGGGCGTTTCCAGCACGCTCCCTGATTCCCAGGATCAGAGTTTACCAGAATACAGGGGATGCGTGAAACCCGGTATGATGGGAAGCACAAACAGGCGCTCAGGCGACATTGGACGTATACTGGTCGGCGGATGCCGCTATTCCTGCACAACTTCCTGACGCGAATCGCCGCTTACTCATGGTGGGTGGTGGCGGTGGAGTTGCTGCTGATCGGTGTGGTGGTGTATTCCGTGCTGGAGTTTCTCCGCGGCACGCGCGGGGCAAGGCTCATCAAAGGCACGGCGCTGTTTCTGATCATCTCATACACGGTGATTAAACTCGGGGGAGACAAGCTGGTGCGGGTGGAGTGGCTTTTCAGCCGGTTGCTGGTCTTTACCAGTTTTGCCATCGTGGTGGTATTTCAACCCGAGCTGCGACGGGCGTTGATCCGTCTGGGCGAAGCGCGATTCTTCCGGCTGGGGAGATCGGCATCCCAACGGCTGATCGATAACCTCTGCCAGAACGCGGAATACTGTTCGCGCAACCGCATCGGAGCGCTGATCGCGGTGGAGCGCGAAGCGGGATTGGGAGGGCTTACGGAACAAGGCACGCCGATAAACGCCGATGTCAGCGCGGAGCTGCTCAACACCATTTTTTGGCCCGGTTCCATGCTGCACGACATGGGGGTGGTGATACGAGACGGACGGATCGCGGCGGCGGGTGTGCAATTTCCACTGGCGGAGGGCGTAGAATTGAGCCAGGAAATGGGCGCGCGGCACCGCGCGGGACTGGGCTTGTCGCAGGAGTCGGATGCGGTCATTATTATCGTCAGTGAAGAGACGGGTACCATCAGCGTGGCCGAGCGCGGACAACTGATCCGCGGCGTTTCCGGCGAGCAACTTCGCAACCTGCTCGCCGACGCGCTGCGGCACCCGGAATTGGCGCTGATGCGCCGTCCGGCCGCTTGAGGGAGTTGTGGAAAAGTCTGCGATGGCGTCGCGTGCAGCAAGCCGCGACCGCTGCTGGCGGGTGAATATCTCCGGCGCGCCGGTGTAAGGGAATCCATGGCTCGCGGAACCGGCCATTTTCTCGATCGCTTGAAGGTCTTGCCGTTGACAATTCTGTTGACGGTATTGCTGTGGCTTTACGCGGACTCCCACCTGACCTCCACCGAGAGTGATCTGCCCATCCATATAGCGGTACTGGCGTCGCCGGCCGCTCCGGGAAACCGAACCGTGCGAATAATCAATCCAAAGGATGGCGCATTCCAAATCGCCATTCAAGGCCCGCGCAACCGCGTGCAACGCGTGCGCGAGCAATGCAACGGCCGGGCGGTGTTCACCCCACAGGATGTCAACGATTTGGTTTACATGATTCCCCATGCCGGGCGGTTGCGGATCGGGGCGAACAATTATCTCAATGCGCTGCGGGTTTTCAATTCGCTTGCCTACTTCCGGCAACGACGGATCAACGTAATCTCCGTCAAGCCCGCGCGGATCCGGTTGCGGGTGGATGAAATAGTGACGGTGCGGCGACCGATCCTTTTCCGAGCCTTGCGCGGCGTGCCGGTGAAGATTTCACCCGCGACGGCGCGGATATCGCTGCCGCGGAGTCTGCTGGCAAGCATCGGCGGCGTGCGTCAACTGCGGGTCATCGCCCGGCCGCTGCGGGACTTAAGCGCGCTGACACCCAACCGTTCGCACACGATCGCGGCGCAGCTTGTAGCGCAATACCCCGGCCCGACGAGTTCGCAGGTTGGCGTTTCGCCGACAACGTCGCAGGTCACCCTGACGATTCCGCCGCAGCCGCGCGGTAAACTTTTTATCGGCATCGTGCCGGTATGGGTGGGCGGTCCGGCCCGGCTGTTGGATCGTTATTCGATCATCGTTCGCCCCGGCACGTTGCGGATTACGGTCACGGGATCGCGGCGGCGGCTGGCGCGTTTGCGCCGTTTTCTGGTCAAAGGGGGCGCGGCGCCTTTGCGCCAACGCGTCACGGCGCTGTTGGCGGTAAGTTCTTCCTGGATTCCCACGACCGGCTGGGTGCGGCGTCGCCTGGACTATGAACTGCCACGCGGCGTGCGGCTGCTGGCCGGTCCCCGGCACGTGCTCTGCCGGGTGCGGCGCCGGAACCAGCGCGGCGCGCCGGCGGCGAGTCAACCCATCGCGCCGACGGCGCGGCTCGCCAAATGAGGCGCCGCCCCGGCAGGGGGCCTGCTGGCCGATCCCCGGCACGTGCTCTGCCAGGCGCGGCGCCGGCAACATAAATGTTGCCGCCAAGGCGGCGAACCGGGAACTCTTGTACCGATTCCTTACCCCAAACTCACGTTTGGGCGCAGGGGCTGCATGATAAATACGCATCGCCATCAGGTTGTCTTAGGACTCGCTTATGAGATAGGCAGGAAATGGACGGTATCCATTAACGAATCGCCACGGCACACAATTTGCTCAAGCAAAGAGGGTAAGCAAAAAAGAGGGTAAAAAGAGGGTAAAAAGAGGGTAATTTGCTCAAAGATCGTGCTGTCGTTAAAATCATTGCCTTTGTTACCCGGACTCAAGAGCGCGGTTTGTGAATGGACCGAATGATCGAAACAGTTTTTTATACAGGAGTCTTATGATTATGGGCGCATCCACCGCTCGTCGCGCCGCCATCGCGGCACTGACCAACTTTCGCAGCGTTCCCCCTCGTGTAAACTTCAAGGAAACACCCGTCAAAGACGTGTTCGCCAAGAATGTTTTCAATGAAGACGTGCAACGGCAGCGCTTACCCAAGGCCGTTTTCAAGAAACTCCAGGAGACGGTTAAGAAGGGTGCTCCGCTGGATCTTTCCATCGCCGATTCCGTCGCCTCCGCCATGCGCGACTGGGCCGTGGAAAAGGGCGCCACACACTACACCCACCTGTTCTATCCAATGACCGGCCTGACGGCGGAAAAGCATGACAGCTTTCTTTCGCCGGTGGAAGGCGGCGGCGGCATCCTGGAATTTTCGGGAAAGGAACTGGTCAAGGGCGAGCCGGATGCTTCGTCGTTTCCCTCCGGCGGTCTGCGGGCCACATTCGAAGCCCGCGGCTACACCGCCTGGGATCCCACATCACCCGCATACATTCTGGAAAATCCCAACGGAACCATTCTGGTGATTCCGACGGCTTTCGTTTCCTGGACCGGCGAGGCGCTGGACAAAAAAACCCCCCTGCTTCGTTCCATGGAGGCGCTGTCCAAACAGGCTCTGCGGGTGCTCCGGTTGTTCGGCAATACCACCGCCACCAAGGTGTTCACCACCGTCGGTTCCGAGCAGGAGTATTTCCTGATCGATCGCAACTTCTATTATGCCCGACCCGATTTGATCAACTGCGGCCGCACCCTCTTTGGCACCAAGCCGCCGAAGGGCCAGGAGATGGAAGATCATTATTTCGGCAATATTCCCGAGCGCGTGCTCGCGTGCATGCTGGAAGCAGAGCAGGAGCTTTACAAGCTGGCGGTGCCCGTGAAAACCCGCCATAACGAAGTGGCGCCGGCCCAGTATGAAATCGCCCCGCTTTTCGAAAATTCCAACCTGGCCCACGACCACCAGATGCTCACCATGGAAACCCTGCGCCGCGTGGCTGAAAAATATGGAATGGCATGCCTGCTGCACGAAAAGCCATTCGCCGGCGTCAACGGATCGGGTAAGCACAACAACTGGTCAATGGCCACCGACTCCGGTGAGAACCTGCTAAGCCCCGGCGACACACCACACGATAATGCGCAGTTCCTGGTGTTCTGCGTTGCGGTCATTCGCGCGGTCAACAAGTACGCCGAACTGCTGCGGGTGGCGGTCGCCTTCGCCGGTAACGACCACCGCCTGGGCGCCCAGGAAGCGCCGCCCGCCATTATTTCCATTTACCTGGGCGAGCAGCTCCAGGATATCATGGATCAGATTGAAGCCGGCGGCGCCAAGAGCGCCAAGGCCGGCGGCCACATGGAAGTTGGCGTGACGGTTCTGCCCCGCCTGCCGCGCGACGCGAGCGATCGCAACCGCACTTCTCCCTTCGCCTTCACCGGCAGCAAGTTCGAGTTCCGCGCCGTCGGCGGCGGTCAATCCATCGCCGGCCCCAACACCGTTCTCAACACCATTGTGGCGGAGTCTCTGGATTATATTGCCACCCGGTTGGAAGCCGACAAAAAGGCCGGCAAGGACTTCATCAAGTCCATCCAGGCCGTGCTGGCCTCCATCATCAAGGAAAACAAGCGGGTCATCTACAACGGCGACAACTACGTTCCGGAGTGGTACAAGGAAGCTGAGAAACGCGGCTTGCCGAACCTCAAGACCACCGTCGACGCCGTGCCGCACCTGATCGGGAAACCGTCTCTCGATCTGTTCACCAAATACAAGGTGCTCAACGCGAAGGAACTTCACAGCCGGTACGAAATCTACCTCGAAAACTACATCAAGACCGTCGGAATCGAAGCCCAGATGACGGCCCTGATCGCGCGGACAATCATTCAGCCGGCGGCGATCAAGTACCAGCAGGAAGTGGCGTCGTCCATCACCGCGGCCAAGGCGGCGGGCATATCCGCCAAGACCATGAGCGAACAGGAGGCTTTCTTGCTGGAGCTTTCCGGCGCCATCAGCGACCTGCAGAAGAAAAATGCCGAACTGGTGAAAATAGCCGAGCACCACGCCGCCGGCGATACACTGGCCCACGCCAAATACTCTCGCGACAAAATCATTCCGGCGATGAACGCGGTGCGGACGCTGGGCGACAAACTCGAAACGATGGTGTCCGATGATCTTTGGCCGCTGCCGACGTACCGTGAGATGTTGTTCATTAAATAATTGGGATTGTCTCTGGCGTGCCGCAGCGTGCCGCAGCGTGCCGAAAGTGAGATCGGCAATGCCGAATCAAGTCGGAGCAAATTCGCTGATGTCGTATGGAGTTTTCCCGGTGAGGATCAGATCCGCCATCAACTCGGCCGCCAACGGGGCCATGCCGATACCGATCTTGTAATGTCCGGCGCAGATAAAAAGATTTTCCACTCTGCCCACGCGGCCCATCAGCGGCCGATGGCCCGGCCCGGACGGGCGTAAACCGGCCCAGATGCGCTCCAGCGCAGCGGTTTTAAGTTCGGGGCATATTTCCACGGCTCCGTGTAGAAGCGTTTGCACGCCGGCGGCGGTGTTGGTGGTGTCGAATCCGGCTTCGGGTTCGGTAGTGGAACCAACCAGAATGCGGCCATCGGGCCAGGGAACCAGAAAAATCGGACCGTTTTTGACAATGTGGCCGATCAAGCCCCCGGCGGCGCGCAGCAGCAGCGCCTGACCTTTGACGGGAACGATGGGATGTTCGGCGGTGTGCGATAAATCCGGCAAGCGCGTTCCCACGCCGGCGCACAAAAGAACTTTTCCGGCCGCAAGTCGCTCCAGCCCCATCCGCGCGCCGCACGCCCGGTCGTTCGCTATCTCAATTTGATCGACGTGGCTTCCCTCACGGATGGTCACACCGGCCAACCGGCAGGCCGCGACCAGCGCCGCAAGGATCTGTTCCACTTCCACTTGCGCAGACCAACGGCAGAACTGCGCGCCATGGGGCGCGACGTTCAGACGCGGCTCAATGGCCAGCACCTGATCGCGATTCAATATTTCCATCACCTGTCCGGAATCCAGAGCGGGCCAGCCGGCGATTGCGGCGACGACATGGCGCCGCGCGTTTTCCAGGGCCCGGGGCGAGTTGAGAAATTCCAGCTTGCCGTGACGCCGATAGTCCACCGCAAGTCCGGATACGCTCCGCAGTTCCCGCACGAAAGGCTCGAAATTCCAGAGACTGGCCCGCTGTAGATTCTGGAGCGGGCCGGCGTTCGCCAGAGGCGACGGCCAGAGCGCGCCCAAGGCGGCCCGACTGGCGCCGTGGCCGCAGCGGTTTTCCTCCAGAATGGTCGTTCGCAAGCCGCGCTGCGCCAGACGCCAGGCGCAGGCCAGTCCCATGACTCCTCCCCCAACGATCAGTACGTCCGGATTCGCCTCGCCCATGAAATATCGCTCCCGCTGGGAAACTTTCTCCATAAAGACGATGCGGAGTATAACCGCCGAGGACGACGGCTCCACGCACAATGCGCGGCACGCGCCCTCGCCGTCGGCCCACACGGCGTTTATACTTATAGCCATGAACCCGGCCCAACTACTGCTGATCAACGGCACCCTTCTGGACCCTGCGCGGGAGCGGCCGGAATCCGTCGATTTGCTCATTGAGGACGGGCGGATCGCCGCCAGAGGCCCCGGTTTACGCGCGCAGGCGCCCGCGGCGACGATCCTCGACGCCGCCGGCGGCTACGTGGCGCCCGGCCTGATCGACATGCACGTGCACTTCCGCGAGCCGGGCCAGGAACAGAAGGAAACCATCGCCTCCGGCTCGGCCGCCGCCGCCGCCGGAGGGTTCACCAGCGTCTGCTGCATGCCCAACACCACGCCCGCCATCGACAGCGACGCCCAGGTGGAATTTGTTCTCACCCAGGCGGCGCGGGCGAATCTTTGTGACGTGTTGCCCTTCGGCGCGATCACCAAGGCCCGCGAAGGCCGCGAACTCGCCGAGCTGATGCTCATGTCCGAAGCCGGCGCCATCGGCTTTAGCGATGACGGCGCGGGCGTCGGTTCCGCCGCGGTTATGCTCAAAGCGCTCCAATACGTCAAAATGTTTGACGGCCTGTTAAGCCAGCATTGCGAAGAACCGGCGCTTTCCGGCGGTGTGATGAACGCCGGGGCCATTGCCCTGCGGCTGGGACTGGGCGGCGCGGCGCCGGTGGCCGAGGAACTGATGATCGCCCGCGATCTCCTGCTCAACCGCCGCATCAACGCGCGCTACCACGTCCAGCACATCAGCACCGCCGGGGCTGTGGAGCTGGTCCGCCAGGCCAAAAAAAGCGGTCACCGGGTAACCTCCGAAGTAACCCCTCATCATCTGCTGTTGACTGACGAATCCTGTGGTTCCTATGACAGCAATTTCAAGGTAAATCCACCCCTCCGCGGCGCCGCTGACGTGCTGGCCTGCGTCGGAGGTGTGGTCGATGGGACCATCGACTGCCTGGCCACCGATCACGCCCCGCACACCCGTGAGGAAAAGGAACTCGAATTTGACAAGGCCCCTTTTGGCGTCGTGGGTCTGGAGACGGCTCTGCCACTCTATGCCGAAGCGCTGGTTCATTCCGGCCGCCTCACCTGGTTGGAGTTAATTCGAAAAATGACCGCCAATCCCGCCCGAATTTTGCGCCTCGGCGACCGCGGTTCGCTTTCCCCCGGCTTGCGCGGCGACGTGGTGGTATTTGATTCCGAGTTGCGCTGGCGTGTGGATCCGCAAAAGTTCCACTCCAAAGGGCGCAACACTCCCTTTGCCGGACGGATCGTCAAAGGCGCCGTGCGTTACAGCATCCGTGCGGGCCGGGTGGTCTACCAGCGTCCCGCCGGGAAAGAAACTGTGGAAATCCCTGCTCCGCCCGGCCGGAGTTCAGACAAAGAAAGATAACTTCAGAAATGGCGTCCGTAGCCGTAACGCTCCCCAGAGCCTGTGTGAGAAGATAGCGGGCCCGCTATTTTCTCCCATGGGTTTCTCCCATGGGCCTTGGACAAGAATTGCGGAGAATATGGATTGGCCGGGAAGTTGGTATAGTAACGTCCGAAAGTTTTTCGCGGCGGATTCTTTTGTGAAAAATGGTATTGGGATGTCGCCATCCGTGATGAATATCCTCAAAGGCTGGTCGGTTCAGGATTCCGCAGAGGCTTACAATATCCAGAAGTGGGGTAAAGGCTATTTTTCGATCAACGCCGAAGGTAACGTTGCCGTTCATCCCGACAAAAATACCGATCGCTCCATCGATCTGAAAAAACTCATTGATCAACTCATTCTCCGCGGCATCCAGCTTCCCACCCTGATCCGTTTCAGCGACATTCTCAAACACCGCCTGGCGGAAATGCACGGAGCGTTTGATGCGGCCATTCAGGAAAACGGATACCAGGGCCGCTATATTTCGGTTTACCCCATCAAGGTCAACCAGCAGCGGCACGTGGTGGAGGAAATCCTTCAAGCCGGGAGCCGCTATGGCTGGGGGCTGGAGGCCGGCAGCAAACCGGAATTGCTGGTCGTGCTGGCGCTGACCAACGGCCGCGATACGCCGATCATCTGCAACGGCTTCAAGGATGATGAATTTATCGAAACCGTGATCCTGGCGCAGAAACTCGGCAAGAACATCATTCCGGTCGTCGAAAAGTTCACCGAACTGGAGCTGCTGATCCAATACGCAGAGAAACACGGCGTGCGACCCCGTATGGGCGTGCGGGTGAAGCTGGCCACCCGCGGCAGCGGCCGCTGGGAATCTTCCGGCGGCGCCCGCAGCAAGTTTGGTCTGTTCGTAACGGAAATTCTGCGCGCGCTCGATTATCTCAAGCAGCGCGGGATGGAAGACTCTCTGAAACTGCTGCATTTCCACCTGGGCAGCCAGATCACCAATATTCGCATGGTCAAAAACGCGCTCAACGAGGCCGCGCGCGTGTACGCCGAATTGGCCCGCGCCGGCGCGGGCATGGAATATCTGGACGTCGGAGGAGGACTGGGGGTGGACTACGACGGCAGCCAGACCAATTTTGAATCGTCCATCAACTATACCCTTCAGGAATACGCCAGCGACGTGGTTTTCCGCATCAAGACCGTCTGCGATGAATGTTCCGTGCCGCATCCCACCATCATCAGTGAAAGCGGCCGGGCCATGGTGGCCTACCACAGCATATTGGTCTTCAACGTGCTGGGCGTAAGCGGCTTGAATTATTTCGACGTGCCGCGGGAACTTCCACCCGGCGAAGAAATTCCCCAGCCGGTCCAGGACCTTTTCGATGCCTACCGCGACGTGAATAAGAAAAATTTCATGGAAATATACCACGACGCCACCCAGCAGCGCGACGAGGCGTTGAACCTTTTTAATCTCGGCTACCTGAGCTTGGGGCTGCGCAGCCTAACCGAAAAACTTTTCTGGGGCATTTGCGGAAAAATTCTCAAGGTGCTCAAGGAAATCGATTATGTCGGCGATGATTTCGAATCGCTCGAAGCGCAGTTATCCGACACCTACTTTTGTAATTTCTCGCTTTTTCAGTCCATGCCCGACAGTTGGGCCATCCACCAGCTTTTTCCCATCATGCCCATCCACCGCCTGGGCGAGGAACCGACGCGCCGCGGCGTGCTCGCCGACATCACCTGCGACAGCGATGGAAAAATCGACTGCTTCATCGACTTGCGCGACGTGAAAAAGACGCTGGAACTGCACGAATACAACGGCGGTGATTATTTTCTCGGCGCGTTCCTGGTGGGCGCCTACCAGGAAATTCTCGGCGATCTGCACAACCTGCTCGGCGACACCAATGCCGTGCATGTGCACATCGATGAGGCCGGTGAAATTCACCTGGAAGAAGTGGTGCGCGGCGACACCGTGCGGGAAGTGCTTGAGTATGTGCAGTTCAACGCCGACGAACTTCTGGCCCGCATGCGCCGGGATGTCGAACGGGCCGTGCGGGAAAAGACCATTTCCATTGAAGAATCAACTTTGTTGCTGCGGTTCTATGAATCCGGCCTGCAGGGTTACACGTATCTGGAAGATCCGCATGACCGCTGAATATGGGAAACGGTGAAAAATCCCGGCGCGTTTTATTGAAATCGCGCGGGTCGCTGCGTATTCTCATTCGCTTCAACGGGATCCGGCCTGACAATGGAGAGCATTGTGGACATTCCCATGGAACCCGGCGTCCTGGAAAAAGCCGGTGTGCTCATTGAAGCGCTGGGTTATATCCAGCGCTTCAATGAAAAAATCGTGGTGGTGAAGCTGGGCGGTTCGTTCATGGACAGCCGGGACGAACTGGGCAAGGTGCTCACCGACATCGTGTTCATGCAGGCGGTGGGGATGCGGCCGATCGTGGTGCATGGCGGCGGTAAAGCCATCACGCAAGCCATGAACGAGGCGGGACTTCAGGCGCGGTTCGTGCTGGGTCGACGGTACACGGATGAACGTACTTTGGCCATCGCCGAGCGCGTGCTGGTGAATGATATCAACGCGTTCATTGTGCAAAGCATCAACAAACTGGGCGGAAAGGCGATGCCGCTGCATTCGCTGGGCAGCGCGGTGCTGTTCGCGGAAAAACTCCATCTATCCGACACCGGGAACCGGCGGATTGATATCGGCCGCGTGGGGCAAGTGACGCGGGCCAACAACGAACTGCTGCTGGCGCTGACCCAGTCTGACTTTATCCCCGTGATCGCCCCCATCGCGCTGGACGCCGGCGGCGGCAAACTTAACGTGAACGCCGACACTGCGGCGGGCTGCGTGGCCGCGGCCTGCCAGGCGGAAAAATTGGTGCTGGTGTCGGACACGCATGGCATTCGCCGCCGCAAGGACGATCCCGCTTCGCTGCTGCGCAGCGCGACGCGTACGCAAATTGAAAAGTTGATCGCCGCTTCCCAGGTGGGCGAGGGCATGCTGCCGAAGGTGGAAGCGTGTTTCATCGCGCTGGAGGGGGGCGTGCAGAAAACCCACATCATCGACGGCCGGTTTCCGCATGCGCTGTTGCTGGAGATTTATTCCGATCGGGGCGTGGGCACGGAAATTGTGCGGGACTCCGGCGCCCCGACACGAACGCGCGGCTCTTCCCGCCGCGGCGCCCGGGGCCGCGCAAAGGATGGATCATGACCCAGACCAGCGGATTCCAACCGCCGGGAAAAATCGATTTCCTTGACGTACTACCCACCCCGCGGCCCCAACTGGAACGCCTGCTGATTCTGGCGGCGCGCCTGAAAAAGCAGTATCGCGCCACGGGGCGCAACGAACCCCTGGCCGCCGGTAAAACACTGGCCATGATTTTTGAGAAACCATCGCTGCGCACGCGGGTGAGCTTCGAGGCGGCGATGCACCACCTGGGGGGAGCGGCGATTTACATTTCGCCGGGGGAAATCGGCCTGGGCCGGCGCGAAAGCGTGCCCGACGCGGCGCGGGTTCTCTCCGGTTTTTGCGACGCGATCATGGCGCGTACGTTTTCGCATCAAACCATTGAACTGCTCGCCCGTCACAGCCCCCGGCCGGTGATCAATGGTTTGAGCGATTACAGCCACCCCTGCCAGGCCCTGGCCGACATGCTGACGATCCAGGAGCGATGCGGCGATCTGCGCGGTTTAACGCTTGCCTACGTGGGCGACGGCAACAATGTGGCGCGCTCGCTGATGGAGGCGTGCGCGACGTTCGGCCTGAAATTCCGGATCGCCTCTCCGCCGGGGTACGAGCTCGATCCGCAGAGCATTCAGAGAACTTGTCAGGCCGTGCCCGGATTTGATTGTTCCACCGGCGCCGACCCGCGCCAAGCGATCCGGTCCGCCGATGTGATTTACACCGACACCTGGGTAAGCATGGGGCGGGAAAATGAGAAGCAGGAGCGTCTGCGCGTGTTCGGGCCGTACCAGGTCAACAGCGAATTGCTCGCGGCGGCGCCATCCCAGGCGGCGGTCATGCACTGTCTGCCGGCGTACCGCGGCGTGGAAATTACCGACGAAGTGATGGACAGCCCGCGGAGCATTGTCTTCGCCCAGGCGGAAAACCGCCTCCACTTTCAGAAGGGTTTGCTCGCGGCGCTGATCGGCGGACAATAACCGGCCCTCGCGGACGCCGCCGCGAAAGCGCGGTACTGGAGGCGGCCTTCCCCGGGTCATCTTCCCGCTTATGCGAGGCGATCATGGGAGCATTCATGCGACACGATGGACGCAAGTCGAACCAAATGCGAAAAGTTGTCTTTCACCGCCACTTCACCGCCCAGGCGGGTGGGGCGGTGCTGGTGGAGTGCGGCGCTACGCGCGTGCTGTGTACCGCCATGATTGAACCGGGGGTTCCCGCCTGGCTCCAGGGCAAGGGACGGGGGTGGCTTACCGCCGAGTACGCCATGTTGCCCTCGGCCACTCCGAATCGAAAAAAACGCGACGGCGCCCGCCCCGATGGCCGCAGCGTGGAAATTCAGCGGCTGGTGGGCCGGGCGTTGCGCCGCGTCGTGAACCTGGTTGAACTAAAGGAGAACACGCTTTGGCTGGATTGCGACGTACTCCAGGCCGACGGCGGCACGCGAACGGCGGCGATCACGGGAGCGTACGTGGCTCTGTGTGACGCGGTGCGCCGCGCCCGGCGCGAGAATCTCCTTGCCAACAACCCCATCACCGGCCAGGTGGCGGCTCTAAGCGTGGGGTTGTTGCATGGCCGGGCGATTTTGGATCTGGATTACCAGGAAGACTCCGCCGCGCAAGTGGACATGAATGTGGCGATGCTCGCGGATGGATCGTTCGTGGAAGTGCAGGCGACCGGCGAACAGGCGACATTCACCACGCGGCAACTGGCGGCAATGCTCCGGCTGGCCGCGACAGGCATCCGGCGGCTCCACGCCCTGCAGAATAAGGCGCTGAGAATAAAATAAATATTTTTATATATCGTTTAATTAACTGATGATCCATGGTCGGGGCCGCGCGGCCGTTTTTATCATGATTCTCCCGTACATCGGATGATCCGATAAGCCATGTACATCGGCATGCCGGCGGCGAAAAATGGATGATGACGAGGCTGGCCGCTCCGCCCGAATGGTTCGAACCCAGAGCGCGGCGGGGGTGCTTGGTTGCCGCAAGGCAAGGAGATATGGATGCTTGATTCCCAACAGGTTGCGACATTCCAGCGCGATGGTTTTATCAATGCCGGGCCGGTGATTACGCCGGAGGAAGCGGATGCCCTGGCCGCGGAAACGCTGCGGATTCTGGCGGACCGCGACAAGGCGAATGTGCCGCAGCCGGTGGCTATTGGTAATCTGGGCAAAGAGGATGCACCGGTGTGGCAGATCGTGAATATCTGGGAAGCTTCCGAAGCGTTCCGCAAGCTGGTTTTTAATCTGCGGATTACCGAGGCAATCGCGCAGGTGCTCGAAGGCGACGCCATACGCCTCTGGCATGACCAGATACAATACAAACCGGTGGCGACGGGCGGGGTGAACATGTGGCACCAGGACAGTCCTTACTGGCCCAGCCTGACGCCGAAAGACCAGCAGGCCACCTGCTGGATCGCCCTGGACGACGCCGCGGAGGATAATGGCTGCATGTCCATGGTTCCCGGTTCGCACCGCTGGGGCAACAACATTGATTTTCTGCATCAAATCAAATCCTTCGACGCCCTGCCGGCCGAATTCCAGGGCCGGCCCGTGCGCGCGCGGCTGTGCCCGGTAAAAAAAGGACACATGCATATACACCATTCTCTGACCTGGCACGGTTCACATGCCAACCGCAGCGGCCGGCCGCGGCGGGCCATTGCTCTGCACTTTATGAACGATCGCACGGTATTCGTGCAAGGCGGCAACCATATCATGGAACGGTTCATCCAGGTTCCCCATGGCGCCAATATCGAAGGGGATCATTTTCCGCTGGTATGGCAACGACGCGGCAATTTTTTCGGGAATGCCGGCGTGGAACCGGCAACATAAATGCCGCCGCCAGGTCCGCGCCGGACGCCGCGCCGCTTCCCCGGCTGCTCCCGGCCTACCGGCGGACTGGCCGGAAAAATTGCCACTTACCCGCCGGCGATGAACCGCCGGGGGTGCTTGACAATGACGGCCGCATTCCGGTTAATATGATCCGAAAATGTGAAAAGTTCGCTTTTTGGGGATCCCATATATGGACGCCGCCATGTTAAACCAGCTCACCGCGGCCATTAAATCAGGCAACCGCAAACAGGCCACGGCCCTGACCAGCCAGGCCATCGCGGACGAAGTCAACGCTCAAGTGATTCTCGATGCGATGGTGGCGGCGATGGATGATGTCGGCCGCCGCTTCAAGAACAATGAGATATTTGTCCCGGAGATGCTCATCGCCGCGCGGGCGATGAAAGAATCCATGGCGTTGTTGGAGCCGGTGCTGGTCAAGGCCGGCATTCGCCCCCACCACACCGCCGTGGTGGGCACGGTCCAGGGAGACCTGCACGATATCGGCAAGAATCTTGTGGCCATGATGTGGAAAGGCGCAAACTTTAACGTGATCGATCTTGGCGCCAACGTCCCGCCGGAAAAATTTGTTGCGGCCGCCGGTGAGCACCACGCTCATTTGATCGGTCTGTCCGCTCTGCTGACGACCACCATGCCGGCGATGAAGACCACGCTGGACGCGGTCCGCGCCGCCGGCTTGGCGGGAGTGAAGGTGATTATCGGAGGGGCGCCGGTTACGCAGGCCTTCGCCGATGAGATCGGCGCCGACGCCTACGCCGCCGAGGCCGCCAGCGCCGTGGAAGTGGCCCGGAAACTGGTGGCGGCGTGAGGATGATGGATACTTTTTTGACAAATTCTTAAAAAAGCGTATAATTAATATAGATAACTTGGCCGCCGCTCGTAGCGACTGGAATTTTTCCGGGCGCATAAGGCGGAAATTCCGGCCGATCTTAATGTTGCAGCGCCGCGGTTTGCATTTTTTCGAGGGAGAGTTTCTATGCGTACCACCACACTACTGTTATCTTGCGGACTGTTGGCTATGGGAGGCGCTGCAAGCGGAGCGGGCATTGCTGACGCGACGCCAATCGTTGATACTACCTCGAATTGGGCTGGTTACGTCGATACGTTACCCTCGGATTCCGGTTACACCATCACATCTGTTTCCGCCGAGTGGGCTATGCCGACGATGCAGGCTCCGGCGGGAAGCGCCGCCTCTTATTTAGCGATCTGGGTGGGGTTTGACGGCTGGAACAACAACACGGTTGAGCAGATCGGCATAGAAACCGTCATCTACGGCAATCCAATCTATTATCCAGTGTATGAAATGTATCCAGAATTCCCGCATAACATTTCTCTCGGCACGATAAAACCGGGTGACATTATTTCCGCATCGGCAAGTTACAGCATTTTTTCGAAAGAGTTCACGATGTCCATCAGCGATTTGACCGCCGGGCCTCAGGCTACTTTCTCCACTGTCATACCTGGAAACGGGCTGCAGGCAAGGTCATCTATGGAATGGATTGTGGAAGACCCGGCGCCCCCGCTCGCCAATTTTGGCACGGTATCGTTTTTTAACGCATCCGGGAGTGTGCAGAACACAAGCGGGAAAACATTCAGTGGGCCGATTGATTCAGCTTCCAATATCGGAGGAACTACCTACCAAGTTTGGATGAAACAAAACAACGTCTTTCGCGCTGGCGTGCGCGGATTGTCCGATTACAAAAGCGGGTCAACCGCCACCAGCGCGTTTACTGTTGATTACCTTCCCGTCCCGGAGCCTGCGTCGCTGGCCCTGCTGGCGTTGGGCGGCATGGCTATTCCGCTGATCCGGCGGCGCCGGGTCATGCGCTGGTAAGCACGCCGGGCGGCCGGCCACCCCAGCCGTACGACTTCGTCTCCGCCGCCTGGTAGTCCATGCCTTGGGTCGCATCGGACCCAGCCTGCCGCACCTGGTCAACATCTTGGAGTATTTGTAACCGTTCACGGCGGCGCGGAAAACGGCCGCGGGATTGCGATCCTCGCGGCTGCCCCATGGTCGCCCTCCCCCGCAGCCGTGGATGGAAATCCACGGCCGTCCGTAACCGCAAACCATCATGCCTCTTAAACCAACCACCGCTCTATTACCATCCACGACCGTGAAAAGCCGCGCGGAGGTGGACGCAAAACGGCCGCGGGATTCCACCACTCGGCTGCGTGACTGGGGCGGCGCGGTGATTGGCGGTCCCGACACACCGGAAAAACCCATGCCCGCCGGGACGTGCGCCAAAAACATCCGGTGGGGCCTGTGACAGTTTCTGCAAAAGTGGCGTAATCAGCAAAAAAACGCCACTTTTTGCTTTGCAGAGCACTTTTTTTGTGATTTTTATGCCCCATAAACTTCAGATTCCACATTATT